>NZ_JAKJSU010000029.1:0-741 GCF_050337265.1 Vibrio lamellibrachiae
CTCTGCTCTGACTGCCAAGGCATCCACCGTGTACGCTTAGTCACTTAACCATACAACCCCAAAAGGTTTCTGTATGGCAACTAACCAAGGTGTAAACTCGTTGTCTCATTATTTGAATGAGCGAGACAACATTTCGATTTTGCCGGACTCAAATATTAAACAAACATTGCCGAAGCAATATTGTTTCCAAGAACACTTGAATGTGTGTTGGTACCTAAATGATAAATCATCTAGGATTTGAGAACTTTTATTTGAACAACAACCGATCAAAGTCGTTGTTCGTCAGCTTTCCAAATTGTTAAAGAGCAGATTTTGTTTCTTTTGAAAGAAAAAAACCATTTTTAAAGGCACTTATATCTCTAGCTAAAGTAGAGAAGCGCGTTTAAAGATGGTATCCCGTAGGGGAGTCGAACCCCTGTTACCGCCGTGAAAGGGCGGTGTCCTAGGCCTCTAGACGAACGGGACTTAGGTCACTCTTAACTGTTTAAACATATCAATCTGTGTGGGTACTCATCGTGAAAATCATCGTATAAGGAGGTGATCCAGCCCCAGGTTCCCCTAGGGCTACCTTGTTACGACTTCACCCCAGTCATGAACCACAAAGTGGTGAGCGTCCTCCTCGAAAGGTTAAACTACCCACTTCTTTTGCAGCCCACTCCCATGGTGTGACGGGCGGTGTGTACAAGGCCCGGGAACGTATTCACCGTAGCATTCTGATCTACGATTACTAGCGATTCCGAC
>NZ_JAKJSU010000030.1:0-687 GCF_050337265.1 Vibrio lamellibrachiae
TACGGTGAATACGTTCCCGGGCCTTGTACACACCGCCCGTCACACCATGGGAGTGGGCTGCAAAAGAAGTGGGTAGTTTAACCTTTCGGGGAGGACGCTCACCACTTTGTGGTTCATGACTGGGGTGAAGTCGTAACAAGGTAGCCCTAGGGGAACCTGGGGCTGGATCACCTCCTTATACGATGATTTTCACGATGAGTACCCACACAGATTGATGGTTTAAATAAGTTAAAATAGAGCTTTAATGAATGACTTCGGTTATTGATTAAAGCTTTTGCTTTATGCTCTTTAACAATTTGGAAAGCTGACGAACAACGACTTTGATCGGTTGTTGTTCAAATAAAAGTTCTCAAATCCTAGATGATTTATCATTTAGGTACCAACACACATTCAAGTGTTCTTGGAAACATCATAACTTCGGTTGTGATTGTTTAATATTTGAGTCCGGCAAAATCGAAATGTTGTCTCGCTCATTCAAATAATGAGACAACGAGTTTACACCTTGGTTAGTTGCCATACAGAAACCTTTTGGGGTTGTATGGTTAAGTGACTAAGCGTACACGGTGGATGCCTTGGCAGTCAGAGGCGATGAAAGACGTAATAACTTGCGATAAGCCCAGATTAGGTAGTAATAACCTTTTGAGTCTGGGATTTCTGAATGGGGAAACCCACGTGCATAAGCACGTA
>NZ_JAKJSU010000031.1:0-608 GCF_050337265.1 Vibrio lamellibrachiae
CATAAAGACCCATCGCACCAACGTCAACTGCTCGCGGATGTAAACAACCATAAAGACCCATCGCACCAACGTCAACTGCTCGCGGATGTAAACAACCTGCCTTACAACACCGTGATTGATGTGAAAGGGGTGAAGATTGAGCTCAACGTGGCGGCGATGATTGACTCCGAAGGGAATTATGTCGGTAACACTCTAGAGTGGGATGACGTTACCGAGAAGTTCAATCGAGACAATGATGTGGCGCGATTACAAGCSTCTGTSGATCAATCTCAAACGGCGATGATGATGGTCGATCGAGATTTCCTCATCACTTAYGCCAACAAAAAAACGCTCAATTTATTGAAAACGCACGAAGCCTTGTTCCAAAGCGTGTGGTCGAAYTTCAAAGCAACCGAAGAGCACTTAATTGGTTACTGTATTGATGGTTTTCATAAAGACCCATCGCACCAACGTCAACTGCTCGCGGATGTAAACAACCTGCCTTACAACACCGTGATTGATGTGAAAGGGGTGAAGATTGAGCTCAACGTGGGGGCAATGATCGACTCGGAAGGGAATTATGTCGGTAACACCCTAGAGTGGGATGACGTTACTGAGAAGTTCAATCG
>NZ_JAKJSU010000008.1:0-414517 GCF_050337265.1 Vibrio lamellibrachiae
TGTTGTGCGTCCTTAGCTCAGCTGGATAGAGTACCTGGCTACGAACCAGGCGGTCGGAGGTTCGAATCCTCCAGGACGCGCCACTATTTAGGGTTTTCATTAATCCTGATATTGATAACTTAATTAACACTAAGTTAATAGAGAATTCAGTATCGAAACCTTGTGCGCTCTTAGCTCAGCTGGATAGAGTACCTGGCTACGAACCAGGCGGTCGGAGGTTCGAATCCTCCAGAGCGCGCCACTATTAAGGGTTTTCATTAATCCTGATGTTGATACTTATCTTAGTTATTAATATCAAAACCCCGCGCGTCCTTAGCTCAGCTGGATAGAGTACCTGGCTACGAACCAGGCGGTCGGAGGTTCGAATCCTCCAGGACGCGCCACTATACGAAAGCCTCGCTAATTAGCGAGGCTTTTTTATTAACATCTCATTATCATTCTGATAACTTTAAAATCACAACTCGTTGTTTTAAAAGAAAAATCCAATAACTATTAACTCCATCTCAGTATTCGTTCAAAATTTGTATTAACGTCCATAAATTGGCTAGTTTTATTACCTAAAAAGCATTAAATTTTCAGAGTTATGTGATTTGAATGGTGAAATATCCACCGGATTTGTGTTTTATCATAAAGAGTTGATTAAACAAAATTGACAAACTTTTACCAATCGAGATAATCCTAGATCACTGTCGACACTGTTTACTGGAACCGTCGGCACATAAATTGTCAGGATGACAAAGAAAGGAAGCAACATGACAAATATTGGAAGCCTGCTAGGCGACGCTGCAACCCTGATGATTACGGGAATGTCAGTCGTATTTATTTTCCTAACTATTCTTGTATACCTCGTTCGGTTAATGTCGAAACTAGTGCCAACAGAAGCACCAGAGACGTTTTCCACACCAATTCAAAATAATAAAGTTCAATCAAATCCTTCTGCTATCAGTCCGAAAGTTGTTGCAGCGATCTCAGCTGCCGTTCACCAACATCGTACAGTTACAGCTAAATAGATTTTTTAAGGATTAAAAGGAGTTAATGAGCATGTCTAAACCACTAGCTATTACGGATGTGGTCCTTCGTGACGCCCATCAGTCACTATTCGCTACGCGTATGCGTATTGAAGATATGCTGCCTATTGCGGCAGAGTTGGATAAAGTCGGGTATTGGTCACTTGAAACTTGGGGTGGTGCCACCTTTGATTCTTGTATTCGATTTCTAGGGGAAGACCCTTGGGAGCGTCTGCGTGAATTAAAAAAAGCGATGCCAAATACACCAATGCAAATGTTACTGCGTGGTCAGAACCTGCTGGGTTACCGCCACTATGCGGATGACGTGGTAGAGAAATTTGTCGAACGAGCTCATACCAATGGTATGGATGTATTTCGTATCTTTGATGCGATGAATGACGTACGTAACTTCCAAACATCGGTTAAAGCTGCCATTGATGTTGGTGCACATGCGCAAGGAACTATGTCTTATACGACAAGCCCTGTTCATAATTCAGATACATGGGTAGATTTGGCGAAGCGCTTAGAAGACCTTGGTTGTCACTCTTTGTGTATTAAAGATATGTCTGGCCTTTTAAAACCTTATGAGGCTGAAGAGCTCATTACACGTATTAAAGCATCATGTGATGTTCCTCTCGCACTCCATTGCCATGCTACGACTGGTCTTTCGACTGCAACAGCGGTGAAGGCCGTAGAAGCAGGTATCGATATTCTTGACACCGCAATCTCTTCAATGAGCTGTACTTACGGACATACGCCGACTGAAACAGTTGTCGCGATGCTTGAAGGCACAGAGCGAGATACTAATTTAAAACTTGATCAAATTGAGCCTATTGCAGCTTACTTCCGTGAAGTACGTAAAAAATATGCAAAATGGGAAGGCCAACTTAAAGGTATTGATTCACGAATTCTCATTGCTCAAGTTCCTGGTGGCATGCTTACCAATATGGAAGGCCAGCTAAAAGAACAAGGCGCAGCTGATCGTCTTGATGAAGTTCTTGAAGAGATCCCACGCGTTCGTAAAGAGCTGGGTTATATCCCACTGGTTACGCCGACATCGCAAATTGTAGGTTCTCAAGCGGTAATTAATGTATTAACGGGTGAGCGCTATAAGAGCATCACTAAAGAGACAGCTGGTTTGCTGAAGGGTGAATATGGTGCTGCTCCTGCTGAAGTTGATCAAGCACTACAAGCAAAAGTACTAGACGGTGCTGAGCCGGTAACTTGTCGTCCTGCTGATTTGATTGAAAATGAGCTCAATACATTAACCACAGAGCTTTTAGAAAAAGCAAAAGCGGATGGCATATCTTTAGCTGAAGATACAGTTGATGATGTATTAACTTATGCACTTTTCCCACAAGTTGGTTTGAAGTTCCTTAAAAATCGTCGTAACCCTGAAGCATTTGAACCGGCACCTAGCGTAGAACAAGCTCAACTACAAGTTGCTGCTAAAGCGGCTCCAGGTGGTATTGAAAGTTACAGCGTGAAAGTAGATGGTCAAGTATTTGATGTTGAAGTAGGCCCTCAAGGGGAGCTAACGTCTGTTGTGCCAACTCAAGCGTCAGCTCAAGCAGCTCCTGTAGCAGCCTCTGCGGGTAACGCTGAAGCTGTACCAGCGCCACTAGCCGGTAACATTTTCAAAGTGAACGTCCAAGCTGGCGCTCAAGTTGCCGAAGGTGACGTGTTATTGATACTTGAAGCAATGAAGATGGAAACAGAAGTACGTGCTGCTCGTGGTGGTATCGTGCAAGATCTTCATGTGAAAGAGGGCGATGCCGTGACTGTTGGCTCACCACTTCTAAGCTTAGCGTAAGGGATCACCATGGAAGGATTGATGATCTTATGGTCAGAGACAGGGATTGCTAATTTTGAATTTGGTCAGCTATGCATGATGCTAGTTGGGGCAATTCTGTTGTTTTTAGCGATTACTCGTGGCTTTGAACCGTTACTCTTACTGCCTATTGGCTTTGGCGCAATACTAGCAAATATCCCCAATGCAGGATTTACTGATCCGGGTGGCTTGCTCTATTACGTTTATTACATTGGTATTGAAACAGGTGTTTTCCCACTGCTTATCTTTATGGGCGTAGGGGCAATGACGGACTTCGGTGCTCTGATTGCAAACCCTAAAACCTTATGGCTTGGGGCTGCGGCTCAGTTTGGTATTTTCGCAACGCTATTTGGTGCGATTATGCTTAACTATATTCCTGGTATGGAGTTCTCAATGCCAGACGCCGCTTCTATCGCAATCATTGGTGGTGCAGATGGACCAACGGCTATATTTCTAGCCAGTAAGCTATCACCAGAGCTGCTTGGGGCAATTGCCGTAGCCGCTTATAGCTACATGGCATTAGTACCGATTATCCAGCCACCAATTATGAAGGCTTTAACAACGCCTGAAGAGCGTCAGATTAAAATGGCTCAGCTGAAACATGTTGGCAAAGCGGAGAAGGTTATCTTCCCACTTGCTGTACTGTTGATGACTATCTTGTTCCTACCATCAGCGACACCTTTAGTCGGTATGTTCTGCTTAGGTAACTTGATGCGTGAAGCTGGTGTGGTTGATCGTTTATCAAAAACGGCGCAAAACGAGCTTATTAACATCGTAACGATCTTCTTAGGTCTCGGTGTTGGTTCTAAGCTTCAAGCAGAGCAGTTCTTGAACTTCAAAACACTAGGTATTCTATTACTTGGTGCTGTTGCCTTTAGTATAGGTACAGCCGCTGGTGTTTTGATGGCTAAGCTATTAAACAAGTACTCTAAAGAAGATATTAACCCACTTATTGGTGCTGCAGGTGTTTCCGCTGTACCGATGGCTGCGCGTGTTGTGAATAAGGTTGGCTTACAGGCTAATCCACAAAACTTCTTGTTGATGCATGCTATGGGACCAAATGTAGCCGGTGTACTTGGCTCTGCGGTTGCAGCAGGTATTCTTCTTGCCTTGGTCGGTTGATAATAGCTGATCGGCTGATAAGAATGGCTCGGTTAATAATGATTAGCTGGTTAACAAAAGTGCATTTGGTCAGTTGATGGTTAAATTGCGAGCTAATAGTTAACTTAATTGAAAGAAATGTTATATATTCAAAGGGATGCTTCGGCATCCCTTTCTTTTTTTCAATAGGGAATAGAACAGATGGAAAACAAGCAAATAGCAATTACCAAGTTTGGTGAAGCAGATGTCCTTGCCACTCTTACTTCCAAAGTACCCCAACCAAAATCTGGCGAAGTACTTGTTAAAGTTGCTTTTTCCGGGGTTAACCCTATTGATGTAAAAACACGTGCAGGTCTTGGCTGGGCAGCTGCTCAAAATAAAGATAACTTACCTTGGGTTCCTGGCTATGATATTTCAGGTAAAGTCGTTGCGGTGGGTGATGATTCATCGCGCTTTGAGCAAGGGGCCAATGTTGCAGGCTTTATTGGCTTTCCACTTCAAGGTGGAGGCTATAGCCAGTATGTCTGTGTTGCAGAGAGTGAGCTTAGCCTCATTCCTGATGCTGTAACACTAGAAGCGGCTGCAGTCCTTCCTTTAGCTGGCCAAACCGCGGCTCAAGCGTTGAATAAAGCAGAAGTAAAGGAAGGCGACCGTGTTCTTATTCTTGCAGGGGCAGGCGGTGTCGGGCACTTAGCGATACAAATCGCGATTGCTGCAAAAGCTGAAGTGTTTACTACCTGCAGTGAGCGTAATCTTGATTATTTGGCAACCCTTGGTGCACATGCTATCAATTACCAATTCGCTCCAGTATCAGAAAGAGTTGAAGAAGTAGATGTGTTGATTGATTTAGTGGGTGGTGATGCTGCTTTGGATGCATTGAAGTGTTTAAAAGATGGCGCACGTGTTGTTACTGTACCGACTCTCTCTGCTGAGCTAATTTGTGAAAAAGCCAAACTGCTTGGGTTTGAAGCAACAGGCATGTTAGTCGACCCAGATCCTGAGCAACTTGATACTATGCTTTATATGGTCAGTGTTGGGTTACTTAAAGTTGAAATCCAACAAATATTCTCTTTTACCCAAGCGCAAGATGCCCACCTGCAAATAGAAACAGGGCATACGCGAGGCAAGGTGTTACTTGATATGCAATGCTAGAGACATTTACTACCGCGTTTGAAACTTTTGCTCTTTGGTTCTCTGATTCAGCTTTATGGGTACTTTTTATTAGTGGTTTCTTGAGTGCCACTTTATTGCCTGGTGGCTCTGAAGCGGGTTTAATTGCCACACTCAGCCTGAATCAATACTCTACTCTGATTATTATTGTCGTTGCGACTTTGGGTAATACCCTTGGTGGCATGACTAACTATTGGTTGGGGTTATGGTTACCTAATCGAACTCAACAAGAAAAGCATGGTCATAAAGCTATTAGCTGGCTTAATCGATATGGCTACTGGACGTTATTATTTAGTTGGCTCCCAATTATTGGTGATCCACTCTGCTTAGCCGCAGGTTGGCTAAGAATGCGCTTACTACCTTGTTTTGTTCTTATTCTGATCGGCAAAGCACTTCGATATAGCTTATTAGCTGCAATCTATTTTGGTTTTTTTTAAGGAAACGTTATGAGAAACATTTGGTTAGGAGCGTTCTCCCTCCTTACTATTTCAGCCTGTTCAAGTTACACCATTCCTTCCGTTCCTTTTTTCTCTTCAGTGCCGGAAGGGATGACTCTAATTGAAGAAGTGTCTCAAACACCTGACACAGTGATGATCCCCTATTCAAAGTATCAGTTAGATAATGGTTTAACCGTTATTCTCTCTCCAGATCACTCAGATCCTTTGGTTCACGTCGATGTTACCTATCATGTTGGTTCTGCACGTGAAGACGTTGGCAAGTCGGGCTTTGCGCATTTTTTTGAGCACATGATGTTCCAAGGCTCAGAGAATGTCGGTGATCAAGAGCACTTCAGGATCATTACTGAAGCTGGTGGCACATTAAACGGCACAACAAATCGTGATCGAACCAATTACTTTCAAACGGTACCCTCTAATCAACTTGAAAAAGTGCTTTGGTTAGAGTCGGATCGTATGGGGTTCTTGCTGGATGCAGTCTCTCAGCACAAGTTTGAGATTCAACGAGATACCGTAAAAAATGAGCGTGCACAAAGTTACGATAATCGTCCTTATGGATTGATGTGGGAACGGATGGGCGAAGCAATTTATCCAGAAGGTCATCCATATTCATGGCAACCAATCGGTTATGTAGAAGACCTTGATCGTGTTGATGTTAATGATTTGAAAGACTTCTTCCTGCGTTGGTACGGTCCTAATAATGCTGTTATCACCATAGGAGGCGATTTTGATGAGGATGAAACGCTTGCTTGGCTTAATCAATATTTCGGCTCTATTCCTAAGGGACCTGAAGTAGAAAAAGCACCTAAGCAGCCAGCTCAATTAACAGAAGACCGTTACTTGACTTTAGAAGACCGCATTCAACAGCCAATGGTCGTTGTTGGGTGGCCTACAGAGTATCGTGGCCATGAACAACAAGTTTCTCTTGATTCATTAGCCAATGTACTTGGTGGAGGGGCGAACAGTTTGCTCTACCAACGCCTAGTGAAAACTCAAAAGGCGGTAGATGCAGGCGCATTTCAAGACTGTGCTGAACTGTCATGTACATTTTATGTATATGCAATGGGCGCATCTGGTGGTGAAGGTAACCTGACACCTCTTTATCAAGAGTTGATGGAAACACTGGAAGAGTTCTCCCAGCAAGGAGTACAGCAAGAGCGTCTTGATCAAATTACAGGCATGTCTGAAGCCAATGCTGTATTTGCACTAGAGAGTGTTCGTGGAAAAGTAACCCAGCTTGCCTCAAACCAGACCTTCTATGGCCAGCCAGATCGCATTGAAACACGTCTACAACAGATCCACGAAGTCACACCTGAAACAGTGATGTCTGTGTACCAAAGCTACCTTCAAGGGAAGCCAAAAGTGACGCTTAGTGTTATTCCTAGAGGTAAAATGGAATTGGCTGTAAAAGAGGCGGACTTTGCTCCAGCTGAGCGAACACTTCCAGAATACCAGAAAATAGCCGATGACCAGCTTGAGCAACGCAAAGCAGAAGACAGTTTCGACCGCTCTATTATGCCGCCGGTAGCGGGTGGCGTGAAGGCTCAGATGCCTAAACTGTACGAGATCTACTTTGACAATGGTGCAGAGCTGCTAGGCACGAAAACAACGGAAACCCCGACCGTTCAAATTGAGTTTTATCTACCCGCTGGTGAAAGGCACGTAGCTAAAGGCAAAGAAGGACTAGCTAATTTGACGGCCTCTTTACTGGAAGAGGGGACACAGCATCGCACTTTAGAAGCACTAAAAGCCGAGTTAGATAAACTAGGTAGTCACATTAGTGTGAGTGCTGGCTCTTACACGACCTCAATCAGCGTCTCTGCACTTGAGAAGAACTTAACCCCAACGCTTGCGATTGTTGAAGAGATCCTATTTGCGCCTAAATTCGATGAAGATGACTTTGAACGAGTTAAAAAACAGATGCTTGAAGGCATTGTTTATCGTCACCAAACACCTAGCTGGTTAGCTTCTCAAGCAACACGACAGGTTGTCTTTGGTCGCTCTCTATTTGCTCGCTCTCGTGACGGAACAGAAGCCTCTTTGTCAAACCTCACCTTAGAGGATGTGAAAGAGTTTTATAATAAACACTACACGCCACATGGTGCTCAAATTGTCGTAGTGGGAGACATTAATAAGAAAAATATTAAAAAAGAGTTATCGTTCTTTTCTGACTGGGAAGGGGAAGTATCACCACTGCTTAGACCTCAAGTCGTAAAACCGTTAACAGAGCAAAAAATATACCTCGTAGATAAACCTCATGCACCTCAAAGTGTTGTTCGCTTAGTAAGAAAAGGGCGCTCATTTGATGCTACCGGAGAGACCTATTTAACCCAACTGGCTAACTTTAATTTAGCTGGTAATTTTAATAGTCGAATCAACCAGAATCTTCGTGAAGATAAGGGTTATACCTATGGTGCGAGTGGTTATTTAGCGGCGAACAGAGAAGTCGGCATTATTGTATTCAACGCTCAAGTTCGTGCGGATTCAACGGTAGCTTCAATAGTGGAGATGCAAAAAGAGCTCGCACTATTTAGTGAAAAGGGCATAACTGAAGATGAGCTGGATTTTTTACGCTTGGCGGTTGGCCAGCAAGATGCTCTAAAATATGAGACCCCATCACAAAAAGCAGCGCTACTGAGTAATATCCTTACTTACAGTCTGGATGAGGATTACCTTCAACAGAGAAATCAAATCGTCGATACCGTGAATAAATCAACGTTGGATAAACTGGCTAAGAAATGGTTTAACCCAGATGACTACCAGATAATTGTGGTTGGTGATGTCGATAGCTTGAAATCGGAGTTAGAAAAATTAGAAATTCCGATAGAAGAGCTTGAAATCATCCGTTAGAGTACACATTTATAAAGGGCGGACTATTCCGCCCAAATTCTAACAACCTATTTAGCGCCAGTTAAACTGTGAGTTTTTCTTGCAGCGCCTAAATATGAACATAAGTGACCCTCATTTTGACTGATTTTGCTGCTAGGCTAGGTTTGATAGCCAAACAATCGGACGTGTTTAAGCAATATGGACGTGGTGTTGAGCGTGAGACTCTGCGCTATCACCAAAACGGACACCTTGCGACCACACCACACCCTGAAGGATTAGGCTCAGCGTATTCAAATGAATGGATCACGACAGACTTTTCTGAATCTTTATTAGAGTTCATTACCCCAGTATCGAATGATGTCTCTACGTTGGTTTACCAACTGGAAGATATCCACCACTTTACTCAAACTAATTTGGGTGAAGAGAAGATGTGGCCAATGTCGATGCCTTGCTATGTGGGTGGTGAAGATGACATTAATCTTGCTTATTACGGTACGTCTAACTCCGGTAAGATGAAAACTCTTTATCGTGAAGGGTTAAAACACCGTTATGGCAGTTTGATGCAAATCATCTCTGGTGTGCATTTTAACTTCTCTTTTCCTGAAGCGTTTTGGGATGCTTTGCATGGCGAGCAAGAGCAAGGTGAACGTGAAGCGAGTAAATCAGAGTCATATTTTGGCCTTATTCGTAATTACTACCGCTTTGGTTGGCTGATCCCGTACTTCTTCGGTGCATCACCAGCGCTATGTTCTTCTTTCCTTAAAGGAAGAGAAACAAAGCTGCCTTTTGAAAATATTAATCAGACCCTATATCTACCTCATGCAACCTCATTAAGGCTAAGTGATTTAGGCTATACCAATAGCGCTCAAAGCATATTGAAGATTGGCTTTAACAGCCTCGACCAATACCTAGAGGGGCTAAATAAAGCGATTCGCACCCCTTCAGAAGAGTTTGCCAATATTGGCATTAAAGTTGAGGGTGAATACCGACAGCTAAACAGTAATGTTCTGCAAATTGAAAATGAACTGTACGCTCCAATCCGCCCTAAACGTGTTGCGCGATCTGATGAAAAACCGTCAGAGGCGCTAGAGCGAGCTGGCGTTGAATATATCGAAGTTCGTTCATTAGATGTAAACCCTTTTAGCTCGGTAGGTATTACCGAAGAACAGATTCGTTTTCTTGATCTGTTCCTAACGTGGGCGACATTAAGCGACTCAGATCCTATGGATGACTGTGAGCTTGAGTGCTGGCGTGACAATTGGAATAAAGTGATTGTTGAAGGTCGTAAGACGGGTCTAGAGCTTCAAATTGGCTGTCGCGGAGAGCAATTGACTCTGCAAGACTGGGCTAAGCGAGTGTTTGATGATCTTATTCTGATTGCTCGCTCAATGGATGAAGAGCATGGCGGTCGAGCATATCAAGATGTTTGTGATAAATTGCTTCTATGGATTGATGATCCAGAGTTAACGATTTCCGGACAATTACTGGCTATGACAAAGCAGCACGGTGGTTTAGGTAAGCTCGGCTGTGAACTTGGTTTGACGTATCGCGAGCAATATAAGCAGCATCAATATAAAGTATACTCTCAACAAGAGATGGAATCTGAGGTGGTTCGCTCGAGACAAGCTCAAGCCACACAAGAATCGAATGATACAGATGACTTTGACCAGTACTTAGAAAGCTATTTCTCTTATTTGAAATAGTGGGATATTCTAAGTCGTTAAACATAATTAAAAGAGACTAGCCGCAGGGCTGGGGCAGGTATGTGGCATGAGTAACGAAAGACTTATGCCCATCGATAATTGAGGGAAAAGCAATGCCGTTATTAGACAGTTTTACCGTTGACCACACTCGTATGAATGCACCTGCAGTTCGTGTTGCAAAGACAATGCAAACGCCAAAAGGCGATACTATTACGGTGTTTGATCTACGCTTCACTGCGCCAAACAAAGACATTCTTTCAGAAGAAGGCATTCATACGCTTGAGCACTTATACGCAGGCTTTATGCGTGATCACCTAAATGGCGACTCAGTGGAGATTATTGATATCTCTCCAATGGGCTGTCGTACTGGTTTCTACATGAGCCTTATTGGTACACCAAGTGAAGATGCGGTAGCTGCAGCTTGGCTAGCGGCAATGGAAGATGTATTAAAAGTGGCTGATCAAAATAAGATCCCAGAGCTGAACGAGTACCAGTGTGGAACGGCTGCAATGCACTCATTGTCTGACGCTCAACAAATTGCAAAAAATATTATTGCAGCGGGAATTTTAGTAAATAAAAACGATGAACTTGCACTGCCAGAAGCAATGCTAAATGAGTTGAAAGTCGACTAGTTTTTAGATTGTCACAGATTATAAGAAACGCAATAAAAAAGCCTTGAGAAACACTCAAGGCTTTTTTTGTGTCCTGTATTCATATACTGAGGACTAAGTCAGCTTTGGAAATACTCTGACTAGTTTGATTCTATTTTCTTCAAGCTCAACAATTTCCATTGGGTGTTCAGCGACTCGAACACTGATATGGCTTTCTGGAATATCTTCTAAGTGCTCTAAAATAAGACCGTTAAGGGTAACTGGCCCATCGGTTGGCAGCTTCCATTGGAGACCTTTGTTGATATCTCGGATATTGGTGCTCCCTTCAATCAGAAAGCTTCCGTCAGCTTGAGGTGTTATTTCATCCGATAAGCTTGGCGCAATGGAGGTCGTAAACTCACCAACAATTTCTTCTAATATATCTTCTAAGGTAACAAGACCATTGATGTCGCCATACTCATCAACAATCAGCCCTATACGCTCTTTATTACGCTGGAATTTTAAAAGCTGTACATTCAAAGGGGTACTTTCAGGAATGAAGTAAACCTCATCAGCCGCACGCAACAGCGTCTCTTTATTGAATTCATTTTTCTCAAGCATCAAGCGATAAGCTTCTCGAAGCCTTAACATTCCAACTACTTCATCAATTTGGTCACGGTAAAGAACAACTCGACCATGAGGTGAGTGAGTGAGTTGGCGAACAATAGACTTCCAATCATCGTTGATATCGATACCAGTAATTTCATTTCGAGGGATCATGATGTCGTTGACCGTAACATGCTCTAAATCCAGAATGGATACCAGCATATCTTGGTGACGTTGAGGAATGAGGTTTCCAGCTTCGTTAACAACCGTGCGCAACTCTTCCGAGCTTAAATGATCTTCTTTATTGTGCTCAGCTTTCACGCCTAATAAACGAATAAAGCCATTGGTTATAAAGTTCACCAAAATAACCAATGGAGAAAGCACCTTCATCAAGAAAAGAAGCAGGATACTACTCGCGTAGGAAACACGTTCAGGGTATAAGCTTGCGATCGTTTTTGGCGTCACTTCAGCAAAGACCAAAATAACCATGGTCAGCAAACCGGTGGCAAGAGCTACACCCACATCACCATATAGGCGCATACCTATGATAGTAGCGATGGCCGATGCGAGGATATTAACCAGGTTGTTGCCGATAAGAATTAGACCAATCAATCGGTCTGGTCGGCTTAACAGTTTTTCAACACGCTTTGCACCTTTGTGCCCTGTTCCGGCTAAATGCTTTAACCGATAACGGTTTAGAGACATCATTCCCGTTTCTGAGCCTGAAAAGTATCCGGAGATAACGATCAAACAGCCAAGTAACGTGAACAAAAAAACTGTGGAGATGTCGTCCAATCTAAAATTTCCCTTTTTATCTATTGCTTAATTTATGACCGATAATAATAAAGATGTCAATGATGCTATAACATTGAACCCTATTAAAAGGTAATAAGAAGAGTCACTTACTCGTTTTGTTTAGTCATCTAACAATATAATAAAATTAGTTACTACCAAAATGAGTGAGTCACAGGTGAATGAGTTAAGTCAGAATGATCTCTTTGACAAATCGACTTCCGAAATAGGCCAAAGTGAGTAACGTTGCGCCCGCGACAGCAAACCAAGTTACCTTACGTCCACGCCAGCCTTTTTGGTAATGACCCCAAAGAAGGGTTGAGTAGATAACCCAAGCAATAAACGACAAAATGCCTTTATGTGCTTTACCTTGAGCAAACATGTCTTGAACAAAAAATGCACCAGTAATCAACGTACCAGTTAACAGAAGCGTTCCGATAAGAATGATCTTAAATAACTGACGTTCAACCATCATCAAAGGTGGCAAGTTTGGATTAATCGCCAACGCTTTTTTTGCCTTAAGCTTGTGGTCAAGCCATGCAAGTTGCAGTGCGTACAGTGCACCAATGGAAAGGGTAGAATACGAGAACAGTGCTAAGGAAATATGAAGGAGTAATTTTGGCTCATTTTCCAAATGGGTAATAAAGGCACTGGATATAAATGTTGCTCCCATTAAGTTGATGGCTGAGAAGCTATACACCACGGGAAGCAAAAACCATAATCTTGTTCTTAGCATCGCAATGCTCATAACAAGAGAGATAATAAAGCTGATTAATGACGCAACATTGAGGATGCTAAGGTTTTGTCCGTTACCATTAAATATAAGATCACTTAATAACCAGCCATGCAAAGCCAGCGCAATAGCAGCACTCGTAAAGACAGTTTTAGATTTGATCCCTGTTTGTTGGACTAACCCAGGAATAATCGTTGCGATCGCGAGCGCATATAAAATTGCAGAAGTAACAGCGACTAAGTTATCCATTAATATCACAAGTTTTGTCGATTAATTAACGAATTATAACCTGCATCAAGCGCTTGGGCTATCGCATATCCAGATAGAATTGCAATAGATGAGATATCAAATCTTAAGAAGGCTGTGACAACGGGTATGACTACCACCGTGGCTAATGTATACTCATCATAATTTGTCGCCTGATAGCGAAGAGTAAAAAGATGTTTGAGAATTTAACTGATCGATTGTCCAAAACGCTGAAAAATATCAGCGGTAAAGGTCGTTTGACCGAAGATAATATTAAAGAGACGTTGCGCGAAGTTCGCATGGCGTTGTTAGAAGCTGATGTAGCCCTTCCTGTTGTACGTGATTTTGTAAAGCGCGTTAAAGAAGGCGCTGTGGGTGTTGAGGTTTCTAAATCTCTAACACCGGGCCAAGAGTTCATCAAGATTGTTCAAGCTGAGCTTGAAGCCGTGATGGGTGAATCCAATGAAGCGCTTGATTTAGCAGCGCAGCCACCTGCTGTGATCTTAATGGCGGGTTTGCAAGGTGCAGGTAAAACAACCAGCGTCGGCAAACTATCTAAGTTATTAAGTGAAAGAGATAAAAAGAAAGTTCTGGTTGTTTCTGCCGATGTTTACCGCCCAGCGGCAATCAAACAGCTAGAGACACTAGCAACAGATGTCGGTGTCGATTTCTTCCCATCGTCTGCTGATCAAAAGCCGATTGATATTGCAAACGCTGCAATTGATCACGCTAAGAAAAAGTTTTACGACGTACTTCTTGTCGATACTGCGGGCCGCTTAGCTATCGATGAAGAGATGATGGCTGAGATTAAGCAGCTTCATACTGCTATCAACCCGGTAGAAACACTGTTTGTTGTCGATGCAATGACGGGTCAAGATGCCGCAAATACAGCAAAAGCATTCGGCGATATGCTACCGCTTACTGGTGTCATCCTAACCAAAGTTGATGGTGATGCACGTGGTGGTGCAGCGTTATCTGTACGTCATATTACCGGTAAGCCGATTAAATTCTTGGGTGTTGGCGAGAAAACCGATGCACTAGAACCATTCCACCCAGACCGTGTTGCATCACGCATTCTAGGCATGGGTGATGTTTTATCTCTTATTGAAGACCTTCAACGTAACGTCGATACCGACAAAGCTGAAAAGTTAGCGAAGAAATTTAAAGAGAAAAAAGGCTTTGATTTAGAAGATTTCCGCGAGCAGTTAGGTCAGATGTCTAACATGGGCGGAATGGCGGGAATGATGGATAAGTTGCCTGGTATGGGCAACGTGCCAGATAACGTTAAAGATAAAGTAGATGACAAAATGTTTAAGCAGATGGAAGCGATCATCTGCTCTATGACAATGAAAGAACGTAAACGCCCTGAACTCATTAAAGGTTCACGTAAAAAGCGTATTGCTGCAGGTTCTGGTACTCAAGTGCAAGATGTGAATCGCTTATTAAAGCAATTTACTCAAATGCAGAAGATGATGAAGAAAATGCAAAAAGGCGGTATGAAAGGCATGATGCGCAATATGCAAGGCATGATGGGCGGCGGTGGTATGGGCGGAATGGGTGGAGGCGGTGGCTTCAATCCATTTGGTCGTTAACTTCGATCTTCGAAACCACTCACTAGCGAGCAAAACAGACTTTAGCTAACTTTATTATCAACCTGTTAGCTAAATCACAAATTCTACTCACCATTTGTGGTGGCGAAAAAGTAGCTAAAAGCCTTGCATTGCCTCGGAATAAGAGTAAAATTCCGAGGCTTTATTTTGGCACGAGACCCCAAACTGTCCTTTTAATGAACGGTTCTTGGGGTTAATTTTATTTTTGAGAAAGCAAAAGAGGACGACATGGTAACCATTCGTTTGGCACGTCACGGCGCAAAAAAACGCCCATTTTATCAAATCGTAGTAGCGGACAGCCGCAACGCTGCAACTGGCCGTTTCATTGAAAAAGTAGGTTTCTTTAACCCTACTGCTACTGGTCAAGAAGAAGGTCTACGTTTAGACCTAGATCGCGTTAACCATTGGGTTGGTCAAGGCGCATCTGTATCTGACCGCGTAGCTAAGCTAGTAAAAGACGCTAAAAAAGCGGCTTAATTCTTTATTTATAGAGAAGTAGCTTATGTCGATGAAAGGAAAAGAAACAATGAGTGAGCAAAACGAAAAAATTGTTATGGGCAAGTTTGGTGCTACCTATGGCATTCGCGGCTGGCTTAAGGTTTTTTCCTACACAGACAATGCTGAGAGCATTTTCGATTACAGTCCTTGGTTTATTAAAATAAAGGGCGAGTGGGTTGAGTACAAAGTAGAAAGCTGGAAGCGTCATAGCAAAGCTATGGTGGCTAAACTAGCCGGTTTGGAAGTTCGCGAAGAAGCGCACTTACTAACCAATTTCGAAATTGCTATTGATCCTGCATCATTACCGGAATTGTCAGAAGAAGAATTCTACTGGCGTGAATTGTTTGGAATGCAAGTTGTGACCACCAAAGGTTACGATTTAGGTAAAGTGACGGATGTCATGGAAACCGGCTCCAACGATGTTCTCGTAGTGAAAGCAAATCTAAAAGATGCTTTCGGACAAAAGGAACGATTAATCCCGTTTCTTGAAGAGCAAGTGATCAAATTAGTTGATCGCAAAGCTCAACGGATCGAAGTTGACTGGGATCCTGGATTCTAACTCCAAGTAACATTGCGAATAGAACCAAGTTTATATTGGTGAAAACATGTGGGTTGGCATAATTAGCCTTTTTCCAGAAATGTTCCGCAGCGTTACTGATTTTGGAGTAACAGGTCAAGCGGTTAAAAAAGGTCTCTTGTCGGTAGAGACATGGAATCCTCGCGATTTCACTCACGACAAACATCGCACTGTTGATGATAGACCTTACGGTGGTGGTCCTGGAATGCTTATGATGGTTCAGCCTTTGCGCGAAGCTATTCATACGGCAAAACAAGCCTCACCGGGAAAGACGAAAGTCATTTACCTATCACCTCAAGGTCGTAAACTCGACCAACAAGGTGTTGAAGAGTTGGCTACTAATGAGAACTTGCTTCTTATTTGTGGTCGCTACGAAGGGGTGGATGAGCGCATTATACAATCCGAAGTTGACGAAGAATGGTCAATTGGTGATTTTGTAATGACGGGTGGCGAAATACCAGCCATGACGTTGATTGACTCAGTATCTCGGTTTATTCCGGGAGTATTAGGGGATTTTGCGTCAGCAGAAGAAGATTCTTTTGCCAATGGTTTGTTAGATTGTCCACACTATACGCGTCCTGAAATGTTAGATGATAAATCGGTGCCTTCGGTATTGATGTCAGGCAACCATAAGGATATTCGTCGCTGGCGATTACAACAATCGCTGGGCCGTACTTGGCTAAGAAGACCAGAGCTCTTGGAAAACCTAGCTCTGACTGACGAACAGGAACAATTACTGGCCGAATTTATTAAAGAGCATCGCTCTAATAAAAAGTAAGCAGTAACCTATTTTATTTAGTATCAGTTTATTCTAGGAATTTAAAAAATGAGTAACATCATCAAGGCTCTTGAAGAAGAGCAACTGAAATCAGACCTACCTAAGTTTGCACCAGGTGACACTGTTGTAGTTCAAGTTAAGGTAAAAGAAGGTGACCGTGAGCGTCTACAGGCTTTCGAAGGCGTTGTAATCGCAATCCGTAACCGTGGTCTACACTCTGCATTTACTGTTCGTAAAATCTCGAACGGTGAAGGTGTTGAGCGTACGTTCCAAACACATTCTCCAATGGTTGATAGCATCGAAGTTAAACGCCGTGGTGCAGTACGTCGTGCCAAGTTGTACTACCTACGTGAGCGTTCTGGTAAGTCAGCTCGTATCCGCGAGAAGCTTACTAAGAAGTAATGCTATAACTAGCGTTCTCATAAGAAAAACGGGGTCTATAGGACCCCGTTTTTTTATTTTTGGAGTTATGCTGGTGATATTTCACTATATCTACGTCGTCGGTGCTCATTTACTGCCGTAAACTCCGCGCCTCCTTCTTGATATAGTAAAATCCTCCTGCGCCTAACTCTCAGAAATTCCACTGTCCAAACTTCAAATAATTTATATCTAGCGGAAAAAGAAAAAAGGCTAATACCAATGGCATCAACCTTTAAATTTGTTAGCAGTTAGCAGTTAGCAGTTAGCTGTAGCATTAATGTGGGTCTTCAGACCAACCGTCGCTGTCTGACATATCTGGTGCGCCGGCAATTGCGTTTTCTTCATCTGCCCATTCACCAAAGTCGATCATCTGGCACTGTTTGCTGCAAAAAGGGCGGTGTGGGCTTTGCTCTCCCCATTCAACATCCGCGCTACATTGCGGACATTTTACAATCGTGGTTTTCTTTGACATTGGATCAATCTCGTATTGGTATTACTGATATTGTCGGTTCTTGATACCTGAATTGCAACTTGATATTAGAACCGAAACTAGAGCGTGTACTCGCTGATATCGATGAATAAGAGGGCAGTATTAAGCTGAGTGTTAGCTACAAACAGCAAGGGAGAATTGAATATTCTGAGTACATGCTTGGCCTGATTTAAAGTCTATGAATTTAATAGCAAAGCGATTTTTATGCCCTGAAATCATAGGGTACACACCGTATTGTAGAGGGATCTCGAGTCTTAGAATATTCGCTTCTTCAGCATCACTTTGGAAGAAACCATTGTTCGCAAGTTGAGGTTTATAGTACCCAGTTTCTCTAGCCAATTTAAGCCATAGCGTTAATGCATCTGAGAGTGGTGTTAATGTCCCTAACCACACATTGGTATCATGCTCTTTTTGTGTCGTTGGCAAGTGAAGCCAATGATGCAGTGCTGGTAAATCGAAACAGCACGAGCCACCGGGTAAATTGAAACGTTGACGAATAGTGCTAATGAAACGGTCATCTTTTAGTGACTGACCAAAACGCTCAGCCGTCATTAGATTACCATGCACGAGATCAACTTCATTTAAGACATCGAGCAGCATTGCTTGATCGACACCTTCGACGTTTAACCAACTTTTATAAGTAAGGCGTTGTTTTTCTATATCTTTTGCTAGTTCGCTTTTAAGCTGAATCTGTTCGAAAATTTCGAGCAAATCAAACAGTGAGCGGAAGAAAAGTAAATGTTGAAGATCATCTGAAAATTGAGAAGACACCTTGAGTTGATGGAGTAGTGCTTCTACTCGCAAATAAATGCGTGTTTTTTCATTAAGAGGATGTTCAAACTTATGGGTGGTCATTGCTATCGCCTTCGAATGTCTCTGTTCTATTCTCACAGATTTGCACTACTAATAGCTAGATACTTTTGATGTAATTCTGTGATTTGAGGCATAAGTTTTTTGTTTTCCGTATCATTTTTAATCACATCATCGGCAAAGCTAAGACGGGTCTCTCTGCTCGTTTGCGCTGAAAGAATAGATTGAGCTTGCTCGAAAGAGACACCATCTCGGTTCATTGTACGCTCAATTTGAGTTTGCTCATCTACATCGATCACCAGAATTCGATCAGTCATCTGCTGTAGGTTGTTCTCGACTAATAAAGGAATAACAAGCAGTGCGTAAGGGGAGTCTACCGCTTCAATGTCGTTCTTCATTTTAAGGCGAATCATTGGGTGTAATAAATTATCTAGCCACTGTTTTTCTTCAGGGTGTGAAAAGATCTTTTCTCTGAGTTTGGCTCTATTTAGTTCACCACTGTTGGCAACTATGTCTGGCCCAAAATGAGCGATGATTGCATTAAGCCCTTCACTCTCTGGCTGGACAACCTCACGGGCAATGATGTCGGCATCCACAATGTCGATATCAAAATGTTGATGAAAAAGATCCGCGACGGTTGTTTTCCCACTGGCAATGCCACCGGTGATACCTACTACAAAAGTCATACTAAACTCCTACTAATGAACTAAGGTACCAAGACATAATCTGCTCTCCCCACATTAAGCTAACCCAACCCGCAATAGCGAGGTAAGGCCCAAATGGGAATGCTTTATCGATGCCTTTTTGCTGTAGTCGAAGTTGAATCAGACCAAAAATCAGACCGACAAAAGACGAGAGTAAAATGATCATAGGTAGATACTGCCAGCCAAGCCATGCGCCTAGAGCTGCGAGTAATTTGAAATCACCATAGCCCATGCCTTCTTTACCGGTTATCAGCTTAAAGCCCCAATAGACAAGCCACAAGCACAGGTAACCGGCAATAGCGCCGATCACTGCATCTTGTAGTGACACTGGGCTTATTTCAAATAGTGCCAGTGTAATGCCAGACCAAACAAGAGGAAGAGTAAGCTGATCGGGTAGCAGCATAGTGTCTAGATCGATAAAGGTAGCCGCGATTAGAACAAAGCTAAATAGTACTAGTGCGATAGAGAAGTAGCTTGGGCCAAAATTGTAGGCAATAGCTCCACTTACTAACGCTGCTAATAATTCAATAAGTGGGTAACGTACTGAAATTTTGTCTTCACATTTATGGCATTTTCCTTTGAGAAATAGCCAGCTTAAGATTGGTACGTTATCAATAAGCCTCAGTTGAGTCTGACATTTTGGGCATGTCGAACGAGGAATGCTTAATGAGTAATCTCCCTCAGGAGGTGTGATTTTATATTCAGGGAAGGATTCAGCACACTCTTGACGCCACTCTCTTTCCATAATGATAGGCAGTCGGTGAATAACGACATTGAGAAAGCTACCTATGATCAAACCAAATACGATGGCAAAGGTGGTGAATAGCCAAGGGTGTAACTCAAACACTTCCATATTTTTACTCGAGTAATTAAGGAGAATAGCCATTGATGCTATTTGGTAACGATATCAGTTACTAGCATATCAAAGCTTAATACTATCCTAATACACTCATTAAGTTAAAGATTGGTAAATACATAGCAACAACTAATCCTCCAATGACAACGCCAAGAAAGACAATGATCAGTGGTTCGAGAATCTTGCCTAAATTATCAACGGTATTATCGACCTCAAATTCGTAGATAGTAGCGACTTTATTGAGCATGTCATCAAGGCATCCAGATTCTTCCCCAATCATCACCATTTGCAGAACCATTTCAGGAAAGGCTGCGGTATTTCTCATTGCTATGTACATTGGCATTCCGGCTGACGTATCTCGGTGTACCGAATCAATAGCGGTTTGATAATGGAGGTTGCCTGAGGTTTTCGCCGTGGTTTTAAGGCTGGTTAAAATGGGGATGCCAGCACTAAAGCTTGTCGCCAGTGTGCGACTAAATTTGGCAATCGCGGCTTTAGAAAATACCCCGCCAATAACAGGTAATTTTAAACTCAATTTGCTGGTGGAGAGACGAATACGAAACGACTTTTTGCGAATCGTTTTAACGATAAAAAAAGTGGCAATAACAGTAAGTACAATCGTCAGGCTATAGGCTTGAACCCAGTGGGATAGATAGAGCACTTGTTGAGTAAACCAAGGCAGATCCGCACCAAATCCCTTAAACATGCTTTCAAACTCTGGAATAACCACAGTGAGCATTAAATAGGAGACGCTTAGCGCAACCAGTACAACCATCGTAGGGTAGATAAGGGCCTTGATGACTTTAGCTCTTAGCTGTTCACTTTTTTCTCGGTAGGTTGCTAGTCGTTCAAATACTTCAGGTAGGTTACCGGACTGCTCACCCGTTGCGACTAAATCGACATACAAAGAGTCAAACAGAGGACTTGCGGTACGAAGCGCTTTTGAAATTGGCGTCCCAGCTTCAACGCCTTTACTCACTTGAGATAAGATTGATTTCATCTCTGCTTTACGGTTATTGTCTGCCACCAATTTAAGAGCCTGAATGATGGGAACACCTGTTCCTAACATAGTGGCCAATTGTCGCGTCAGTATGGTGATGTCTCTCGCTTTGACGCGATGAGTTATTCTCGATACAAAGGATATTGATCCTTTTTTGATTTTTTTAATTTGGATATGCTGCTCTTTAAGCTTATCTCGAACCTCTATTTCTGACAGTGCAATCACCTGACCAGAAACACGTTTTCCGGCACTGTTGATGCCTTTCCAACGATAGTTTTTTAATTGAGTCGGTTTAGTGTTTCTCATCTATCAATCATTTCATCCATTAGGTCAAAAATAGAGTACGCGTTGCAGTTCCGAGTAGCTGGTGATGCCTTGCTTTAGCTTCTCGAGCCCTGACTCTTGTAGAGTTTGCATGCCGTGAGATTTCGCTAACCTTTCTATTTCAATCATCGATGCCCCTTTGATCACAGCATCGGCGAGTTCATGGTCAAAAGGCATTACTTCATAAATGCCAGTTCGACCAGAATAACCAGCATTGCATTCGTTACAGCCTGTAGAGTTGGCTTTAAAAATAGTGTCGCTCGTTAACAGCTGTAGCTTTTCAGTTAATACGCTATCTAAGTGAGGAAGTTTACAGTGAGGGCAAAGCTTACGAGCCAGTCGTTGAGCGATGATTAAACTTAGTGATGAAGCGAGATTAAATGCCTCAATGCCCATATTACCGAGGCGAATGACGGTTTCAGCCGCAGAGTTGGTGTGCAGAGTTGATAAGACTAAGTGTCCTGTTTGAGCCGCTTTAATCGCGATTTCAGCCGTATCTAAATCTCGAATCTCACCAACCATGACGATATCAGGATCTTGGCGTAAGAAAGATCGCAGCGCTTTAGAGAAATCAAAGCCGATCTTGGGTTGAACCTGTACTTGATTGATCCCTGAGATATTGATTTCAACCGGATCTTCAGCGGTGGAGATGTTCACTTCAGGCGTGTTTAGGATACTAAGCCCGGTATAGAGCGAAACGGTTTTTCCACTTCCTGTTGGGCCGGTCATTAAAATCATCCCCTGAGGCTGCTTTAACGCCTTGAGATAGAGCTGTTTCTGTTTGTTACTGTAGCCAAGTTTGTCGATATCAAGGCTTGCGCTACTGCTATCAAGAAGGCGCAGTACGATTTTTTCGCCCCACAGCGTTGGCAAAGTAGAAACGCGCATATCTATGGCAGTGGTATCATCTAGGCGAAGTTTAATTCGACCATCTTGAGGCAGACGACGCTCGGCGATATCAAGTTTGGCGAGGATCTTTAACCGAGCAGAGAGGCGACGACTGAGTTGACTTGCAGGGCTTTGTGTCTCCACCAATATTCCGTCGCAACGTAGACGTATACGATAAAGATCATCGTATGGCTCAAAGTGAATATCCGATGCGCCTTTTCTCACTGCATCTAACAACACCTGATTAATAAAACGGCTGACGGGTGCATCATCTAAGCTGAGATCTTCAATGTTCTGTATTTCATCATCACCAACATCAACAAGGCTTGCTAACTCATCTTGGCTTATCTCTTTTGCTGACGAGGTAGAGGCGCTAATAGCGTGGCCGTATAAGCGACGAATTGCGGCTTCAAGCTCTTTTACATCAGCTAGAACCAGTTCCACTTGAAGCCCGGATGCAAAGCGGAACTCATCTTCAATTTCACTGTGGGTTGGGTCAGAAACTGCAACAGAGAGCACCAAGCCATTATTTTGCAGAGGCAGAGCATGGTAGCGAGTGATGAGTTCTCTTAGCCCTAGTGAGTGGCAAAGAGTGGCGAAATCAAACTGGGTTAACTGCACTGGAGTGAGGCCAAAAATATGGCTCAGTTGATTAGTGAGATTATTAGATTGGAAGAGCTCAAGATCGAGCAACGCTTCAGGTACAGACATACCGGAAGCGTTGACATGTTCCATTACTGTCTGCTCTTGCACCAAGCTTAAAAGCTTAGCCTGACGCAAGATTGCAGGGAGGTTAGTTATCATTATGGGGTTACTGCTGCACAACCTTTTAACGTTTGCCCAGTATCATGTGTACATTTCCAACCACTATCTAATTTGGCGAAAGTAACCACTTTGCCATTTAAAGATGCATTTTCACCGATTGTAAAAGCAACACTCCCAGTAGTAGAGGTCGCATCTGTAGGAGTTAGAAGTAACCTACCCATAGCACTCATATCTTGATCTGCTCCCACTTTTGCAATATCAGCATGTGGAGGAAACTTCCCTTCTTCTTGAATATATAGGTCGATATTTGTTAGTAAAGTTCTAGGGATACTTACTGCGGTATTTGCTTCAGTTTTAAGCAAGTAACTTTTATACGCAGGTACAGCAATAGCACTAAGAACACCAATTATTCCTACAACAATCATCAACTCAATTAGGGTAAAGCCTTTCTGTTTCTTATTGATCGCTTTCATTATTTTCTCCGTTTGCGATGTATAAGGGATGCAGTCAGAGTAAATAGTGTTAGTGAATCTAGAAATGCAGTGGGAGAGTGAGCGCGAGGCAAATTGTTGAAGTTAAACCTATATTACATTCGCAGTGCAAATTTATTCGACGAGTGGCATATAAAGTGATGGGCGATGAAGTATTTTTAAGCTAGAAAGAAAAAGAGAGGCATCAATAGACTTAGCCTCTCTTCTTTATTTGTAATTTTGTTGGCTATTAATCGATTAAGATTGGAATCTCATCGATAAGTCTAATGCTTGTAGGTGTTTCGTCAGTGCGCCAACAGAGATGTAATCCACGCCTGTTTCAGCAAATTCTCGGATCGTTTCAAGAGTGACGTTTCCTGAGTTTTCTAGAGCAGCGCGGCCAGCGTTAAGCTTCACCGCTTCACGCATCATGTCAGTGGTGAAGTTATCAAGCATGATGATATCTGCACCTGCATCAATAGCACTTTGTAGCTCTTCTAGGCTTTCTGTTTCAATCTCAACCGGCTTACCTGGGTTAAGCTGTTTTGCCGTAGCGACAGCTTTTTCAATGCCACCACACGCAATGATGTGGTTTTCTTTAATAAGGTATGCGTCAAACACACCGATACGGTGATTGAAACCGCCACCGCAAGCGACTGCATATTTAAGTGCACTACGTAGGCCGGGAATGGTTTTACGTGTATCTAGCAAGCGACACTCTGTGCCTTCTAATTGCTTTGCGTAGGTCGCAGTAATACTCGCACAGCCAGAAAGAGTTTGAATGAAGTTCATTGCATTTCGCTCACCGGTTAGTAGTGCGCGGGATGGACCTGAAAGGGTACAAAGCGTTTGGTTTGGCTCAACCACATCGCCGTCTTTCACGTGCCATTCAATGTTTACCGTTCCGCCAATTTGCTTGAACACTTCATCTGCCCAGGCTTGGCCGCAAAATACACCGTGTTCGCGAGTAATAATCGTCGCTACGTTGGTCGCATCTGCAGGGATCAGACTTGCGGTAATATCAGCATCTACATCAACAACACCACCGAGATCTTCTCTTAGTGTTTCCGCTACTGCTCGGGTAATTTCAAGTGGCAGTTGGGTTTTTAAATAATCAAGGCGTTGTTGGCTGTTATGTGTGTTTTTCATCGCAAATCTAGTCGTTGGCTTGAGGGTGGGGGCATGATACTAGCAGTCGAAATTAAATTCAGCCTTTAATCTCGCTTTTCATCTTGGAATGGATAAAATCAATTGGATACTGATTAAAAAGGGTTAGGTAAATGATTGATCAACAAGGGTGGTACATCAGTGCGAAGCATCTTCCATCACCACATTGTGATGAACGAGACGATCTAAGCGATATCTCATTACTGGTCATTCATAACATCAGCCTACCACCGAGCCAGTTTGGTGGTCCTTACATTGAGCAGTTCTTTACTGGGAAGCTTGATTCGTCACTGCACCCATTTTTTAAAGTGATTGAGAATATGAGGGTATCAGCCCATTGTCTTATTGATCGTCAAGGAAAGGTGATTCAATTTGTGCCTTTTACCAAACGAGCTTGGCATGCGGGTCTTTCTTCTTTTGCTGGTCGAGCGCGATGCAATGATTACTCGATTGGAATTGAACTAGAGGGGGATGATTTTAGTGCTTATACCCAATTGCAGTATCAATCACTCTCACAGCTAACTAGTGCACTTATGCTTCAATATCCGCAAATTTCGCCAGAACGAATAACGGGGCATCAATATATCGCCCCGTTGCGTAAAACTGATCCTGGATTGGTATTTGATTGGCGGAAATTTAAAGGCTTGCTAAGTAAAACGAATGATTAGACTTCGCGAAAGTACTTCGGTCTCTGCCATAAAGTACTTCAGCTCCTAATTATAGCGTCGCTTGGTACTCAACTAATATCTGCTCTACCCAAGTTGTAATGCGTTCATCACTGAGTTCATATTGTGAATCTTCATCCAGAGCAAGACCAACAAACTGTGTGCCGTCAGGTGTGAGCGCTTTTGATGCTTCAAATTCGTAGCCTTGATTTGGCCAGTAGCCAATAAGATTAGCGTCGATCTGCTTTAGTTCATCATGAAGAAGACCCATCGCATCGAGATACCACTCGCCATAACCTTCTTGATCGCCTAATCCGAATAGTGCAACGGATTTGTTTTTTAGCGATACGCCAGCGATTTCTTGCCATATTTCGCTCCAATCTTCTTGGATTTCACCAAAGTCCCAAGTGGAGATACCGAGTATCAATAAGTCATAATCAGCCATCAAAGAGATAGAACTCTCTTTGATATTGTGAATATCCACTAGCTCTTCTCCAATAATAGCGCGTATTTTCTCTGCTGCCATTTCGGTGTAGCAGGTTGTTGAGCCGTAAAACAAACCAATCTTCATAATGTTACATATTTGATGTGCGATAACGGATTTTAACCATAAATGTGCAAGCATTGCAGTGAGAATTTGATCAAATAGACAAATTTGTGGCTTTAGTAGCTGCAGTCACATAACCTTTACAGATTGAAGTTAAAGAGATTAATCGTGTCGCAAACAACACAAAAGTCATCGTCTACAGAGCAAGACTCTGTATCTTTCGAGCAAAAAGCTATATCACCTGAGCAGAAAATCATGGAATCATTTCTTGATGCTATGTGGATGGAGCGAGGGTTATCTGAAAACACACTGATTTCATATCGCAATGACCTGCAAAAACTGCTTCAGTGGATGTCAGATAATCATTATCGTTTGAATGCGATTAGCTTGTCGGGGCTGCAAGAGTATCAAAGCTGGTTGGCTGATAAAGATTATAAGCAGACCTCAAGAGCGCGGATGCTTTCGGCTATTCGTCGCCTGTTTCAGTATCTACATCGTGAGAAAGTGCGCGCTGACGATCCAAGTGCATTGTTGCTTAGCCCTAAACTACCGCAGCGTTTACCTAAAGATTTATCGGAACAGCAAGTTGAAGCGTTGTTAGACGCCCCCGATCCCAATGATCCGCTTGAACTTCGTGATAAAGCGATGCTTGAGCTTTTATATGCGACGGGACTTCGTGTGACCGAGCTTGTGAGCTTAACAATGGAAAACATTAGCATCCGCCAAGGCGTGGTTCGTGTTACGGGTAAGGGTGGAAAAGAGCGATTAGTGCCGATGGGAGAAAATGCGGTTGATTGGATTGAAACTTTCATCGAGCAAGGACGGTCTACGTTACTTGGAGAGAAAACGTCTGACGTTGTATTTCCAAGTAAACGAGCAAGACAGATGACTCGCCAAACATTCTGGCATAGGATAAAGCACTATGCTGTAATTGCTGGGATTGATACAGAGCTTCTGTCACCTCACGTACTAAGGCACGCATTTGCAACTCACTTGCTCAATTACGGAGCCGATTTACGAGTGGTACAAATGCTACTGGGCCACAGTGATTTATCGACGACACAAATTTATACTCACGTCGCTACTGAGCGGCTAAAACAAATTCATAGTGAGCACCATCCTAGGGCTTAATTTAAGGTGATTTTAATGAGCGTATTACGCCGACTATCGTTATTCGCATTGCCATTTTTTATCGTGGCTTGTAACGCAGAAGAGACTGTTAAAGTTGAGGAAACTGCGACAGTTCAAAGTGATTCCGCTGAGATGGAAGCATCAAACTTTATCGGGCTGAGTGATGAGGCGAAGCAAAAGATTCAAAGCAATTTTTCAAAGCTGAATTTGACAGTGATGGATATTTTACCGACGCCGATTGAGGGCTTGTTTGAAGTCCAAACCAGTGGCGGCATTTTATACTCGTCAGTTGATGGTGAGTATTTCATGTCAGGAACGCTATACCAGCATAAAGAAAATGGTGGGTATGTCGATGTCCTTGCTAAACGTCAAGCGCCTGTTAATGCAGAAAAAGTTTCGGCTCTAAGTGACAGTGTTATTGAATTTAAAGCCGATGATGAAAAATATGTGGTAACAGTCTTTACCGATATTACTTGTGGTTACTGTGTGAGATTACACAACCAACTCAATGGGTATAATGCGCTAGGTATTACAGTCCGTTACTTAGCATATCCTCGTCAGGGACCAGCCTCTGATGTTGGTGATCAAATGGCGGCAATTTGGTGTGCTGAAGATCCAAAAGCAGCCATGCATGATGCGAAGGTAAATCGTCGCCTGCCAGAGCCGGGTGATAACTTTGCTCAATGCCAGCAAACAGTGAAACAGCATTATACCGTTGGTAAGTCACTTGGTATCAGTGGTACGCCATCTATATTCTTACCAAGTGGTGAGATGGTTGGTGGCTATTTACCGCCAGCAAAATTACTGGAGCAATTAGAAGCGCAGTAATCATGTTGCCTCTTCATTTGACTGTCAGTTAAGACAATATTAGAACAAGGAGCAGGTGAGTGATCACCTGCTAAACGTTTATTTATGATAGAAATCCTCCGTCGACCTGACGTCGACCTTTCACTTCTCTCAGATCCAATTGAACCGTTATTAAAGCGAATCTACATTAGTAGAGGTATTCGCTCTTCACAGCAGTTAGATAAAGCCGCTAAAGCCTTGCACTCCTATCAGAAACTGGATGGTATTCAGCTTGCGGTTGAATTGTTGTTTGAGGCAGTTTCTAAAAATCAACGGATCATTGTGGTCGGCGACTTTGACGCTGACGGAGCAACCAGTTCAGCATTATCTGTACTTGCCCTTCGCATGCTAGGCAGCAGTAATGTTGATTACTTAGTACCAAACCGTTTTGAAGATGGGTATGGGCTGAGCCCAGAAGTTGTCGACCAAGCCATTGCGATTGGTGCTCAGGTTATCATGACTGTAGATAACGGTGTCTCGTCGATTGATGGAGTGCGTTATGCCAAGGAAAAAGGGCTAACCGTTATCGTTACCGACCATCACTTACCGGGACACGAATTACCGATAGCGGATGCGATGGTCAATCCGAACTTGGAATCCTGTAATTTCCCATCTAAGTCGCTAGCCGGGGTAGGCGTTGCTTTCTATCTGATGATGGCGCTGTGCGTACACATGCGAAAAGTCGCTTGGTTTAGCTCAAACAATATGACTGAACCAAAATTGATGGAGCTTATCGATTTAGTAGCCCTTGGCACGGTTGCCGATGTAGTTGCGTTAGATGAGAACAACCGAATTTTGGTGCACCAAGGTTTACAACGTATAAGAGCAGGAAAAGCGAGACCGGGTATTCAAGCCTTAATCGAAGTGGCAAAGAAAGATGCCCATCGTTTGGTCGCAACCGATTTTGGCTTTGCTCTTGGTCCACGGATTAATGCCGCAGGCCGTTTAGATGACATGTCTTTTGGTGTAGAGCTATTGATGAGTAATAACATTCATGCGGCGCGTCGAATGGCGAGCGAGCTTGATGGGCTTAATCAAACACGTAAAGAGATCGAAGAGGGGATGAAGCAAGAAGCCATGGCTTTTTGTGAGCGCCTTCAATTTGGTGACAATAGTGAGCTACCCCATGGGCTGGTCCTGTTCCAACGAGATTGGCACCAAGGTGTTATTGGCATTCTGGCTTCACGAATTAAAGAGAAATTTCATCGCCCTGTCATTGCATTCGCAGACGGTGGAGAAGGGATGATCAAAGGCTCTTGTCGCTCAATTCCTGGGCTACATATGAGAGATGCACTCGATCGCATTGATACTCAAAACCCTGGCCTTATTGCTAAGTTTGGTGGCCATGCGATGGCGGCAGGGCTAAGCATTAAAGAGTCGGACTTTGAGATGTTCTCTCGTCTGTTTGATCAAATTGTAAGGCAAGAGCTGGATGATAACGCACTCAAAGGTGTGGTCTTGTCTGATGGAGAGCTTCTTCCTGAACAGTTTTCAATGCACACGGCAGAGCTATTGCGTTCTGGTGGACCTTGGGGGCAAGCCTTTCCAGAGCCTATTTTTGATGGTGAATTTAAAATTCTGCATCAAAAACTGGTTGGAGAAAAGCATTTAAAGTTAATGCTTGAGCCTCTGCATAAAGGTCACCCGACCAATGTCATGATCGATGGTATCGCGTTTAACGTTGATTTAAGACGATGGCCAGATGCTTCCACGAAGACGGCTCGCATCGCATTCAAGCTTGATATCAATGAGTTTAGAGGAAATCAATCGCTTCAACTTATGATTGAGCACCTTGATACAAATTAACCCTTTTAGGTAGGCCAGAGTTACAAATGATTACACTCTGGCTACTTTATATTATTCCTCGTAACGACGAAGAACATCCTCTAACTTTATTCACTCTTCTTAAATCAATGAGTTAAATTAATTTCTGCCTTAAATTAATTGTAGCCTTGCTGTGATTGGTCTGACCAATCTTGTTTATTAAATATTTATTAATAAATAAAATAAGTTAAGTTTTTGTTATCGCACCCCTCCTTCCTTGATTTGAATCAACATTTTACTGGACAATGCCATTTTGGATATGTTAATTTTCCTGCCAATAAATAATTGGTAATACCAATTTACTTGTAGCTGGGAATAGCAATCAATATGGCTTATCAAAGAATTCGACAGCCAAAACTTTCTGATGTTATTGAGCAAGAATTAGAGCGCTTGATTGCTGAAGGGTCTTTAATCCCTGGGCAGCAGTTACCTCCAGAGCGCGAATTAGCTAAGCAATTTGATGTGTCACGTCCCTCAGTGAGGGAAGCGATTCAGCGCCTTGAAGCAAAGCAACTTTTGACTCGTCGCCAAGGCGGTGGAACATTTGTTAGTGAAAGTATTTGGAAGAGCTTTTCTGATCCTCTGCTAGATTTATTATCTAGCCACTCGGAAACACAATTAGATTTACTTGAGTCGCGTCATGCGATGGAAGGTATTTCAGCTTATTTTGCGGCTCTTCGTGGTACCGATGAAGATTTCGCTCGCATTCAAGATTGTTTAACGGCAATTAGCGAAGAGCAGAAAAAACAAGATATTGAAGCAGAAGCCAGTGCCGTTATGAAATTCTTAGTGGCATTGACTGAAGCAGCACACAATGTGGTGCTTTTGCATATTGTTCGCAGTCTTGCCCCGCTGCTAGAGCAAAACGTTTTACAGAATTTAGAGTTGTTACATCGCCGCGATGAAGTGGTTGAAAAAGTAAGTAAACACAGAGCAAATATAGTGGATGCGATTGTTTCTGGTCAGCCTGAAAAGGCGCGAGAAATGTCACATTCACATTTAGCTTATATCGAAGAAACATTGTTGGATCTGACTCGTGAGGAGTCTCGAAGAGAGCGCTCTTTACGCAGAATTCAGCAAGGCAAAGAGTCGTCATAGTACGGCTCTTTGACAGTTTATCTAAAATCCAACCAATAGAAGGATAGATCGCCATGTCTGACATGAAGCATGACGTAGACGCAGTAGAAACTCAAGATTGGCTAAAGGCCCTTGAATCAGTTGTTCGTGAAGAAGGTGTAGAACGTGCTCAGTATTTGCTAGAGCAAGTTTTAGATAAAGCACGTTTAGACGGTGTAGATATGCCAACCGGCGTTAATACAAACTACATCAACACTATTCCTGCAGCGCAAGAGCCGGCTTACCCAGGTGATGTAACTCTTGAACGTCGTATTCGTTCGATTATTCGCTGGAACTCAATCATGATTGTGTTGCGCGCTTCTAAGAAAGACCTAGACCTTGGTGGTCACATGGCTTCTTACCAGTCTGCAGCTGCATTTTACGAAGTATGTTTCAACCACTTCTTCCGTGCTCCAAATGAGACGGACGGTGGCGATTTGGTGTATTACCAAGGTCATATCTCTCCAGGTATCTACTCTCGTGCGTTCGTTGAAGGCCGCTTAACTGAAGAGCAGCTAGATAACTTCCGTCAAGAAGTCGATGGTAAAGGTATTCCTTCTTACCCTCACCCTAAACTGATGCCTGAATTCTGGCAGTTCCCTACAGTATCTATGGGTCTTGGTCCGATCTCTGCTATCTATCAAGCGCGCTTCTTAAAGTACCTTGATGGCCGTGGCCTGAAAGAAACGTCAGCGCAACGCGTATACGCGTTCCTAGGTGACGGTGAGATGGATGAGCCAGAATCACGTGGTGCTATCTCTTTTGCTGCGCGTGAGAAGCTAGACAACCTATGTTTCCTAATCAACTGTAACCTACAGCGCCTAGATGGCCCTGTAATGGGTAACGGCAGCATTATCCAAGAACTAGAAGGCCTATTTAAAGGCGCTGGTTGGAACGTTGTTAAAGTTATCTGGGGTAGCAACTGGGATTCACTACTGGCAAAAGACACGACTGGTAAGCTTCTTCAGCTAATGAACGAAACTATCGATGGTGACTACCAAACATTCAAATCTAAAGATGGCGCGTACGTACGTGAGCACTTCTTTGGTAAATACCCTGAAACTGCAGCACTAGTTGCAGATATGACTGATGACGAAATCTTCGCTCTTAAGCGTGGTGGTCATGACTCATCTAAACTGTTCGCAGCATTCAACAATGCGAAAGAAACAGGCGGTAAGCCAACAGTAATCCTAGCTAAGACTGTTAAAGGTTACGGCATGGGTGACGCTGCTGAAGGCAAGAACATTGCACACGGTGTTAAGAAAATGGATATGACGCATATCCAACATCTACGCGATCGCTTAGGCCTAGAAGACCTTCTTTCAGATGAGAAGCTATCAGATCTTCCTTACCTGAAACTAGAAGAAGGTACGGCAGAATACGAATACATGCATGCTCGTCGTAAGGCACTTCACGGTTACACACCTGCTCGTCTGCCTAAGTTCACTCAAGAATTTAAAGTTCCTGAACTAGATGCATTTGCTCCTCTACTTGGTGCTCAAAAGCGTGAAATCTCTACGACGATGGCTTACGTACGTGTACTAAACATCCTTCTTAAAGATAAAGGCATCGGTAAAAATATCGTTCCTATTATCTGTGATGAAGCGCGTACATTCGGTATGGAAGGTCTATTCCGTCAGGTTGGTATCTATAACCCACACGGTCAAGAGTACACACCAGAAGATAAAGGCATTGTTTCTTACTACAAAGAAGCGACATCTGGTCAGGTTCTTCAAGAAGGTATCAATGAGCTAGGTTCAATGGCTTCTTGGGTTGCTGCTGCAACGTCATACAGCACCAACGATCTACCAATGATCCCATTCTACATCTACTACTCAATGTTCGGTTTCCAACGTATTGGTGACATGGCATGGTTAGCAGGTGACCAACAAGCGCGTGGCTTCCTACTAGGTGCTACTGCCGGTCGTACAACACTGAATGGTGAAGGTCTACAGCACGAAGATGGTCACTCGCACATTCAAGCGAACACGATCCCTAACTGTATCTCTTACGACCCTACGTTTGCTTACGAGCTAGCGGTTATCATGCAAGACGGTATTCGTCGCATGTACGGTGAGAACCAAGAGAACGTTTACTACTACCTAACAGTAATGAACGAGAACTACGCAATGCCAGCAATGCCTGAAGGCGCTGAAGAAGGCATTCGTAAGGGTATCTACAAGCTTGAATCTCATGCTGGTACTAAGGGCAAAGTTCAGTTAATGAGCTCTGGTACTATCATGAATGAAGCACGTAAAGCGGCTCAGATCCTTAGCGAAGACTACGGTGTTGCGTCTGACGTATTCTCTGTAACGTCATTCAACGAGCTAACTCGTGATGGCCAAGCGGTAGAGCGTGACAACATGCTTCACCCAGAGGCAGAAGCAAAAGTACCGTACATCACAACAGTTCTTGGTAACGAACCTGCAATCGCAGTGACGGATTACATGAAGAACTATGCTGAGCAAGTACGTGCATTCGTTCCTGCTGAGTCATACAAAGTACTTGGTACTGATGGTTTCGGTCGTTCTGACAGCCGTGAAAACCTACGTCGTCACTTCGAAGTGAACGCTGGCTACGTTGTTGTTGCTGCGCTAACTGAACTGGCTAAACGTGGTGATATTGAAAAATCAGTTGTTACAGAAGCAATTGCTAAGTTCGATATCGACACTGAAAAAACTAACCCGCAATACGCATAAGACTTGCATTAAGGTAGGAAAACACAATGACAATCGAAATTAATGTTCCTGACATTGGTGCTGATGAAGTTGAAGTCACTGAAATTCTGGTAAACGTTGGCGACAAGGTTGAAGAAGAGCAGTCACTGATCACTGTTGAAGGCGACAAAGCTTCAATGGAAGTACCTGCGTCTCAAGCGGGTATCGTTAAAGAAATCAAGATCTCTGAAGGCGATTCAGTGACGACTGGTTCTTTAATCATGATCTTCGAAGCGGAGGGTGCAGCAGCTGCACCAGCTCCTGTAGTTGAAGCGGCTCCAGTAGCTGCTCCTGCGGCAGCTTCAGTTTCTGAACTTAAAGAAGTTCATGTTCCTGACATTGGCGGTGACGAAGTAGAAGTTACTGAAATCATGGTTGCAGTCGGCGATGCAATTGAAGAAGAGCAATCTCTTCTGACTGTTGAAGGTGACAAAGCTTCTATGGAAGTTCCTGCACCATTCGCGGGTACTCTTAAAGAGATCAAAATTGCAGCGGGCGATACAGTATCAACTGGCTCTCTAGTGATGATCTTTGAAGTTGCAGGCTCTGGTGCTTCAGTAGCACCGGTAGTGGCTCAAGCGGCAGCACCTGTTGCAGCGGCTCCAGCAGTATCTGCTGAGAAAGAAGTGAACGTTCCTGATATCGGTGGTGACGAAGTAGAAGTTACTGAAATCATGGTAGCGGTTGGCGATACAGTAGAAGAAGAGCAATCTCTAATTACTGTTGAAGGCGACAAAGCGTCAATGGAAGTACCGGCTCCTTTCTCTGGTACAGTTAAAGAAATCAAGATTGCAGCTGGCGATAAAGTGTCAACTGGCTCACTAATCATGACTTTCGTTGTTGAAGGCGCGGCACCAGTAGCAGCTCCAGTTGCACAAGCAGCACCTGCGGCGGCTCCGGCAGCTGTATCTGCTCCAGCAGCTAAAGCTGAGGCTTCTGCAGCGAACGACTTCCAAGAGAACGGTGACTACGCGCACGCATCTCCAGTGGTTCGTCGTCTTGCTCGCGAATTTGGCGTTAACCTTTCTAAGGTTAAAGGTACTGGCCGTAAGAGCCGCATCCTAAAAGAAGACGTACAGTCTTACGTTAAAGATGCGCTTAAACGTCTTGAGTCTGGTGCTGCAGCATCAGGTAAAGGCGGCGACGGTTCTGCACTTGGTCTTCTTCCTTGGCCGAAAATTGATTTCAGCAAGTTTGGTGAAACTGAAGTTCAAAAACTGTCTCGCATCAAGAAAATCTCTGGTGCAAACCTACACCGTAACTGGGTAATGATCCCTCATGTTACTCAGTGGGATAACGCAGACATCACTGAGCTTGAAGCATTCCGTAAAGCACAGAACGCAATCGAAGCTAAGAAAGACACTGGCATGAAGATCACACCACTTGTGTTCATTATGAAAGCAGTAGCAAAAGCACTAGAAGCATTCCCTTCTTTCAACTCTTCACTGTCAGATGACGGCGAAAGCGTAATTCTTAAGAAGTACGTAAACGTTGGTATTGCTGTTGATACGCCAAACGGCCTAGTTGTTCCAGTATTTAAAGACGTGAACAAGAAAGGTATCTACGAGCTTTCTGAAGAGCTAATGGCTGTTTCTAAGAAAGCACGTTCTGGCAAACTAACCGCTGCAGACATGCAAGGCGGCTGTTTCACTATCTCTAGCCTTGGTGGCATTGGTGGTACTGCATTTACACCTATCGTAAATGCACCAGAAGTTGGTATCCTAGGTGTGTCTAAGTCTGAAATGAAGCCGGTATGGAACGGTAAAGAATTCCAACCACGCTTACAGCTTCCACTTTCTCTTTCATACGATCACCGTGTGATTGATGGTGCTGAAGGTGCTCGCTTTATTACATTCTTAAATAGCGCGCTATCAGATATCCGCCGTTTGGTTCTGTAAAGTTTGCAAATCTAAGGTGACTTTCGGGTCACCTTAATTGTTTTATGTAACGCATATTATTAGATAACAATTTCATTCAATTCTAAGAAACTGATGGTGAATTGTTGTCTAGCTCACAGGCTAACTGAATGCTTCTTTCACACTGTTAACATCTCTGTAAAATGTTTCACGTTTGAAAGTCCATATATTTGGAATACCTACTTAGCCTGTTAGGGATAATGACTACAAGAGGTCACAATGAGCAAAGAAATCAAAGCCCAAGTTGTTGTACTTGGTTCAGGTCCTGCTGGTTACTCAGCTGCATTCCGCTGTGCAGACTTAGGTCTAGAGACAGTTTTAGTTGAACGTTACAGCACTCTTGGTGGTGTATGTTTGAACGTTGGTTGTATCCCATCAAAAGCTCTTCTTCACGTTTCAAAAGTTATTGAAGAAGCAAAAGCGATGGCTGAGCACGGCGTTGTTTTCGGCGAGCCACAGACTGACATCAGCAAGATCCGTATCTGGAAAGAGAAAGTTGTCGATCAACTAACTGGCGGTCTTGGCGGAATGGCTAAGATGCGTAACGTTACAGTTGTTAACGGTTTTGGTAAGTTCACGGGTCCTAACAGCATTCTTGTTGAAGGCGAAGGCGAAGCAACAACAGTTAACTTCGACAACGCGATCATTGCAGCGGGTTCTCGTCCAATTAAACTTCCATTTATTCCGCATGAAGATCCACGTATTTGGGATTCTACGGATGCTCTAGAGCTGAACGAAGTACCAGAGAAACTGCTTATCATGGGTGGTGGTATCATCGGTCTTGAGATGGGTACGGTTTACCACTCTCTAGGTTCTAAAGTTGAAGTTGTTGAGATGTTCGATCAAGTTATCCCTGCAGCGGATAAAGACATCGTTAAAGTCTTCACTAAACGCATTAAGAATAAGTTCAAGCTAATGCTTGAAACGAAAGTAACGGCAGTTGAAGCGAAAGAAGATGGTATCTACGTTTCAATGGAAGGCAAGAAAGCACCAGCAGAAGCTGAGCGCTACGATGCTGTTCTTGTTGCTATCGGTCGTGTTCCAAATGGTGCATTAATCGACGCTGAAAAAGCGGGTATTGAAGTTGATGAGCGTGGCTTCATTAACGTTGATAAGCAGTTGCGTACGAACGTTTCACATATTCACGCTATCGGCGATGTTGTTGGTCAGCCTATGCTTGCTCACAAAGGTGTGCATGAAGGCCACGTTGCGGCTGAAGTTATTTCAGGTAAGAAGCACTACTTCGACCCTAAAGTAATCCCATCAATCGCGTACACTGAGCCAGAAGTCGCGTGGGTAGGTAAGACTGAGAAAGAAGCTAAGGCTGAAGGTCTGAACTACGAAGTTTCAACATTCCCTTGGGCTGCTTCAGGTCGTGCAATCGCATCTGACTGTGCTGACGGTATGACTAAGATGATCTTCGATAAAGATACTCATCGTGTCATCGGTGGTGCTGTTGTTGGTACTAACGGTGGTGAGCTACTGGGTGAGATCGGCCTTGCAATCGAAATGGGTTGTGATGCAGAAGATATCGCTCTGACTATCCACGCTCACCCGACTCTACATGAGTCTGTTGGTCTAGCTGCGGAAGTATTCGAAGGTTCAATTACTGACCTTCCAAACAAGAAAGCAGTGAAAAAGAAGAAGTAATTCTTTTTTAAATACTTTTTTGAATTAATAAAAAACCGCTGAATTCAGCGGTTTTTTTGTGCAAGAAGCTTAATGTTTATACTTAGTATTATTCGCCTTTGTAAATACACAGCATATCAAGGTAGCTATTGGTTAAGCTTTCCATTGCGACTTCATTTTGCAGACGGTTTGATTGAACAAATAAAGAGTAGCAAATACCGTGGAATAGGTTTGTTAAGTGGTCAGGGTCATGATCACTGCATACTTCTTCACGGTTAATTGCGTTGATAAACATGTTCTTCACTAACATTTGGTTAGTGCGATTTGAAGAGACAAACAGCGGCCAAACTTCATCGCGAGTTGATGCACTCCACTCAAACCAAACTTTCAACCAATTACAATCTTGAATTACAAGACTGACCATTTCGCTGGTGACGTTTCGTAAGTTTTGTTTTGCGTGTATGTCTAAATCGATGTTGTCAGCTAAAAAGTTTGAAAACTGACGCACTACGTAATTGAGTACATCATCGACGAGATCTTCTCGAGTTGGGAAGTAGTTAAATACTGTTGCAACAGACACTTGGGCAATTTCTGCAATGTCAGCGTGTCCGCCACGTCCTATTCCTCGTTTAGCAAATACTTCTAATGCAATTTCCATTAGTTGCAATTTACGTTTTTGTGGAGATAGGCGCGTACGTGGTCTTTTTGCTATAGAGTCCATATAGAGTTTTCCTTGCCAATTGACGTATTATTTGTGACGTTTAACCTTAGAGTCTTTGCTCTAATGTGTTTTTTGTTATTTGATCTAGCACAATGAGTGTAATGGTGCATATGATTTTGGTCAATGCCTTATGGTTATATAATAGTCAATAATGCGAATAGTGTTTAGATTCAATGTGCTTAATTTTATAAAGGCTCTAATAAATGAGAAATAATGACAAAGAGTGAAAAATTTAACTCATGAAGGGAGGAGTGTTACTATAGCCGCAAAATCGAGCAGTGAACTGAGTTCAAAGAACGTCAGAAACTGCAATAACCGCTTAATTGAGAATGGTATGAAACATACGATAGAACCTATGATTTCTGAGCAAGAAGTTCAGAAGCGAGTAAAAGAGCTAGGTGAGCAAATTACACAGCATTACCAAGGTAGTGAAGATTTGGTTATGGTTGGTTTGTTACGCGGTTCATTTGTCTTTATGGCTGATTTAGCGCGAGCGATAGACATTACTCATCAAGTTGATTTTATGACGGCTTCTAGCTACGGCAACACAATGGAAAGTAGCCGTGATGTACGTATTCTTAAAGACTTAGATGATGACATCAAAGGTAAAGATGTACTGTTGGTTGAAGATATTATTGATACTGGCAACACGCTGAGTAAAGTGATTGAAATTCTGACACTGCGCGAGCCTAAGTCGATTCAAGTTTGTACTCTGCTAGACAAACCAGTAAAGCGTGAAGTTGAAGTTGATGCTAAATGGATTGGTTTTGCTATCCCTGACGAATTTGTTGTTGGTGTTGGTATTGATTACGCACAAAAATACCGTCACTTACCATATATCGGAAAAGTTGTTCCACAGGAATAATCGCCAGATAGGTCAAAGCTAGAGACGATAGCTTATAGATTGAAACAAAAACGCTCACTAAAAGTGAGCGTTTTTTTATGAAGTTGTTTTATTCTCGTTACTGAGTATTTTAGCCATTGCCGCTTGGTAAGATACTTCGAGTGTTTCTCTGCTTGAGCACCTTACGCCTAGATCGAGAAGTTTGCCGTCTCCAATACCATAGACGACACCGTGAATCTGAACATCTTGACCACGTTCCCAAGCGCCTTGCAATACAGTTGAATTACCCAAGTTATACACTTGTTCTGCAACGTTAATTTCACATAATTTATCACCCCAAACTTCGCGCGGCATGTCACCAAGCCAATTACGGTGCTTAAGGTATAAATCACGAATGTGCAGCAGCCAGTTATTGATAAGACCAAGTTGGGTATTATCAATTGCTGCATTGACGCCACCACAGCCATAGTGGCCACAAACGATGATGTGATTCACTTTCAGTACATCAACGGCGTACTGAACAACTGAAAGACAGTTTAAGTCGGTATGGATAACTTGATTGGCAACATTACGGTGAACAAACAGCTCTCCGGAATATAGACCGGTTAATCGTTCAGCCGGGACTCGGCTATCTGAACAACCAATCCATAAGAAACCAGGGTTTTGCCCTTCTTCTAATGTGGCGAAATACTCAGGACGATCAGAGGTGATTGAATCAGACCACTTAGAGTTATTTTCAAATAGCTGCTTAATTTCTGGCATCTTAATTCCTTTTTTAACTCGCCACACTATACACAAAGTAACAAATTCAATCTTGTTAAAAATAGAGTGACGACAACTCATCTGACGAGCTGTTGCTCTGCAAATCACACACTTAAAATACAGCTCTACTATTTGTTAACTAACATTTACCTTAATTAGGGTGAAAAGTGACTGTTACATTTGCTACAGTGATGTGATTTGTTTTTTTATCAGCAGGGAGCTGAGTTTGTTTGGGAATCGTTTTGAAGACGTTCGCTTAAAAGGCGACATATTTGGTGGCGTAACCACTGCCATTATTTCACTACCGCTCGCATTGGCATTTGGTGTTGCTTCAGGAGCAGGGGCAGAAGCTGGATTATGGGGCGCAATTTTCGTTGGTTTTTTTGCCGCGTTATTTGGCGGCTCAACCAGTTTGATTTCTGAACCAACCGGGCCAATGACTGTGATCATGACGGCGGTCTTGACCAGTATGATGGCTAAGTACCCAGAAACTGGCATGGCAATGACATTCACGGTTGTCATGATGGCGGGCGCATTTCAGATACTGCTCGGTACTCTAAAGCTCGGCAAATACATTACGCTAATGCCGTACAGTGTTATCTCAGGCTTTATGTCTGGCATTGGCGTCATATTAATTATTTTGCAGTTGTCGCCTTTATTAGGGCATGCCGCTCCTTCTGGTGGTGTGATAGGAACTCTAAATGCACTTCCTGATACGGTGTCTAATCTGAAATTTAGCGAGCTGTTTCTAGGTGCTTCGACTCTTGCAATACTATTTTTCTTTCCTAAAAAGTATCGAAAGTATGTTCCGGCTCAGCTAGTTGCCTTAGTTGCAGTAACCCTTCTTTCCGTTATTTTATTCAACATGGACGACATTCGCCGCATTGGTGTTATTCCTGCAGGGTTACCTACTTTAGTCATTCCGCACATTAACGCTGAGATGTTTGTTGAAATGGTTATTGATGCGCTCGTGCTTGGTACATTAGGTTGCATTGACACCCTATTAACAGCGGTAATCGGTGACTCATTAACACGTAAAGATCATGACTCAGACAAAGAGTTAAGAGGGCAAGGGTTAGCGAACATGATTTCAGGTCTCTTTGGCGCACTGCCAGGGGCTGGTGCGACGATGGGTACGGTGACCAACATTCAAGTTGGCGCAAGATCGCCCGTATCCGGCATGATTCGCGCTTTAGTCTTAATGTTAGTAGTTCTTGTCGCGGGTGGTCTAACCGAACCTATCCCTATGGCGGTACTTGCCGGTATTGCAGTGTATGTTGGGTTTAATATCTTAGACTGGAGTTTTATTCAGCGTGCTCACAAGGTGAGTTTTGCTGGCATGAGCATCATGTATGGCGTAATGCTACTGACTGTATTTGTTGATCTAATTGTTGCCGTGGGCTTAGGCGTCTTTATTTCCAACATCATTATCATTGAACGACTGAGCCGTGAACAAGCAAGACAAGTGAAGGCGATCAGTGATGCTGATGAAGATGATGTCCCACTGACAGATAGCGAACGAGGTTTATTAGACCGAGCGAATGGTAAGGTTCTATTCTTCTATCTTTCAGGGCCGATGATCTTTAGTGTCTCTAAAGCGATCTCTCGTCAACATAATAGTATTTCTGATTATGAAGTTATGATATTAGACCTTACCGATGTGCCGATGATTGATGTGACAGTCGGCCTAGCGCTTGAAAACGCAATAAAAGATGCAAAAGATGCCCAATGTGAGGTGTTACTTCTATGCCCTAACGAGCAGACGCGCTCCCAGTTAGAAAAATTCCACGTGTTGGATTTAGTCTCGCAAGGTAATACTTACGCATTTCGTTATGAGGCTCTAAGAGCTGCTCTGAAATATGTCGAGAGCGATGAACATCAAACCAATACTATTTAGAACTGATTACATTGAGTAATTTATAACGAAGGCGTAGCACTCAATTTGCTGCGCCTTTTTTGTATGTACTCTAGAATGTAACTCTGAACCTCGACATTCCGTATCATGATTTATTCATCCCTATATCAGCTTAATTCAGATGTTGGGTTGAAAAATAGCCTAGCTGACGTCATCTGTTAGCCATAAATAGAAAAAGAGTAATGTCATATTATGTACGCATTAGAAATAGAGCAGCTGCGAAAAACTTATGCTGGTGGCTTTGAAGCCCTAAAAGGCATCAGTTTGAACGTCGAGAAAGGCGATTTTTATGCCTTACTTGGGCCTAATGGGGCAGGTAAATCGACCACGATTGGTGTGGTTTCGTCGCTGGTAAATAAAACCTCTGGGAAAGTGAAAGTATTCGGCTTTGATATCGATAGCGATCTAGAGCTGGCAAAACAAAACCTTGGGTTAGTGCCGCAAGAGTTTAATTTCAATCAATTTGAAACGGTTGAACAAATCGTTCTGCAACAAGCAGGCTACTACGGTGTGTCAAAAGCGCTGGCGAAAGAGCGAGCTAAAAAGTATCTCTCTCAGCTCGATTTGTGGGAAAAACGCAGTGAGCGCGCACGAAACTTATCAGGTGGTATGAAACGCCGATTGATGATTGCTCGTGCACTTATGCATGAGCCTCAGTTATTGATCTTAGATGAGCCAACGGCAGGGGTTGATATAGAACTAAGACGCTCAATGTGGGATTTTTTAAAACAGATCAACAAAGAGCAGGGCATCACTATTATTTTGACGACTCACTATCTGGAAGAAGCGGAAATGCTATGTCGCAACATTGGCATCATTAACCGTGGTGAGCTTATTGAAAATACCAGTATGAAAGCACTATTGAATCAGCTGCACGTTGAGACCTTTATTCTTGACCTAGAAGGGGTTGAATCTCTTGCTGAACTTGATGGTGTTAATTCTCAACAACTGATTAATGGCTCGCTAGAGATAGAAATAGAGAAAACTCTGGGGTTAAATCATGTATTTACCCAACTAACAGAGCAGGGCATTAAAGTACTTTCGATGCGTAATAAGGCAAACCGTTTAGAAGAACTATTTGTTAGTATCGTAAGAGATCAGGCTGAGGAGCAATAACTATGTATCAAATATATTGGACGGCGTTTTGCAGCTTAGTCACCAAAGAAGTGAACCGTTTCACCCGTATCTGGGTTCAAACTCTGGTTCCACCTGCTATCACCATGACCCTGTATTTCATTATTTTCGGTAACCTTATTGGTGCACGCATTGGTGAAATGAACGGCTTTAGTTATATGGAATATATCGTTCCAGGCCTGATTATGATGTCGGTTATTACTAACTCTTATTCTAATGTGGCTTCGTCATTCTTCAGTGCTAAGTTCCAAAAGAATATTGAGGAATTACTCGTCGCTCCGGTGCCCAACTACGTCATTATTGCCGGATTTGTCATGGGTGGTGTAACGCGTGGTCTGCTTGTCGGTATTATCGTGACGTTTGTTTCGCTGTTCTTTGTTGACCTTCAAGTTGAGCACTGGGGTATTATTGCGCTGACCGTCTTCTTAACTTCGGTGGTGTTTTCGTTGGGCGGATTGATCAATGCAGTATTTGCAAAGACGTTTGATGATATCTCGATTATTCCAACGTTTATCTTAACGCCATTGACCTACTTAGGCGGGGTATTTTACTCGATCAGTTTATTGCCTGAATTCTGGCAAACGGTTTCTAAAATAAATCCAATTGTTTATATGGTTAACGCATTTAGATACGGGTTTTTAGGAGTATCCGATGTTGATATCGTGACCTCATTCTCCGTTCTTATTGTGTTTGTTGTAGCACTTTATGCCGTTGCTCATTATTTGGTTACACGAGGCATAGGTCTAAGAAGCTAAGTTTTTTAGCTATTATGAAATGAGAAAAGGTCGACATCGAGTCGACCTTTTTATTGGGTATTTGAACGTGTTTTAGCGGGGTTATTCCGATTCAGTTGCTTGAGCTTCAGTGTTAACTTCTTCTTTAGTCTCAGTTACTAGCTCAACCACTTGGTTATCGATCAATCGAGCTTGCCCTAAGAAGGCTGACATTAAGATAACTGCTTGGGTACTCTGATCGCTCACTGCTTGAAGGTTTCGAGCGTCACGGATAAAGATCTCATCAGGCTGTAAACCCGCTGCGCGAAGTTGGTCGCTTGCATCTTCAATTAGGGAGTCGTAGTCACTACGTCCACCTCGAATCGCACTGCTTACCCAACGCATAGTACGAGCAACAACAGGTGCTCGTTGGCGCTCATCAATGGTCAATAAACCGTTACGAGAACTCATCGCCACACCATCCATTTCACGTACAGTTGGCAGCCCGATGATTTCGATGTCCATCGCAAGATCTGTTGTCATTTGACGAATAACAGCGAGTTGCTGGAAGTCTTTTTCACCAAAGCATGCAAAGTCAGGCTGAACAATATTAAATAGCTTAGTAACAATCGTTGCGACACCACGGAAGTGACCTGGGCGGGAAGCACCTTCTAACATGGTGGAAAGTACGGGTACTTCAACAAAGCTCTGCTTATCTAAACCCTGCGGGTACATCACTTCAGGTGTCGGCGTGAACACTAATTCAACACCTTCTGCCGTCAGTTTAGCAATGTCATCTTCTAGCGTTCTAGGGTAGTTCGTTAAATCGTCGGCACGTTCAAATTGCATAGGATTAACGAAGATACTGACAACAACAATATCGGCATGTTCACGGGCTTTTTTAACTAAAGCGATATGGCCTTCATGTAAGTTACCCATTGTAGGAACAAAGGCAACAGTACGTCCGTCACGCTTGTATTGCTTGATTTGCTCTCGAACTAACGCTATCTCAGCTAAAATATGCATAATCGAACTCCCTAGGCGATGGTATGAGCGTCATCAGGGAAAGCACCGCTTTCCACTTCGCTAATATATTTAGCCACAGCTGAACGCATGTCACCAGTTTCAGCAAGGAAGTTTTTCGAGAACCTCGGCATGTAATTGGCTGAAATACCGAACATGTCGTGCATGACCAGAATTTGACCGTCAGTTACGTTGCCAGCACCAATACCAATTACTGGAACATCTACAACTTCAGTGATGCGCTTAGCAAGTGAGGCAGGAACACACTCAAGCAAGACGATTTGAGCGCCTGCTTCTTGCAATGCAAGTGCATCTTTTACCATGCGATCAGCATTTTCTTGATCGCGACCTTGAACTTTATAACCGCCAAAAATGTTTACTGATTGAGGGGTTAAGCCTAGGTGAGCACAAACAGGGACAGCACGCTCAGTCAACATTTTCACTGTCTCTACTAACCAATCACCGCCTTCAATCTTAACCATGTTCGCGCCAGCTTGCATAAGCTTCGCTGCACTCTCACAGGCTTGATCTGGAGTCGCGTAACTCATGAATGGCATATCAGCCATTAGCAGACAGTTAGGGCTACCAGCACGTACACAGCGAGTATGATAGGCAATATCGTCAACGGTTACTGGAAGCGTATCGTTTTTTCCTTGTAAAACCATACCTAAAGAGTCACCAACTAGCAGTACTGGCATCTCTTGGCTTTCAAAAAGTTGGGCAAAACTCGCATCGTATGCAGTAGATGTCGCGAATTTACGACCTTCTTGTTTGCACTTGATTAGGTCGTTGATTGTAATTTTTTTCATGATTTATCCTTACAAGGCGTTGGCTATGATTGCCAAGTGCTGAGGCCGTTTCGATCGACTTTAGAAAGCAGATGTTGCAGCTCAGTCCCATCCGGGAGTGTTAAATTTGGTGCGATTTCAGCAAGCGGGTAGAGTACAAACTCACGCTCTTTCATTCCATAGTGTGGAACAATAAGACGCTCGGAATCGATTACGTCATTGCCGTAAAGAATGATGTCTAAATCTAGGGTTCGTGGACCCCAACGCTCATCTTTACGGACTCGCCCTTGTTCTAACTCGATTGTTTGAGTGCAATCGAGTAACTCAAGTGGCGTTAATTGGGTTTCAATCGCCACCACAGCGTTAATGTAGTCAGGTTGGTCCTGAGGCCCCATTGGGCTACTACTATAAAGCTGTGATGCGCTGAGTAGTGTAGATTTCGGCAAATGCTTTAATGCTTCAATGGCCCCATTTGCTTGTCCGACTGGATCGGCAAGATTACTGCCGATCGCAATATACACAATCGCCATTATTCTGGCTTACTCTTTTTGCTGCGGTTATTTCTACGGCGACGGAAAGGCTTTTTAGGGCCGCTATCTTCAAGATCTGCTGCCATGGTTTGACGTTGATTACGTCCTGAGTTTTGGAATGTATTCCACCACTCAGCCAGCTTCTTAGTGTCACCGCCTTCAACTTCGCCACGCATCTCAAGGAAGTCATAACCTGCACGGAACTTGTTTAGCTCCATCAATCTAAAGGCACGTTTGCCATTACGGCGTGGTAAACGCAACTGCAGCTGCCAGATTTCGCGAATGGTTGCGGTGTGACGTCTAGGAATAGCAATGGTTTTCACTTGCTTATCTAAGATGATGTTACTTGCTTCCATAATGGCATCATAGTGGCCTAGCTTGCCTTCACTCATCAGTTGGTCTGCAAGCGTGTTTAACGGATACCAAAGCATTGCAGCAAACATGAATGCTGGGTTAATTCGTTTTTCATCTTCAATACGAAGATCTGTTGAATCAAACACAAGATCAAGCATTTGCTCAGTTGGTGATGAGTAATCTTCAGTAAAGTGTTCGGCAATGGCTGGGAACATCTGCTGGAATAGATTGTATTCACGCATTAGGTGATAGGTTTCTAGCCCATAACCTGATTGCAGCAGTTTTAGCGACTCTTCATACAAGCGAGCAGAAGGAATGCCTTGTAGCAGTGGTGCAAGCTCTTCTATTGGTGCAGCCGTGTCTTCTTCGATATCAAAATCGAGCTTTGCAGCGAAACGAATTGCACGCAGCATCCGTACAGGGTCTTCACGGTAGCGAACTTCTGGATCGCCAATCAGTCTGATTAATTTGTCTTCGAGATCTTCCACACCACCGGCATAGTCGTGAATGCTGTAGTCACCAATGCTGTAATACATGGCGTTAATCGAAAAATCACGGCGTTCAGCATCTTCATCAATGCTGCCATAGACGTTATCACGGAGTAGCATGCCTTCATCAGATTGTGCTGATACGTTTTTGCTTGGTTCTTGATGGTGACCACGGAAGGTCGCCACTTCGATAATATCTCGACCAAACATAATATGAGCTAAGCGGAAACGGCGGCCGATTAGGCGGCAGTTTCTAAATAAGTGCTTAATTTGCTCGGGTGTCGCGTTGGTTGCGATATCGAAATCTTTTGGTGCAAGATCAAGGAGCAGGTCACGGACGCCACCTCCAACGAGGTAAGCTTCAAAACCAGCGCCATTGAGTCGGTATAGCACCTTTAGAGCATTGTCACTGATTTGCTTGCGTGAAATGTTGTGCTCATCGCGAGCGATGACATTCAATGCAAGTTCTGGAAATTGGCTTGGTGTATATTCGTTATTATTCATGAGCTTCTGGCAATATTGGCTTGAACCAAGGTTGCTTTATTAAGTGATTATTTGCCTAGTAAGGCCTAATTTGGGGCTAATAATAGCCTAAGGAGCGCCATTTGAGAATCTTGCTGTGCTTGCCAACGTATTTGGCAGTTGCTGCAAAGACCAATTTTGACATCCCCATGTAATGATTTCGTCTAATTTTGCACAGGCAATATGCGTATCAATATCAAAACCGAGAAAGGTCATTGCTGCTAATAAAGTCTTTATAGGCTCTTCATTATTAAGCGCTGGTGCATGGTTTTGTTTTGATAGCTTGTTGCCATTGTCATCAAGAGCCAGTGGTAAGTGAACATAGCTGACTTCAGGTTTTTTCATCGCATGGTAGAGATTAATCTGTCGACCTGTGGGTTCAATTAGATCGGCGCCACGGACAACCTCTGTTACTTCTTGATCAATATCATCCAATACTACCGCAAGATTGTATGCGTACAATCCATCACGACGTTTGATAATAAAATCTTCATCTGCCAATGCTTGTGGAATGGCGATGCGACCGTGTTTTTGGTCAATGAAGTGAGCAATAGCTTGGGGCACTTTAAAACGTACTGAGCAAGGCTCATTCGATGATATCGTTGCACCTCGGCACGTCCCAAGATAAAAGCCACCCGACTGTTTAATCTGCTTTCGCGTACATTGACAATAATAAGCCTCTTTTGAGAGTAACCATTGTTCTATCTGGTCTTGGTATAGTTGATGGCGCTGGCTTTGATAAACCACTTCACCATCCCAATGCAGGTGGTACGCCTCTAATGTCGCTAAAATTAGATCAGATGCACCGGGCATCTCTCTTGGTGGATCGAGGTCTTCTATTCTGACTAACCATTTACCATGCTGAGATTTTGCTTGAAAGTAACTGCCTAGGGCTGCCACTAATGAACCAAAGTGTAAAGGGCCTGATGGAGAAGGCGCAAAACGACCAACATAATTCATGATATTTGCCTGATATGACACCAATAATATCAATTATCTAATCATTCTTGCTGGCTCAAATCAGGGATAACTGCGTTAAAGATTTAGTAGTTAGGATAACTAGCTAGCTGCAATCTTTACCTTGTTCTACATGATTTTTTCTACGCAATTTAATGACTATCTAATTAATAACATTGGTATAAAACTGCAAAAAGGGAGCATAAGCTCCCAATTTATTTATCTAAAACTATTGGTAACAGAAACTAGGATTAACCTTGCATCTGTTTTTCTTTAATCTCAGAAAGCGTCTTACAGTCGATACAAAGGTCAGCTGTAGGGCGAGCTTCTAAGCGGCGGATACCAATTTCAATACCGCAAGATTCGCAGAAGCCGTACTCATCTTCTTCGATTTTGTTTAGCGTTTTTTCGATCTTTTTAATCAAGCGACGCTCACGGTCACGATTACGAAGCTCTAAGCTAAACTCTTCTTCTTGAGAAGCACGGTCAACCGGATCTGGGAAGTTCGCTGCTTCGTCCTGCATGTGGTGAACAGTACGATCAACTTCTACTCTCAGCTGGTTGCGCCAAGCGTCTAAAATTTTTGTAAAATGAGCTACCTGCTCAGGTGACATGTACTCTTCACCTGTCTTCGCTTGGTAAGGCTCAACACCTGCAATGGCTAGGATGCCAATCGCTTTTTTCTTTGATTCTGGCATGCAGCATCTCCTACTAACACCTAGTCAACTGCTTGAGCAGTCTATTTTAAGGCGGCTATCTATAGCAAAAAGAATCGGGCGACGCAAATCTTGGATAGCAAACTTTTTGTCATTGTGAAGGTGACATCATTTTTTGCTGGTTATTGATAAAATCAACAGCAGAAATGAGTTTGATTTCCGATTCAGAAATCTGTGCTTTGTAGCACAGGACTTCTACGCCTTGCTCTATTGCTTCGTTTAGTAAATATGAATAGTTGGCGTCTATATGGAGGGCTGCGGACACTTTTTCAATCCCTGAATGTAAAACAGTGAATAAAAGTACAGCTCTGCTTCCACTTTTCGCCATTTCCGTGAGCTCTCTCAAATGCTTTTGACCACGAGTAGTCACTGCATCAGGAAAGTAGCCCTGCCCACTATTATCATTATCTAGTAGGGTGACGCTTTTAACCTCTATATAGCATTTTGGCTTAGTTTCTGAATTGAGCAAGATATCAATGCGACTATTTTCACTGCCGTACTTCACTTCAGTTTTCAATTCGTTGTAGCCAGCAAGCTCTTTGATGATGCCATTTTCAATCGCTTCTACAGCCAAGTGGTTCGCTTTAACCGTATTTACACAGATCCAGTGACCCTGTTTGGTTTGAGCCAATTCCCAACTATTTGGGTATTTTCGCTTGAGATTATCAGAGGTTGAATACCAAACGGTATTTCCTTCATCAGCGCAGCCTGTCATTGCCCCGGTGTTGGCGCAATGAATAGTACGTTGCGATTGATCGGGCAGCTGGATATCTGCAAGGAAGCGTTTGTAACGCTTAAGTAATGTGGCGGATTCAAGAGGGGGATTAAAATGCATTTTTACTGTTTTTATGTACAATGGTGCTCTCATTACATCATAAGGCGTCCCCGTTGTCTTCACCGATTCAACTACCTATAGAAAGTGTGATCCCCGAGCTACTCTCTGGTGTTAAAACACATAATCAGCTGATCTTAAAAGCAGCCCCTGGCGCTGGTAAATCGACTTTCTTCCCGCTGCAACTCATTAAAGCCGGCCTATTTTCAGGTAAAATAATCATGCTTGAGCCAAGGCGTCTGGCAGCGAGAAATATCGCAGGTTACCTCGCGCAGCAGCTTGGAGAAAAAGTGGGTGATAGAGTTGGCTACCGAGTTCGCGGGGAAACACGTGTCGGCAGCAATACACAACTTGAGATCGTCACTGAAGGGATCATGACGCGGATGCTACAGTCAGATCCCGAGTTAACCGGTATTGATCTGCTGATTTTTGATGAGTTTCACGAACGCAGTATTCACGCCGATACTTCATTAGCGTTGAGCTTGGAAGTTCAAGATGCCTTGCGTGATGATCTTCATATTGTCGTCATGTCTGCGACACTGGATCAAAATGCTCTAACAACACTGTTGCCACAAGCTAAATATGTGGAATCACAAGGGAGAAGCTTTCCGGTTGAATATCGCTACAACGATTTAAAGCCCAATGATTACCTTATTCCAAGTGTCGTTAAGCAGATACAGTCTTTAATGGCGAGTGAAGAGGGATCACTGCTGGTTTTTCTTCCCGGAGTTGGGGCAATCAAACAGGTAGCCGATAAGCTAAACGATCTTGGCCTAGGTGAACCTGATGAAAAAGTAGCGGTTTTTCCGCTTTATGGTCAACTTACGTTTGCGCAGCAGCAAAATGCGATTGCACCAATAAAAGGTGGGCAACGTAAAGTCGTGTTAGCCACTAATATTGCAGAGACATCTTTAACTATTGAAGGCATTCGTTTAGTGCTTGATTGCGGTCTTGAGAGAGTGGCCAAATTCGATCTTAAAACGGGCATAACAAAACTTGATCAAGTCCGAATTGCTCAATCATCAGCGGAACAAAGAGCAGGTCGTGCTGGGCGATTAGAGCCTGGGATTTGTGTAAGACTCTATAGCGAAGGGCAGTTAAAACAGCAGCCTATTGTGCCAAGCGCTGAAATTCTAACGTCTGATCTCTGCTCTTTAGCGATGGAGCTTGCCCAATGGGGGACGGCAGAGATAAATGAATTGAAATGGCTTGATACGCCGCCACAAGTGTCCATGGATCAAGCGAGGCAATTATTGAGGTCGCTAGGCCTAATGAACGAACAGTATCAACTTACTGGGTTAGGAAAAAAAGCACATCAGTTTGGCTTAGAGCCGCGTATCGCCAGCATGCTCGCTAAATCGCTCCAATACGATGACGCATTTTTTCAAACCGCAGTAGTGGTGGCTGCGCTGATTGAGGAGCCCGAGCGAAATACGCTTGATCTCCAAGATAGCCTTTATCGCCTCAAGCAAGGATCGCATCAGAAATCGCGTGCAATATTAAAACGTGCCGAGCAACTCGCGAGTAAATGTAAACAGAGGTTCGCTATTCATCTGGTTGAAGAGCGTTATGTTGCGGTGGTACTGAGCTTGGCATTCCCAGATAGAATTGCTCAATCGCGTTCAGCGAGAAGTGGAAAGTTTATTCTTTCCAATGGGCATGGCGCTGAAATCGACCAGTCTCATAGCTTGTCCGATTGTGACTATATCGTCGCTATCGATTTGATGCGAAGCCAACACCATTCAACACAAAGTGCCACTCGAATATTTTTAGCCGTTGAGCTTGATATTGATTTGCTACAGCAGAGTTTTTCTTCTCTTTTTGTTCATCAAGAGATTGTCGAGTGGAATGACAGTAAAGGGCGGTTGATAGCAGAAAAGCAGCTAAAACTGGGTGATTTAATTGTCAGTCGCAAAGAGTTAACCACGCTTGATAAACAAAAAATGACCAATGCTTTACTTAATTATGTAAAACAAAAGGGATTATCAGTATTAAATTGGACTAAGTCGGCAGATGAATTATTAACTCGTATTCGTTGTGGTGCTAATTGGCTTCCTGAAAAGGGGTGGCCCAAAATGGATGATGAGAGTTTGCTTGATGATCTCGACAGCTGGTTAGCGCCTTATATGTCAGGAATAACCTCAGTTAAAGGCCTGAAAAGTATAGATTTGGTGCAAGTGCTGCAAGCGCACTTGGGTTGGCCTCTTAACCAAGAGATCGATCAGTATTTGCCGGTTTCTCATAAGCTACCTACGGGCTCGAATAAAAGAATTCGTTATGAAGTAGGAAGTGAACCGATTCTGTCGGTACGTATGCAAGAAATATTTGGAGAGAAAGAGTCACCATTGATCGCGCTTGGAAAAAAGAAAATTGTCTTAGAGCTACTTTCTCCCGCTCAACGTCCTCTTCAAGTGACTCAAGACCTCGCCTCTTTTTGGGCTGGCTCTTATAAAGAAGTGCAAAAAGAGATGAAGGGTCGATACCCAAAACATGTTTGGCCAGATGATCCTGCAAATCATATCGCCACCAGTAAAACTAAACGGCAGTTCAATAAATGACCGATAAAAAAGCGCCTGCAAAAAAGGCGAGCACTAAGAAAAAGCCAGCTCCTCGTAAAGCGGCTAAAAGAAAACCAGCACGAAAGAAAAGCACTTCTACACAGCGTTCATGGCTTAAGAAGCTGTGGAGCGTTGGCTGGAAGCTCGGTCTTGCTGGGTTAGCGGTATTGGTTTTTGTCGGCGTTTACCTTGATAGCGTTGTTAAACAGAAATTTGAAGGTCAACTATTTAGCTTGCCGACAGTGGTGTATGCGCGAATTCTAAATATCACCCCTGGTTCGTCCACGACACTTAAGCAGCTAAGCAATGAATTAGATGTACTTAACTATCGTAAAGTACGCCAGCCACGCTACCCAGGGGAGTACTCTTCTTCTTCTAATAAGTTGGAGGTAATTCGTCGTCCTTTTGAGTTCTCTGACGGGCCAGAGCCTTCTCGTCATGTGATGATTCATTTCGACTCTAACGGCGTGACTCGAATTCAATCGTTAGAGCAGAGTGGTAATTTAGGTTATCTGCGTATCGATCCAAAAATGTTGGGAATGCTTGAAAAAAATACCGATGAACAGCGGCTGTTCTTACGACGTGAAGAGTTTCCAGAAGTGATGGTTGATGCACTGCTTGTGACCGAAGATCGTCATTTTTACCAGCATGATGGAGTATCGCCGTTAGCCATTGCCCGTGCGATGGTGGTCAATATGAAAGCGGGGCGTACCGTTCAAGGCGGTAGTACGTTAACCCAGCAGTTGGCAAAAAATCTGTTCCTATCGAGCGATCGAACCTTGTGGCGTAAGATTAGAGAAGCGTACATTGCGATCATTTTGGATCATCGTTACAGCAAAGATCGTATCTTAGAAGCGTATTTAAATGAAGTGTATCTAGGGCAAAGCGGTGGTGAGGCGATTCACGGTTTTGGTTTAGCGTCTCGACTCTATTTTGGTCAGCCGATTAATGAATTAAGAATCGATCAGCTAGCACTTTTGGTTGGTATGGTAAAAGGCCCGTCATACTACAACCCCATTCGTCAGCCAGAACGTGCCAAAGCACGCCGAGATTTAGTGCTTAGAATGATGATGCAGCAAGACATTTTAACGGCTAATCAATACGATCAAGCAGCAAGTCGACCACTCGATATTCAAGATAACCCGAGGATCGCTAGCCGTCAGCCTGCCTATTTCCAACAAGTGAATATCGAGCTTAGAGAAAAAGTGGGCAGTGCGTTCCAGTCAGAAATTGGGCTACGTGTGTTTACTTCGCTTGATCCAGTTTCTCAGCAAGAGCTTGAAAGAGCCATTGCGAAGAAAGTCCCAGACCTTGCTAAAAGGGCGGGAGACTCATTAGAAGGCGCGGCGGTTGCGGTTGACCGACATAGTGGTGAAATACGTGCCATGGTTGGTGGTAAGCGCACGGGTTATGATGGCTTTAATCGAGCTCTCAATGCCAGTCGTCAAATTGGGTCACTGGCTAAGCCTGCGATCTATTTAACAGCACTAGAGCAGCCCGAGAAGTATAACTTAGCAACGACATTACAAGATAAGCCGATAAGCTTAAAAGGCAGTAAAGGCGATGTCTGGTCTCCAAGAAACTACGATCGAGAATTTCGTGGTGAAGTGCCGTTAATCGACGCTTTATCGAAATCATTGAATGTGCCGACTGTCTATTTAGGTATGCAGTTAGGGATTCCCGAAGTCATGAAGACTTTAGAGAAGCTTGGTGTCGATCGCTCTGAAATTCGCCCAGTACCTTCTATGTTCTTAGGTTCATTTACTTTAACGCCATTCCAAGTGGCGCAGATGTATCAAACGCTGACTAACTCTGGCAGAAAAGCAGAGCTATCTGCACTTAGATCGGTATTGGATCAGGATGGCAACGTGCTGTATGAATCGATTCCCCGTGTTCAACAGCGTGTTTCTCAGCAAGCGGCTTGGCTGACAACGTATGCGATGAAGGTTGCAGTCGTTGAGGGAACAGGGCGTTTTCTGCATGGAAAATATTCTTGGGCAGCACTCGCTGGAAAAACAGGAACCAGTAACGATACACGTGATAGTTGGTTTGTAGGTGTTGATGGGCGAGAGGTGACGGCGATTTGGTTAGGTAGAGATGACAACAAACCAACCAAATTAACAGGATCGAGCGGCGCGTTAAGGGTATATTCTGAATACCTCCATCATCGTATTCCTGAAAGATTAGTACTGCCGTGGCCTAGAGAGATCAGTACGATTGGATTTAGCAAAACAAAGATGGGGCCGCTAGAGCTTGATTGTGATAACAAATTCAAATTGCCAATGTGGGATCCGAAAGGTGTGATTAAACAGAACTGCGAAAATAAACCTGCAGGTTGGCTTAAAAAGATATTCACATGGTAGTTTAATCAAGTAATATCAATTTAGCTTTTTGTTATCTCAAGCTATTTCAAGCAATTAAAGGATTAATGTTGTGCGTTTTCTATTCAGCTTTTCGGTTTTACTCGCGTATTCAACTTGCTCTATTTCTTGGGCAAATGAAGTTGCGCCAGTTGAGAAAAAGTATGAAAGACCCCAAATAGCGGTAGTCCTTGCAGGAGGCGGTGCCAAAGGTGCCGCACACATTGGCGTATTGAAAGCGCTAGAAGAAATGCATATTCCTATCGATATTATTACAGGTACCAGTATGGGTGCCTATGTTGGTGGTTTATACGCTTCAGGTATGAGCGCCGATGAAATCGAGAGTTTAATTTACTCGGTTGAGTGGAGTCACGGCTATCGAGATCGCGTTGATCGAAGCGAAAGGCGAACTCGTGATAAAGAGTATGAAGACCGATACCAAATAAACACTGACCTTGGTTTACGTTGGGGTGAAGTTAAAGTCCCTAGGGGTGTGGTTCAAGGGCAAAACATGTTGCGTATTTTGCGTGAAACCTCCGGCAACCTCCCACCATTAGAGTCATTTGATGACTTGGTTATCCCTTTTCGCTCCGTAGCCACCGATATTATCGAATTAGAACCGGTTGTTATCGGTGAGGGTTACCTTGTTGACGCCATGATGGCGAGTATGTCAGTGCCCGGTGTGCTTCCTCCATACGAAATCGATGGGCGGCAGCTAGTCGATGGAGGTGTGACTAACAACATGCCTGTCGATATTGCACGAGAAATGGGTGCAGATATCGTAATTGCGATTGATATCAGTAGTGATTACAAAAACGAAGAAGAGTTTAGTTCATTCCTAACCGTTGCCGATCAACTGTCTAATTATCTTGTGCGTCGAAGTACCGTTCTGCAGCAGGAAACATTAACTGATAAAGATATCTTCCTTCAGCCGGATGTCGGTCAGATGCAAACGACCGAATTTAAAAAAATGCCGGGCGCGTATCTGGAAGGGTATGAAGTCGCGATGGAAGAGTCTCTAAGGTTATCTCGCCTTTCTCTTTCTTCCGGTGACTATCAAGCTTACGTAGAAAAAAAGCAGGAAGCGCGTAAAACACTAGTCTACGGTGATGAAGTTGCTGTAGATAACATCGTCATCAATAATAACACTCACTACAGTGAAGAGTTATTGCGCTCTCGTTTAGGGCTAGAAGAAGGTAAAGCGCTGACAACAGAAGAGATTGAAGCTAGTGTTCAGGACCTATACGCGTTAGACCGCTTTGAGCTTATTACTTACGAATATGATAAAGATGAGCAAGGCAACGATATACTGATCGTCGATGTGAATGAAAAATCGTGGGGGCCGAATTACGTTAATTTCCGTTTCTTCTTAGAGGATGATTTCACTACCGACAGCCAATACTCTCTGGGTGTATCGAGTAATTTTACCGACTTTAACTCTGATGGCGCTGAGTTAATGCTCAATTTAGAGATGGGTACAGATAAGCTCATTGAAGCCGAGCTTTATTCCCCATTCATGTCCAGTCAAAAGATTTTTACCACAATGGGAGCTAGCTACAGCAATGATAAGCGAAATATGCCTATTGGAGGCCCTGTTCTAGAGCCATCACTTGATGCGACAGAAGATTACCTTCCTATAACCTATCGAGAATGGAAGGGAGAGCTAGCGCTTGGTTACCAAGAGACACTTTGGACTGAGTTTAAAGTTGGGCTACGTTATATTCAGGGGTACGGTGAGCTATCGACCTTACCGAGTTGTGTGGATTTAGACTTTACTCGTCAAGGTGCTTTTGTCGGTTACCGTTATGACACACTTGATGATTTCAGTATGCCTCGCTCTGGTATTTACGCCGACTTTGAGTATCTAGTCTCTCAAGACGAGGTCAATGGAGAGTCATTCTGCCTAGATGTAGAGAAAAGCCAGAACAGTGATACTGTCCAAGAAATTAGTGCCAAATTTATCGGTGCTTATACCCATGAACGTCATACTTTAGTGGGGAATATAGATATAGGTTTAACGGAAACTGAAAATGCATCAATGCCCATTGATCCCAAAGAAATTGGTGGTTTTCTTAATTTATCTGGTATCCCTCGCGATAGCTTAATTGGCCAAAACCTCGCTTACACCAGCTTAGTGTATCGATACCGTTGGTTTGACAATGATTTCGGATTATTTAGCTCTCCATTCTATCTAGGAAGCTCGATAGAGTATGGTGGTGTTTGGTCTGATCCAAATGTGAATGTTCAAGATGCACCTTTGTATCAAGCGGCTTCCGTGTTTGTTGGTGTTAACTCACCGATAGGACCAATTATGTTTGGTTATGGGTTTACTGAAGAGAACTATAATTCAATATATTTAATCATAGGGACGACGTATAAGTAGCAAATTGGCTGAGTTGATTTCGTAAAATCATCCAACTTTAGTCTTAACTTGCTATGTTGGTCAAAATGATAAGATTTTAATTTTAGGTTAAATTTGCTATCCTGCGTCCCACAGTTTGGCCTCTCTGGCGCTGCTCATCAATTCAATTGAATGACTTCTATGGCAATGGAGAGCCAAGTTTCCAAGGATGTTCACTCCTAGTTTTTATCGCTATGGATGAACCGCAATGAGAGGAAAAAGTCGTGCTTGAAGCCTACCGTAAACACGTCGAAGAGCGTGCTGCTGAGGGAGTTGTACCTAGGCCCCTAAATGCTGAACAAGTCGCAGGACTTGTTGAATTATTAAAAAATCCTCCTCAAGGGGAAGAAGAAGTCATTCTTGATCTACTCGAGAATCGCATTCCACCAGGTGTTGATGAAGCTGCTTATGTAAAAGCGGGCTTCTTAACAGCCGTCACTAAGGGCGAAGTAACGTCTCCGCTCGTTAGCCGTGAAAAAGCTACTGAACTGCTTGGTACTATGCAAGGCGGTTACAATATTGAATCTCTTGTCTCATTACTTGAAGACGCAGATTTAGCTCCTCTAGCTGTAAAAGCGCTGTCTCATACCCTGCTTATGTTTGACGCGTTTTATGATGTTGAAGAGAAAGCGAAAGCAGGCAACGCGTCTGCACAGCAAGTACTTCAATCTTGGGCTGATGCTGACTGGTTTACATCAAAACCAAAAGTAGCGGAAAAAATTACCGTTAAAGTATTCAAAGTCACTGGTGAAACGAACACCGATGACCTATCACCAGCTCCAGATGCTTGGTCTCGCCCTGATATCCCAGTACACGCAAAAGCAATGCTGAAGATGGAACGCGATGGCATCAAGCCTGATGAGCAAGGTAACGTTGGTCCATTAAACCAAATCGAAGATCTGCAAAAAGATGGCATTCCACTGGCTTACGTTGGTGATGTAGTCGGTACTGGTTCGTCGCGTAAGTCTGCAACCAACTCTGTACTTTGGTTTATGGGTGATGATATCCCTTACGTACCAAACAAGCGCACTGGTGGTGTTTGTCTAGGCGGAAAAATAGCGCCAATCTTCTACAACACAATGGAAGATTCAGGTGCACTACCGATTGAACTGAACGTTCAAGACATGAATATGGGTGATGTGATTGATATCTTCCCTTATGAAGGTGTTGTTCGTAAAGATGGTGCAGACATTTCTAGCTTTGAACTTGGTAAAGTACTGCTAGATGAAGTACGCGCTGGTGGCCGTATTCCACTGATCATCGGTCGTGGTTTAACAAGCCGAGCTCGTGAAGCGCTTGGTTTAGAAGAAACGGATTTATTTGCGAAACCAATTGACCCATCTGCTTCTGATAAAGGTTATACACTTGCTCAGAAGATGGTTGGTAAAGCTTGTGGTGTTGAGGGTGTTCGAGCAGGTCAGTACTGCGAACCTAAAATGACAACCGTTGGCTCTCAAGATACAACTGGCCCAATGACGCGTGATGAACTAAAAGATCTCGCTTGTCTTGGTTTCTCAGCAGACCTTGTAATGCAATCTTTCTGTCATACCTCTGCATATCCGAAACCAGTTGATGTAAACACTCACCATACGCTACCTGATTTCATTATGAATCGTGCTGGTGTGTCGCTACGTCCGGGTGATGGTGTAATTCACTCTTGGCTAAACCGTATGCTTCTTCCTGATACTGTTGGTACAGGTGGTGATTCGCATACTCGTTTCCCTCTTGGTATTTCATTCCCAGCAGGTTCTGGTCTTGTGGCATTTGCTGCTGCAACAGGCGTTATGCCTCTTGATATGCCTGAATCAATTTTGGTTCGCTTCAAAGGTGAAATGCAGCCAGGTATCACTCTACGTGACCTAGTACATGCGATTCCACTTTACGGCATCAAGCAAGGTCTTCTGACTGTTGAAAAAGCAGGTAAGATCAATGAGTTCTCTGGTCGAGTGCTAGAAATTGAAGGTGTTGAACATCTTTCAGTTGAGCAAGCGTTTGAGCTTTCAGATGCATCGGCAGAGCGTTCAGCTGCAGGTTGTACAGTGAAGCTTTCTAAAGAGTCTATTGAAGAGTACCTAAACTCTAACATCACTATGCTGAAGTGGATGATCGCTGAAGGTTATGGCGATGTTCGTACTCTAGAGCGCCGTATTACTGGCATGGAAGAGTGGCTAGCGAAACCAGATCTACTGTCTGCTGATGCTGACGCTGAATATGCACATGTAATTGAGATTGATCTTGCTGATATTGATCAACCTATCTTATGTGCACCAAATGACCCTGATGATGCTCGCCTTCTTTCTGACGTTCAAGGTACAGAGATTCAAGAAGTGTTCATCGGTTCTTGTATGACGAACATTGGTCACTTCCGTGCGGCAGGTAAGATGTTAGAGGAGTTTAACGGCTCACTAAATACTCGCCTATGGGTTGCTCCACCGACGAAGATGGATAGAGATCAGCTAACAGAAGAAGGTTATTACGGTATCTTCGGTCGTGCTGGCGTACGTATCGAAACTCCTGGCTGTTCATTATGTATGGGTAACCAAGCACGTGTAGCTGACGCTGCAACGGTAATGTCTACGTCGACTCGTAACTTCCCGAACCGTTTAGGTACAGGTGCAAATGTATACCTTGCTTCTGCTGAACTATCAGCGGTAGGCGCAATCCTTGGTCGTATTCCGACTAAAGAAGAGTACCTAGAGTATGCTCAGAAGATTGACGCGACAGCAGCGGATACATACCGTTACTTAAACTTCCATACAATGAGCGAGTACACAGATAAAGCAGACACGGTAATCTTCCAAGAACCTGCTTAATCACTAACTCGCTTTATAAAGTGACAAAAGACCTCAAACTTATTTGAGGTCTTTTTTGTTTAACTCTAGTCCTAGCACGCTTAGTTTAGTTTTTTAATCACGTTAGTAACCTCTTGGGCAACCCACCGAGTTAACTTTGCTCCTTCTGTTGGAGCTGAGTAATAAATTCCCATTTTATTGATCGGCACAATCTCTTGCTGCTCAATATCAATTAAAGTCAGCTCTTCAGGAAGAGCCACCGCAGCACTGCTATGGATTGGCATAATTCCATTACTGATCTTTAGCTTCTCATAACAAAGGGCAATTTGATCCGATTGAAAACTGACTTTGGTATTGTGCCCTGCATCTAGCAATATTCGCTCTATATGACTTTCTCGACTGGCGTAGCTAGGGAGAATTGCGACAACAATCGGAAAAGAAGCAATTTGATTTAATGTAGGAGTGAGCTGTGCAAGCGGGTGTGTTTTTCGAACACATAGTTTAAAGGTCACATCGCTGATTGGTTTTTGCGTGATCTCTTTCGATATATCAAGAGGGTAGTAGTTGATGGCAACGTGTATATGTTTATTGATCAAATCATCTTCAGTCTGCCAGCTCCAATTGACAATTTTTAACGTAGCGTTAGGGACTTTTTCATGGAAATGCTTGAGGATCTCGGTGCTAAAGGGTTTATAGAAAGTAGGGCTGATCGCTAGGCAAATAACGCCATCATAATCATGTTCGAAGCTATCAAGTTTCTCATCTAGCAGTCCTGAAATAGAATCAATGATACGTGGAAGCTGAACCAGTAATCGCTCACAGTATTCAGTGGGTTCGATCCCTCTTTTATGGCGAATAAAGAGTTCGTCATCAAATTGTTCACGCAGTTTCTTTAGCCCCTTACTGATGGCTGACTGAGTCACAAACATTCGCTCGGCAGCTTTACGACTATTACGCTCTTCACCAAGAATTTTCAAAAGTAACAACAGGTTAAAGTCCATCTTAAATAGACGTCTTTCATCAATCATAGTCACAATACTATTCCAAATTGGAAAGTTACCCTGTCTAAAAGGTCACTTTTCATTCCATTTGGTTAGTATACATTGGCGGTGTTTATTTAATCCAATACTTAAGTGAGTTCATGATGAAGAAAACATTAATCGCGACACTAGCGGCATTACCTTTGATGACGGTAGCTGATGCACAGGTTCCATTACTAGGTGATAATATCCCAGTGATCAATAGCGAAAGTTGGAGTGTTGACCCAGTGAAAAAGTGGGGCGTATCAGCCATCGAGTATATTCATATGGAGCACCAATTTTTTGCCAACTTATTCCAGTCTCAAGTCGGCATTAATACTTTCTTCCATTTTCAAGACTTTACGACGAAGGATATGGTTTGGGTTGTATCACCGAATCAAGACACTCTCTATTCAATGGCCGTTGTCGATGCTCGTCATGATTTTACGGTAACCTTACCTGACGTTAGCGATCGATTTATATCGTTACAGGTTCAAGATTTTAATCATGTTTTTGTCGCGTATGAGAACGGTGGCGGTGAGTACCATTTTAAATCAGAAGATATTGATACGGACTATGTACTTGTTGGCATTCGTACTGGTACTGATGCAACAGTTGAAGATGCGGCATTTATAGCTGCTGACCTTCAGCCAGAGATGAAAATTGAAACGGACGGACAGCCCGACCTACACATTGTGCCTGTGAATTCTGAACTCATGCTAACCATGCGTGGTGAGTTTATTGAGCAGTTTCAGAAGCTAGATACTCCTTTTGGTTGGGTAGAGTATTCTCAAGACGATGTACCGAATTGGGAGAATAAGGTGTATGTTGTAGCAAACTCGTTTGGTTTGTCACACCATACAGCTGCAATGTATACCAATGGTTTCCCAGAAGCGAAAGGGGGCGATTGCTACTACGGCAAGTTTGCTCCTGTCCCATACAGCGACTTTTCTTCGGTAACGGTCTATGGCCACGATCGTTACTTGATGACCAATTATAGAGAAGCGCCTAACGCCATTGGTACTGAACATAAAGAATTTATTGCGTTAGAGGACGGTTCATTTGAAATCATGTTTGGTGCTGAAGAGTGTCGAGTTAATGGAATGAATTACATCAATACCCCTGAGGATAACTGGCACTTCATGGTTCGAGCGTACGGGCCGGATGTTGATGCGATGGAAGTTTATCAAGTACCTGAGCTTAAAAAGGTAGTGGCGAACAAGTAAATCACTGTTTTTAACTTGGTCGTTTAAGAGCTGTGCCTATTTGGTGCAGCTTTTGTTTTTCTAGTAACTAGTCGGCATCTATAAATGACTATATAATCCGCCTTCACTTCTTAACCGTCTCATTTGGAACCATTATGGAATTTGAATTTACACGTAACACCTTAATGGGCGAGTACTATGTTAAATGCAGCATGGGGCATGAAATCGTTGGTCGCTGGCTGCAAGATGAGATAGGCAAACATCGAGATAATCTTACTAAGGTCGAACAGTTAATTGCTCAATCGCAAGCGGAACCCGCTAAAGAGCATACATTACTGGGGAGCGAAATTTCGTTGGTAATTTTATCTGACGAAGTCACCATTCAAGAAAACGTCTTAAGCCATGGAGATGAACTTGAAGAGGGAAGCGAATTTCATTTTTATAACTGCGAAAGTACTGCCGGTTGTGGTATTGATGATTTTGAACTTCTTATCGAGCGTTGGATTGAATTTTTAGGGTATAGATAGACTAAATATAAGCGGCAAGTTAATAAGGATATTACTTGTCTAAACTTGAACTTCCCCTTTGTCATCTAGCTAATTTATTTCCATGATAACCCGCTTTATCGACTAAATATCACGTTACTATTAATTCATACCATGTGAATTACTTATCTAAATTTCAATCCTTAAAATTACATTGAAAACACTTATGGATATATTCTTATTTAAGTTTATTAAACATCCTTAAAATGTAATGAAAACCTGTTATTAATCTCTGGCAATTATTAATACTGCTAGTGGATGCAGTATAAAGTGTAATGAATTCACATGACGAATAATACCTGCTAACCAATTGTCACTAAAGAGGGTCTTGACTCATATGTTGATCGTCAGTAAGTTTATGGTTTTACTGTTATAAATACAAATAACAAATGGGTTTGAATTTATATTTATAATTGTTTCGTGATAGTTGTCACGCTGTTTCAATTTGAAACAAAATGGTAAAAAACAGGTGTTGGTGAGAAAAAACTCTTTATATATTGAGAGATTGAAAGATAAGTAGGAATTAAATTCGGATTTGTCATGCTTGTAATATATAAAACCATCGCTAACATGGCGTTCACAAGTTACGGATAGCTATAACTCATTTGTATATGGTTGAACTTGGGTTAATTAATGTCATAAATAAAAGGAAATATAATGAACAAGAAATCATTAATATCAGCAGTATTTACAGTGGCACTTGCTGCTCCCCTTGCTCAAGCACAAGACTTTCTAACAATCGGTACTGGTGGCGTAACTGGTGTTTATTATCCAGCGGGCGGTGGTATTTGCCGACTAATAAATCAAGATCGTGATACACACGGTCTGCGTTGTAATGTTGAAAGTACAGGCGGCTCTGTATACAACCTAAATACCATTCGTGCTGGCGAGCTCGATCTTGGTGTTGCGCAATCTGATCAACAGTTTAATGCGTACAACGGTGAAGGTGCTTTTGCTAATGCTGGAAAGTATGAAGATTTGAGAAGTGTTTTCTCTATTTATACTGAAGCATTCACGGTTGTTGCTCGTAAAGATGCCAATATCCAGACCTTTGATGACCTTAAAGGAAAGCGTGTCAATATCGGTGAACCGGGTTCTGGTCAACGTGCGACTATGGAAGTACTTATGGATGCAAAAGGATGGGATCGTAGTGATTTCCGTTTAGCGTCTGAACTGAAAGCTGCTGAGCAAGCACAAGCGTTGTGTGATAACAAAATTGACGTAATGGTTTACTTTGTTGGTCACCCTAATGGTGCAATCCAAGAAGCGACAACGTCATGTGACACAAACCTAGTTAGCGTCAACGATGACGTAATTAAGGGTCTAATAGAAAAAACACCTTACTACGTTGCGTATGATGTACCTGCTGGAATGTATCGTGGTAACGAAGCGTCTGTAACGACATTAGGTGCTAAAGCGACAGTGGTTGCGAGCGCAAAAACAAACGACGAGACTGTTTACCACACAGTTAAAGCTGTTTTTGAAAATCTAGACACGTTCCGTCGTCTGCACCCTGGCTTCGCTGCAATTCAAGCAGAAGAAATGCTAGAAGGTAATACAGCACCTCTACATGATGGTGCTGCTAAGTACTTTAAAGAAGCGGGTTTAATTCTTTAATTACTGAATAAGCAGCACTTAGGTGCTGCTTTATTTATCCCTCCCATTTAATAAGTTAACCCATTGGCAAAGGTGACTTCCTCTTAAAGAAGCAGTGTTATGCAAAGTAATCAGACATCTCAGCAATTACAAGAATTGGCAGCGAATGCCGATTCAGGGGCACGTCAGCCATTAGGGTTAAGCGGTAAGCTTATCTCGGTGGTCGCTCTGACTTGGGCACTATTTCAATTATGGTATGCCTCACCACTCCCGTTTATCCTAAATTTTGGCATTATTAACGATTCTCAAGCGAGAGTAATTCATCTCTCATTTGCTATTTTCTTATCTTTTACAGCGTTCCCCGCACTAAAAAGCTCACCTCGAAATAGAGTGCCACTACAAGACTGGGCACTGGGCTTATTAGGCGCAGCATGTGCAATGTACCTTTTTGTTTTCTATCAGCAACTATCAACTCGCCCAGGTGCACCTATCACTATGGACATAGTGGCTGCGGTACTAGGGGTAATGTTATTGCTAGAAGCGACTCGCCGATCTTTAGGTCCACCTTTGATGATTGTCGCGGGCGTTTTTCTGTTTTATATTTTTGCTGGCTCAATGATGCCAGAAGTTATTTCACACCGTGGCGCGTCGTTAGCTAAAGCCGCGAGTCATTTATGGATCACTTCCGAAGGTGTGTTTGGTATTGCGCTTGGCGTATCTACCAGTTTTGTCTTTCTATTTGTTCTATTCGGTGCTCTGTTAGAAAAAGCGGGCGCGGGTAACTACTTTATTAAGGTGGCGTTTGCGCTACTAGGTCACATGCGTGGCGGGCCAGCAAAAGCAGCGGTTTTAGCATCAGGGATGACCGGTATTATTTCAGGTTCATCCATTGCTAACGTTGTTACAACGGGTACGTTTACTATTCCGCTAATGAAGCGTATGGGCTTACCTGCATCTAAAGCGGGTGCGGTTGAGGTTGCTTCATCTTGTTACGGGCAGATCATGCCACCAATAATGGGAGCGGCCGCTTTCTTAATGGTGGAGTATGTGGGAATTCCATACGTTGAGGTAATTAAGCATGCCTTTGTTCCAGCAATAGCTGCTTACCTTACGTTCCTATACATCATGCACTTAGAGGCGTTAAAAGCGAATCTAGAAGGTATTAAACGAGCAAAAGAGCCTGCACCTTGGAAGGTTCGTTTACTACGCTCAGGGATCACGCTATCAAGCCTGCTCATTTTGGCTGGCGTGGTGTACTTTGGCCTTCAATTTATCCAATCAGCGTTAGGAAGTATGGCGGTATTTGTTGTCTCAATTTTAGTCTTGGCAGCTTATATTGGCTTGGTGGCTCATAGTGCGAAATACCCAGATTTGGAAGTCGATGATCCAAGTCAACCCGTAGTGTCACTTCCTGAGTTAGGCCCAACGGTTAAGTCTGGTTTGCACTTTCTGCTACCTGTCGTGACCTTAGTATGGTGCTTGATGGTAGAGCAATTGTCTCCTGGCCTATCTGCCTTTTATGCGACCGCATTTATGATCTTTATCTTGCTGACGCAAAAGCCGTTGTTCTCTTTTTTCAGAAAGAGTAACGACTACGCAGATGCCTTTAAAGCAGGTGCTCACGATCTAAAAAGTGGTTTAGAAACCGGTGCACGCAACATGATCGGTATAGGTGTTGCGACGGCAGCTGCGGGTATTGTTGTGGGGGCGGTAACGCTTACAGGCCTTGGCCCTGTGATGACTGAACTTGTAGAAATACTCTCGGGCGGAAGTCTTGTTGTCATGCTGGTTTTGATTGCAGTGATCAGTCTGATACTAGGTTTAGGCTTACCGACGACCGCGAACTACATTGTGGTATCTAGCTTGATGGCGCCAGTGGTTATTACCTTAGGCGCGCAGCACGGTGTCATTGTACCGTTGATTGCTGTTCACTTGTTTGTATTTTACTTTGGTATTATGGCTGATATTACGCCACCTGTTGGTCTAGCTGCCTTTGCTGCTTCTGCAATATCAAAAGCAGATCCGATCAAAACAGGTATTCAAGCCTTTAAGTACGCGATGCTGACCGCTGTTCTGCCCTTCATGTTTATTTTCAATACCGATATTATTTTGGTAGGAATAGACAGTTTCTGGCACGCTGCGTTCATTTTCTTAACAACACTCATCGCCATGTGCTTCTTTGCGGCAGCTATGCAAGGCTACTTCTTCGCACGTAATACTCGCGTTGAAGCCTTACTGCTTATCGTCGCTGCATTCTCTTTAGCTCGTCCTGACTTCTGGCAAAACCGTTATGCGCCAGAGTTTGTCGATCAACCTGCAAACGAGATTGCTCAAGTTATCGAGAGATTGGATGATAATCAGAGTTTAAGACTGCACATTAGTGCCACCACGTTTAGAGGTGAAGAGAAACAGCGAGTTGTGGTGTTAGATATTCCTTCAGAAGGAACAGGCACGCAACGCCTTGATGGAACTGGCTTAATGCTGAAGGAAAATGACAAAGGTCAAACCGTCATTGATATGGTTGGATGGGGAAGTATTGCAGAAAAAGCCGGACTGGACTTTGATGAGATTATCCTCGCTGTTCAAGAACCAAATCAACGTTTTGCTAAGCAATTGGTCTACATTCCGGCATTACTACTGGCTCTGTTAGTATACCGAATGCAAACAAGGCGTAGCAGTACGCGTGACTTGACTCAAAGTGAGCCTGAAAAGTCGGGCGCATGAACAACGATATAGAATAATGCGCTAATAACTGGTCACCTGCACCGTCATGGTGAAGAGAGATGTTAATGCATTGTTATAGTGAAAAAGGCGCACCAATATGGTGCGTCTTTTTTGTTTTATAAAATAAAAATTTATCTAAATCATTTTAAAACAATGAGTTAAAGAGTTGGCACGTACCTTGGATTATAGAAAGCAACAGTTAAAGGATTAATGACCTAGAGAGGGTACGATGAAACTAATTAACGCCATAATCAAACCATTTAAACTCGACGATGTACGTGAAGCTCTTGCTGATGCGGGTATCGAAGGGATGACAGTATCTGAAGTGAAAGGCTTTGGTCGTCAAAAAGGACATACCGAATTATACCGTGGTGCAGAGTACCAAGTTGATTTCCTACCGAAAGTAAAACTTGAAATTGCAACTCAAGCAGAAAATGTAGATCGCGTTGTAGAAGCGATTACCAAAGCTGCGCAAACCGGAAAAATTGGTGACGGTAAGATTTTTGTGTATGACCTTAGCCAAGCGGTTCGTATCCGTACTGGTGAAATGGACGTTGAAGCACTTTAAAGATTCTAAGGATTGGAGAGTAATATTATGGAATTATTAACAACAGTAACGGAACTACGTTACGCACTAGACACTTTTTTCTTCCTCATTTCAGGTGCGTTGGTTATGTGGATGGCAGCCGGATTTGCCATGCTAGAAGCTGGTTTAGTTCGTTCAAAAAATACCACTGAAATCTTAACTAAAAATATCTGTTTGTATGCGATTGCTTGTACAACATTCCTACTGGTTGGCTACAACATCATGTATGTTGATAATAACGCTGGTGGCTACTTACCGTCATTTGGCGCATTAATAGGTACACAAGGCGAAGGTGCGGATCACTCTTTAGAGTCTGACTTCTTCTTCCAAGTCGTATTTGTTGCTACAGCAATGTCAGTAGTTTCAGGCGCGGTTGCTGAACGTATGAAACTTTGGTCTTTCCTAGTGTTCTCTGTTGTTCTAACAGCGTTTATCTATCCAATGGAAGGTTACTGGACTTGGGGCGGTGGTTTCCTATCTGAAGCTGGATTTAGTGACTTTGCTGGCTCTGGTATCGTTCACATGGCAGGTGCTGCAGCGGCTCTAGCAGGTGTACTACTACTTGGTGCTCGTAAAGGTAAGTACGGTAAGAAAGGCGAAATATACCCAATTCAAGGCTCTAACTTACCGCTAGCAACGTTAGGTACATTTATTCTATGGTTTGGTTGGTTCGGCTTTAACGGCGGCTCACAGTTAATGCTTTCTGATTTTGAAAATGCAACAGCGGTAGGTCAAATCTTCCTAAACACCAATGCTGCAGCCGCAGCCGGTGCAATCGCAGCGCTACTTGTATGTAAAACAACATGGGGCAAAGCGGACCTAACTATGATTCTTAATGGTGCATTAGCTGGTCTTGTTGCAATCACTGCAGACCCTCTATCACCGTCACCACTTTACTCAGTAGCGATTGGTTGTGCATCTGGTGCGCTAGTTGTGTTTAGCATCATTGCTCTAGATAAACTGAAAATCGATGATCCAGTAGGCGCTATCTCAGTACACGGTGTATGTGGCTTCTTTGGTCTAATGGTTGTGCCGCTAAGTAATGGTGATGCAACGTTTGGTGCTCAACTACTTGGCGCAGCGGTTATCTTCGCATGGGTATTTGGTGCAAGCCTTGTGGTATGGGGTGTAATAAAAGCAACCATGGGTATTCGAGTTACTGAAGACGAAGAGCAAGAAGGTATGGACATGCATGATTGTGGTGTTGGTGCTTACCCTGAGTTTGTTACGGTAAAATAAGCACCTCAAGCTTTTTATCTAGATGGTTAAAACATTAGATAAATAGAGATGGTTAACTAGAAAAACCTGTCACTTGTTGGCAGGTTTTTTTATTGGGAATAAAACAAGTATTTGGAAATTTTATGATAATTGCTTAATTCATATAATATTTTGTTACAAAGTGATGGGGGAAAACTTCCCAAAAATGTCGGTTTTTTTTGACTAAGATTATTGTAATTAAAAGTTTCATGAATATAATAATGCAACTGATAAACATTATCATTACGATGTAAAGGATTAAACTGATGAAAAAACTGCTAACTCTTTCTGCACTTGCATGCAGCGCTCTAGTTCCAACAGCAATGGCTTTTGCTGAAGAAGTAAACGTCTACTCTTACCGTCAACCATTCTTGGTTGAACCAATGTTTAATGAGTTTACTAAAGAGACTGGTATTAAAGTAAATGTGAAGTTTGCTAAGAAAGGCCTTGCAGAGACTCTAGCTCGTGAAGGCGATTTAAGCCCTGCTGATGTTATTTTAACAGTCGATATCAGCCGCCTTGCTGAACTGACCAAGAAAGACTTAGTACAAGAAGTTGATAGCCCAGTTTTAGAATCAAATATTCCAGCTCAGTACCAAGACACAGATAATGAGTGGTTTGCACTGACTACTCGTACACGTTCTGTCTACTCATCACGTGACCGTGTTGGTCGTCTAGGTGATGATTTTACATACGCAGACCTAGCTAAGCCTGAGTTTAAAGGCAAGATTTGTACTCGTAGTGGTAAGCACCCTTACAACGTTTCTCTTGTTTCTTCTATGATTGCTCACCACGGTGAAGCAGAAACGAAAGAGTGGCTAGAAGGCGTTAAATCAAACCTAGCACGTAAGCCTCAAGGTAATGACCGTGCACAAGTTAAAGCAATTAAAGAAGGTCTATGTGATGTTGCTTTAGGTAACAGCTACTACCTTGGTAAAATGGTTAACGATAAAGAGCAAAAAGCTTGGGCTGATGCGGTTTACATTAACTTCCCGAACCAAAATGCTGAAGGTACTCATGTAAATATCTCTGGTATGGCAATGGCTAAGTACTCTCCAAATAAAGAGAATGCTCAGAAGTTGATGGAGTTTTTAAGTAATGATACTGCGCAAGGTATGTATGCTGAAGTAAACTATGAGTACCCAGTAAAAGCAGAAGTTAAGCCTTCAGAGCTTGTAGCTTCTTGGGGTGAATTTAAGTCAGATGCTGTTTCTTTAGACGATATTGCATCTTATCACTCAGCGGCAATTCGACTTCTTGATGAAGTGAAATTTGACCTTTGATGAGGAGTAGGGGTATAAAGTACCCCTGTTTTTCAAAAGGATATGAGATGTATTTGCAATCGCGTTTATGTTTCATACAGCCTTATTGTAGTTAGGCGATGAACGAAAAAAATTATATATGGAAAACCAGTAGTGCAAGCCTAGCTTTGCTGCTGGTTTTGCCGATCTTAGCTATCTTCTATACCTCAATGGGTGACACCGATGAGGTTTTTTCACATCTGATGTCCACCGTTATGCCAACGTATGTCTACAATACGGTTGTATTGACGGTTGGTGTTATGGTTCTCTCTTTAGTGCTTGGTATCCCAAGTGCTTGGTTTATGGCAATGTGCCGGCTGCCTAGTGAAAAAATTCTTCAATGGGCATTGGTGCTTCCCTTAGCAATGCCGGGTTATATCATTGGCTATATCTTCACTGACTGGTTCGATTTTGCAGGGCCAATTCAAATTCTTCTGCGTGATATGACAGGTTGGGGGCCTGGTGAATACTGGTTCCCTGATATTCGCACCTTAACCGGCGCGACTATTGTCTTGTCGCTGGTGTTGTATCCTTATGTTTATCTTCTTTGCCGCGCTGCATTCATGGAGCAGAACGTCTCGCTGCTACAGTCAGCAAGACTTTTAAAGTGTACCCCTTGGGAGAGTTTTAAACGTATCTCTTTACCGCTTGTGCGTCCTTCTATGGCAGTTGGCCTATCACTTGTGGCTATGGAAACGATTGGTGACTTTGGTACAGTGAGTTACTTCGCCGTAAGCACATTAACAACCGCCGTCTATGACACTTGGCTGGGCTACTCAAACCTCAATGCGGCGGCCAAAATATCCGCCATGATGTTGATGATCGTTATCTTATTGCTCAGTGCAGAACGATATAGCCGTCGAAAACAAAAACTATTTCAAAATCAATTTAGTAGCCGTGAAGATTTTCGCTACCGCTTAACTGGTTGGAAGAAGTGGGCGGCACTCACTTGGTGTTGGGGAATTGTTTCTATTGCCTTTATTTTGCCTTTAATGCAACTCTGTATTTATGCTTATAAGTACTTTGAACAGAGTTGGACGGCAGAGTTTAGAGAATATGCTATCAACAGTTTACAGGTCTCGACGATCGCCGCTATTGTCGGCGTATTTATAGCGCTTGTTGTTAACTTCAATCATCGTGTTAGCCCTAGTCATCGTAGTTTGGCATACATGAGACTCTCTTCAATGGGCTACGCTGTACCGGGAACAGTATTAGCGATTGGTGTGTTAGTTCCGGTGATCTTTATGGATCACTTTGTCAACGACATTGCTAGGTTTATGGAGTGGAATCGCCCTGGACTGGTTTTCTCAGGTTCAATGTTTGCGCTTATTGTTGCTCTAGTTGTCCGCTTCTCGGCAGTTGCTATTGGTAGTATTGAAAGTAGCCTAAGTAAAATACCGCCATCGTTAGATATGGCAGCACGAACAATGGGGTGCAATACCAATAAAATGCTTTGGCGAGTCCATTTCCCATTGATCCGTCGTGGTTCATTGATTGCTGGTTTATTGGTGTTTATCGAATCGATGAAAGAGCTTAACGCTGCACTATTATTAAGACCGTTTAACTTTGAAACTTTAGCAACGTATGTTTTTAATTTTGCATCAGATGAGCATTTGGAATTAGCAGCTATGCCTGCTGTATTATTAGTTTTAGTGGGATTAATTCCGCTTATTATTGTTAACCGTTCTTTGGAGAAAACCCACTGATGAGTTGTGCTCTTTCTATTCAAAACTTAACGTGTAAGTACGAAACTCAAACGGTGCTCGAACAGTTATCTTTGGAAGTAAACCACGGCGAGATTGTGTGCTTGCTAGGAGCCAGTGGTTGCGGAAAAACGACGTTACTAAAAGCCGTTGCAGGATTATTGCCATTGAGTTCAGGTGTAATGAGCCTTAATTGCATGACCATCGATGATGGTGAGAACTGGTTGCCACCAGAGCAGCGTAATATTGGTATGATCTTTCAAGATTACGCCTTGTTTCCTCACTTAACTGTGAAAGAGAATATTGCATTTGGCTTAAGAAAGGCGAGCAAAGAAGAAAAAGAAAGCAAGGTCCAAGAGATGTTGGAACTTGTTCATCTCACTGACTTTGGTGACCGCTTTCCTCATCAACTTTCTGGCGGCCAACAGCAACGGGTTGCCATTGCGCGCACGCTAGCTTACAAGCCTGATCTATTGCTACTTGATGAACCGTTTTCAAATATTGATACTCAAGTACGTCATGAATTGATTGCTGAGATCAGACGGATTTTCAAATCTCAAGGTGTTACTGCTATCTTTGTTACTCACAGCCGAGAAGAGGCGTTTGCCTTTTCAGACAAAATGGCCGTAATGAATCATGGTGTTATTGAGCAATATGGTACGGCATCTGAGCTTTACTACCATCCATCAAGTAAGTTCGTTGCAGATTTTTTAGGTGGTGGAAGTTACTTACCTGCGACTCGTGTTTCTGAGTATAAGTTTGAAACAGTGCTAGGCACAGTCGAAGCAATTGCCAAAAATGCTATTGAAGTGAATCAAGATTGTGAGTTATTGCTTCGTCCGCAACATATACAAATTGAAGCGGCTCAAGAGAGTGATACCCGCATACAAGAGCAGCATTTTATGGGGGACCATTGTCGTTACGTTATTAAGGTGAATGGCAATAAATTAACTGCGAGCTCATCTCAAGCTTTATCTATTGGGCAAACCGTCAGGGTTAACGTTGACGAACAAGGTATCTTGGCGTTTTAACGAATTGGCTTATACAGGATACAAAAACGAGTCCTCACTTACACATTAATTCTCTTACCTCCATTTAAGTAAGTGGTACAGGCAACACGCAACAAAGAGGTGAAGTTACCTAGTTCACCTCTTCGTTGAATGACTTCGTTGTAGATGCGAGTTAGAAACTCTGCAACGGAGATATGAGACTCAGCTGAAATATCTTCAATAATTTTCCAAAATACCGCTTCAAGCCGGATACTGGTGACAACCCCATCGATTCGTACTGAACGTGTTTTCAGTTCAAAAAGTTTATCTTCTGCACCCGAATATATCTCACACATGGTTCACTCCATTGACAACCTTATGACGTCAGCTTAGTGCTTTTTTCTAATAACTCACTACGTCTTTAGTCTAAAGAAGTGATTGGTTTAATTGTGCTAACCAACTTGGGTGAGCAGGCCATGCGGGTGCTGTAATGAAAATTCCATCAGTGATGGCCTCATCCATTGGTAATTCAGCGTAGCGAGCACCCGCTAACTTAATCTCCGGCGCACAAGCGGGGTAGGCCGAAATAGAATGTCCTTCAATAATATTGGCAGCCGCGAGCAATTGTGCCCCATGGCAAACAGCAGCTATTGGTTTCTTCTGCTCAGCAAAGGCTTGTACCAGTGATATGACCTGAGAATTTAATCTTAAGTATTCAGGGGCTCTTCCTCCTGGAATGACAAGTGCGTCATACTCAGCCGATGATATATCAGAGAAGTTTGCATTGAGAGTAAACAGATGACCGGGCTTTTCTGTGTATGTTTGATCGCCTTCGAAATCATGAATCGCGGTTTTTATGGTGTCGCCCTTTTGCTTCTCGGGGCACACGACACTGACGCTGTGTCCAACCATGCCGAGCGCTTGGAAAGGGACCATCAATTCGTAATCTTCGACAAAATCACCAGCAAGAATGAGTATACGTGCCATATTTTAATTTCCATTTAGGGTAAGCGAGAAACTAAGTTAACAATTCGTTTACACCTAGTGGTAGTAGTCGGTTACTACAGCCTGCGTATCAATTAGGTTTTATTCGTGGGCACAAAAAAGCCCGGCTTTCGCCGGGCAAGTGTTCTCCACCTATAGGGTGCTCAAATTGAGCGTGAAGTTCGGTAATCACTGTCTTGCTTGATCTTAAAAGAGCTATATCTTTTAAGACTTAAAGAGACAAGAAGCTTTTTACCTGTTGAAGAACACGTTCGGCAGTGTCTTTGTCTTGCATCTCTGCAAAAATTCTTAATAGAGGCTCAGTACCTGAGAAGCGAGCTATCACCCAGCCGCCATTCTTAAAATATACTTTAGCACCATCGTCGTAGCTCACTTTCTCTATCTCGTATTCAAATTCTGGCAGTTGTTTTTCAACGTAGATCTTGTTGTATAGCGCCTCTTTTTGAGCGGGTTTGAAAGTACAGTCCCCTTCGGCGGTATAGGCATACCCGTATTTAGCGTAGATTTCATCTAACATTTCAGATAATTTTTTGCCTGTTACTGAAATCATCTCAACCAGTAAGCTAGACGCAAATACACCATCTTTACCTAAGATGTGACCACGAATAGTAAGCCCTCCTGAGCTTTCACCACCAATAAGCGAATCATCAGCTTCCATTTGTGAGCTAATATGCTTAAAGCCTACAGGAACCTCAAAGCTCTTTTCACCATGGTCGGCAGCGACTTTATCAAGAATATGTGTGGTTGCGATATTACGGACAACAGAGCCTTTCCAGCCCTTGTACTCAAGCAAGTAGTAGTAAAGCAGGATAAGCACTTCATTTGGATGTATGAAGTTACCTTTTTCATCGATGATGCCGAGTCTATCTGCATCACCATCGGTGCCAATACCGATGTCATAACCTTCCGCGGCAACTAAGTGCTTTAAACGGTATAGCGTTGATGCATTCGGTGATGGCATCAACCCGCCAAAGTCAGGGTTTTTTCCATCATTAATTACATCAACATCACAGCGACCATTGATCAGTACTGTTTGCAGAGCGTTTTTAGCCACGCCAAACATCGGGTCAATCAACACTCTAAGGTTGGCTTTTTTAATTGCTTCGATATCGATAAAGTTAATGATTGAATCAACAAAGGCGTTCATCGGGTTAATGATGACAACTGATTTATCATTTAGAGCTTGTTCAAAATCAACCGATTTAACATCAGAAGCCGTCAGCTGATTGATTTGTACTTCTACTTTTTCAGTAATAATTTCATCTGCATCGCGACCACCTTCGATAAAGATCTTGATGCCGTTGTAATCTGCTGGGTTATGAGAAGCGGTAATACACGCTGAATAAGCACATCCCATCTCTTTTGCTTGGAACATAACGATAGGGGTAGGAACAAACTTATCGATAAAGCTCACAGGAATATTGTTGGCTGCTAAAACTTCAGCAAACCAACGGCTCGCTTTATCAGAGAGAAAGCGGCGGTCATAACCGACAATGAATCCTTTCTCAGCAACGTTTTCGTTATTGATGATGTTGGAAAGTGCTTGAGCGACAAGACGAACGTTATCTTTGGTAAACTCTTCGCCAATAAAAGCGCGCCAGCCACCGGTACCAAATTTGATCATAATTAAATCCTTTTAGCCACTTGATCTATCAGCCCCTAAATAGGTTTAGAGGCTGACTTTAAGTAGCAACTAGAGTTGGTCAGTTGATTAACCTAGAGTGACAATAACTTCGTTAACGCTGCCGTCTTGCTGTATTGGAAGAGCGCCTTCAATAGGCTGGCCGTTTAGTGTCATAGACTTAACCCCTTTGCTCACAGAGTTTGGGTTCTCAACTTTAATGTTGTACGTCGCACCACGCCATTGACGCGTCACTTCAAAGCCAGGCCAGTCAGTTGGAATGCATGGATCAACGGTTAAACCTTCATAACCCACTCGAACGCCAAGAATAAAGTTCGTTACCGCAAAGTAAGCCCAACCTGATGTCCCCGTTAACCATGGGTGGTTTGCACGGCCATGATCTTGGTGATCACGACCCATGATGAATTGAACGTAAGAGTATGGTTCAGCAATACGCTTATCAATCATGTCGTTCTGGTTGTATGGGTTAAGCGCATCATAGAACTTCATCGCACGGTCACCACGGCCAAGTTTTGCTTCAGCAACCCAAGCCCAAGGGTTAGGGTGAGAGAAGATCGCGCCGTTTTCTTTAACGCCTTGATAAACGCGTGTTACAAAACCAATGTCATCATTTGGCGTTGCAAATGACGGAGCATTTAGGTGTAAGCCATATTCTGAGTAAAGGTTTTCATCAACCGCATCCATCGCTTTTTCACCGCGCTCTTGAGATACAGCGCCAGATAGAACAGCCAATGTGTTTGATTCAAGGTGGATACGACCTTCAGTTTGTTGTGCCGTACCAATTTTGTCGCCGTCTTTAGTTAGACCACGGATATACCAACCACCTTCATCATCCCAAAGGTGTGTTTCACACGCTTCACGAACGTTAGCTGCCATTTCGGTATATTTTGCAATATCAGCGTCGTTACCGCGGTACTTGGCTAGATCAAGGAACTCTTGAAGTGCCCAGAAATGCAGGAATGAAACCATTGATGATTCGCCACCACCAAGGTTTAGACAGTCGTTCCAGTCGGCACGTAGACCTTTACAGATACCCGTTTGACCAACATATTCTGCAGAGAAATCTAGGGCAGCTTTCATGTGTTCGTAAACACTCGCTTCGCCGCCGTCAGCGTATGGGATCACTTCATCAAAGAAGCTGTGCTCGCCAGTTTCCATCACATATTTACAGATGGTAGGGACAATCCAAAGGTGATCATCAGAACAGGTATCATCAATACCGTGGATCTTGTCATCATCAGATGGAGTCGGAACGACAGTTGGAGATTTAGATGGCACGACATCTGCTTTTTCTGGATCAAACCAATCAGGATCAAATAGGTGTAAACCGTAGCCCGCTTTTACTTGACCACGTAGAAGATCAACAAGACGTTTGCGGGTCATCTCTGGGTTAGCGTGTGGTACTGAAATCGCATCTTGCGCAGTATCGCGGTAGCCAAGGCCAGTACGACCGCCCACTTCAATGAAGGATGCAAAGCGCGACCAGACAACACAGGTTTCTGCTTGGTATAGAGTCCAAGCATTGATCATGGTATCTAGACCTTCATTTGGTGATTTAACTTGGAATTTGTCACAACGCTCATTCCAGTGATCTTTAATGCCAGCAAATGCAGCATCAACATTGGCTAAGTCTTGGTACTTGGTACGTAGACGGTCGCCGTTGCCTTTACCAATACCTAATATGTAAGCAAAACGAACTTCTTCACCTGGCTGAATAGTAAATTGCTTATGCAGAGAACCACAGTGGTTATAACAAGTTTGCGCGCTGTTTGAACATTGGCCTTTCTCAACGGCAATCGGGTTTGCTTCATCACGGTATAGACCTAAGAAGCTGTCACGTTGACCATCATATGAATCTGGGTCAAACGTAGATGCTAGGTAGTAGAAGCCTTCAAAGTCGTCAGTGTTGTAGTAAAGGTCATATTCAAGAACGCCATCTTTGTACTCAGTACCAGCAGAGTAAAGTGACATCTGGTGGTTTTGGTTATCTGATTGAATATGGCTGAAAGAGAACTCAACAAATGAGAAGGCACTGATAGTACGTGGTTTATCTGATGTGTTCTTAATGACTACATCCCAAACTTCTGCATCTTCGCCTTTTGGAACAAACAGAGTTTTTTCAGCAGTAATACCGTTGTATTCACATTTGAACTTAGAGTAAGAAAGACCGTGTCGAACTTCGTAGTTCGCTTCATCTAAGCTTTTAGCAACTGGCTGCCATGAAATTGACCAATAATCGCCCGTCTCATCATCGCGCAGATAAACGTAGTGTCCTGGGCGATCAAACGATGCATTTGGTCTGAATTTAGTGACGCGATTATATTCTGGTGAGTTGTAGAATGAGTAACCACCGGCATTGTGGGAGATTACTGTACAGAATTTTTCAGTACCTAGGTAGTTAGTCCAAGGTGCTGGAACGTCAGGGCGAGTAATGACGTATTCACGATTCTCATTATCGAAATAGCCGTATTTCATGGTTCTATCCTTTTATATAAGCTGCTAATCCAACAGCTAAATTTAATGCTAGTGAAATTAGCTAAGTGCTGCTGCAACACTTAGCTTTAGTCTTATTTCCACGGTGAACGGTATTGAATATCCTGCTTATCTAGCAGGGGTAAATGACCCTTCAATCGTGCTAAATAGTCTGTCCAATCTCGTTGGGGTTTGTTGGTCCAACACGCTTCCGCCATCGCTGTGATACGAGGGAAAACCATGTAGTCCATGCGCTCTTGATGGGTAATAATTTCGCACCATAAAGCACATTGAACACCAAGAATGCGTTTCTTTATCGGATCGCCATCAGAGATATCGGCTAGAGGTTCATAGCGATATGCTTGCTCTAATGGCAGTACATTGGCCCAGTCGACGCCTGGTTCTTCGGGAGCATAATCTTGTGCCATGTCCAGATAGGTGTATTGACCGGGTTGTAAAATGACATCAAAGCCCTGCTTAGCACATTTCAGTGCGGCATCTTCACTAAGCCACGAGTAAATAACGGTATCTTTACTGACTTTGTCACCATGCTGAGCTTCTTCCCACCCGACCATGCGTTTTCCTAGAGTGCGAAGCTTTTTCTCAGCAAAACGAAGTAGGTGGCCCTGAAGCTCTTTAGTATCGCTATAACCTTGCTCTTTCATTAACGCTTGGCAATTGGCGCTTTTTTCCCATACGCCTTTGGGTACTTCATCGGCCCCTATATGAACCCATGGAGCAGGGAATAGCTGTGCAACTTCTTCAAGCACTTTGCCTAAAAACTCATAAGTGCCTTCTAACGCTGGGGATAGCACGTTGTCGGTATAGTTTTGAATACTGCGATACTCAGAGTGATCGTTAGGATCAACCAGTAATTCTGGTAGAGCTTTAATTGCTGCTCTGCAGTGACCGGGAACGTCGATCTCTGGAATGATAGTGATGCCACGTTGATCAGCAAATGCAACGATCTCTTTGATCTCATCTTGGCTGTAAAAACCAGAATAGGGTTGATCAATATGGCTAAATTGTGGCGCTAAAGTTGATTCGATAGATCGATGAGAGCCAACGGTTGTCAGTTGTGGAAATGCCTTAATTTCAATACGCCACCCTTCATCATCGGTAAGATGCCAGTGGAAGGTATTGAACTTGTAGTAAGCAAGTTGATTGATCAGACGTTTAACTCGTTCCACTGGGTGAAAGTGACGCGAACAGTCAAGCATCATGCCGCGGTACTTATATCGTGGCGCATCTGAAATTTTTACAAAAGGTGCTGTGAGCTGATTTTTATCTTCACTCTGTTTTAGAAGTTGAATAAAAGAGGCACTAGCGTGAACAAAACCTGATGCGGAATTAGCTTCTAGGCAGACACCATTTTGATTAATGGTTAGTTGATACTCACTTTCATCGAGTATTGGACTAGTACGATAACGAATGTCCCCTTTGCCAATAGAGTGCATCTCAATATTAAATAGGGCATTGAGCTCTAACTGTAACCAATTAGCTGCACCTTCAGCACGGTTTGATTGCAGTGTTATTTGGCTTTTATCACTCAATACGTAATAACCAGACGAAGTCTCTAGCTTTAAAGGCTTAGGAATAATTGCGATATCAGCCGCTTCAACCACAGGAAGCTCTGTTCTATGTCGATGAGGCGAGGCAAGAGCTATCGGAGTGATGGCAATAGTATGGTGTTGATCCGTCGTAGTATTAATGAGAACTGCATCTTTTAATCCATCGGTGTAGAAGCGTAATGGCGCGGTGTTAATGCTAAATTCACAGTAAAAGTGTGCATTTGCTTTAAGTGTTTGGTTATTAGAGGTTAAAACGCAGTAACTGCCCGTTTGATTCAATACAGCATTAGATAGGCTATCGGGCTGAATAAACCGATCCATAATAAAATTAAATGACCAATTATTGATGTCTTGATCACTTAGGTTATGTAACGTCAGTCCAAATCGGCAAAACTGTTTTTGCTCGGAAAGTACTGCTAAATCTACTCGATAGCTCATTTAAGATTCCTCAGTACAAATTTTGCTTGGTGTCGCCAGCAAACATTAATGCGCCTTCAATCGCATCAAATTGAGGCTCAACAATCCACTGTTGAACAGGGGGAGACAACCAAGCGGTGATACGTTGTGCAATGCTGCCCATTAGGCAAATTCGGTCTGCTCCTTTCTTATTCAACGCAACTAAAAACATCTCTATATCGGCAGCAGTCTGCTTGAGCATTTCAATAGCAAGATCGTCACCTTCATTGGCCAGCTGGAAGATGGTCGGAGAAAATTGACCATAATCTTTTGGAATAGCAGTTTTAGACCATTCAACAATTTGATCGACATCGTTGTTGAAGTGTTCCATAACATGCTTAGATAAGGCAGAGTCAGGGCGAATGCCATCTTGAGTGAGTAGCACTTGTTGAATGAGCCTTAAGCCCATGACTGCGCCACCACCTTGATCTGAAATTGGGAATTCACGGCCGCCAACCACATGCTGCTGTCCGTTTTTTAGCAAAATACCACAAGATCCGGTTCCGCCGATCATGATTGCGCCGTCTTTGCCATTATGAGCACCCACACATGCGCCATAAGCGTCGGTATTGAGTGTCATGCTTGCAAATGGATGAGGCTGGGCCATGAAGTCTACCCATGCCGATTTTTGCTCAGCCCCTGCAAGAGCAAGCCCTATATGCATTGACGTGTAATCGCTGCTGCTTAGCCCGCCTTGTTGAGCGGCCGAGTCAATAGCGTTCATAATAGAGGACATCGCAACATCAACCCCTAACAGGATATTGGCACTACCACTTTTGGCTTCACCAATAAACTGGCCGTCTTGAGTGCGAATACGTGCTCGGCACGAAGTGCCACCACCATCAATACCAACGTAATAAAGCGTCATAATTATTTCTCTCCCGCGTTCGAAACAAAATGCTTGTATTGGTTAATGATGGCGAGCAAGTACCACGCACCGTGTGGGATCCATTGTTCACCCCAACGCCAGTTCTGTAGCATGTCATCCTTTTGGCCGTCAGGATTGAAGGCGATGTCTTGTTCGTTATCAAAGCCAGCGGTAATGCCGTTACAGACCCCCCCTTTGGCATTGAAAAAGCCTAGATTAGGCAGGTAATCAGGGTTGTTGTGGCCGTGGCCATCAAGCATGCACATGTCGTATGGATTCAGGCCTAGAATCCAGTTAATAGAATTCTGTGCATAGTGATTAAGTTGTTGTTTAAGAGCGCTATCGTCAAGGTGTTCTTGAGCGATAAATGCCATGCTCGCGAGTGAGCCTAATCGAGCATTTTCACCTTGCCACCAGTAGCCAGATTCATTGTTCTGAGCAACGAAGAAGGCGTCGCGTTTATCACCATCAACAGACTTAACGTACTGGCGAGGATAGCCAAATGGGTTGGCTACTTTTGTACTAATTGAAAGCTCAAACTGACAAGCTGCTTCAATTACTTGTTTGACCTGATTGATGACATCTTTATCTGTTTCGATTTGCAAATGCTCACACAAAGCAATAACGGGTAACCCGGCTTCTGCTGCGTGAAAGTAAGGTCTAGATGCATCTGCATTGGCTGACCAGAAGTGTTCGTTGTTGTTGTCTGAGTGCTGTCTAGCGATTAGGCGTTTTGCCCAAGCTCTTGACTCAATTAAATACTTTTCACTGTTGGTTGTACGGAAAAGCTCAATGGCAGCAAGCAGAGCGCAGTACTCATCAATAATATTCTCTTCACCATCATTGAGGTATTGAGTATTCAACTCATTTAGATGCCAGTAGCCTGCTTCTGCTGCTTTTAGGTAATCCGCTTGAGTGTATTCACCATGCTCTTCTAAGCGAGCTGCAGAGGCCAGTGCGGCAATAGAAACCCCGCCGCCTTGGCGAAAGCCTGCCTGATAGTCTTCACTTTTGTGCCCGTCTTGAGTTTCGTAGGCACAAATATCACGCTGTTTGATGTCTTTGCTCCACTTGTCAAAGACCGTCATGTAAAAAAATCCCTCAGAGTTTTGCATCCGAACTAAAAAGTCAGCACCAAACAAAGCCTCTTCCTTAAGGCGAGTGCGAGAAAATGGAGCAAAACCTGAGTGATTCTCTAAAAGTGTTAACCCTTTCAACATGTTCCATACCACCATCGGTATTTGTTGAGGGTTTAAGTAGTTGGCATAAGAGAGGTGACTTAAGTATTTACTTACGTCTCCAGAAGCATCGTACCAGCCGCCATGCACGTCGGCAGTGACATTTGTGCCTAGCAGCGGTACTTGCTTGTCTTGTTGATCATAAATTCCACCACAACGCTGAGATTTGAAGTAATGCAATACGTCAGAGAACGTACGCTGCATGAGTAGACCTTCAGAGACTTCAAATGTCTCTGAACGGATATCTTCAAATGTAATGTAGTAGTGCCCGGAAGTAACTAATTGAGAAAAGTCGACAGTATAAAAATGGCCTTGATGCCACTGTGCACAGCTTTGCCCTTCACTTACGGTAAGAGATAGAACAACTTGATGATCACCTGCACGTACAAGAGTGGCGCTCATCGAAGAGAGCGTTTCAGCCTTCGTCATGATGATTGCTTGTTTAGCACCCTGTACTTCATAACCGATATGGTTAGTGAGTAATTGCATCAAAAATCTCCGAATTAATTATGATTATTATGGGGTTTAAATTAGAGCCCAATGAACTCATTAGGCTCTAGGTTGTGCGTTATAAATCCAATGAGTAGCTAGGATTCAATGATTACGATTCAAATAAGTAACAGCGTACAAAGTGATTGTCAGAAAGCTGTGTCACATCCGGTAGACGCTCAGTACATTTTGATGTTGCGTGAGTACAGCGGCCTGAAAATGGGCAACCAACAGAAGCTGGAGTCCATAATGGAATCTCGCCTTTGTTGCCGTCTAGCTTGGTATGGATCGACTTACTTGGATCGGGTACTGCTGAAATAAGCAGCTTAGTGTATGGGTGCTGTGGGTTAGCGATGACTTCATCTGTGTCGCCCCATTCAACCATGTGACCGACATACATCACGGAGATATCTTCAGCGATGTAACGCGCTGTTGCGATATCGTGAGTGATGTAAAGAAGTGACATCTGCTTTTCAAACTTCATCTCTTCCATAAGGTTTAAAACACCAGCACGAATAGAAACATCAAGCATTGATGTTGGCTCATCGGCTAGAACAACTTCAGCACCTACAGCGATATTACGTGCAAGGTTGACACGCTGACGCTGACCACCAGAAAGCTGATGTGGGAATTTAGCTGCAGTCTCTTTTGGTGGAATCAAACCTACCTGTTCAAGAAGGCTGTGAACTCGCTCTTCCAACTCTTTCTTATTACCCGGCGTTACTTTTTTATGGATAAGCAGCGGACGAGCAATATGATGGAAAATATTGTGTGTTGGATTTAACGAGCCGAACGGGTCTTGCCAAACCATCTGCACACCTTCGCGGTAGTGCATAAGATCTTTTCTAGACGAGATATCTTGAATGTCGCGACCTTTGTATTCGATCACACCATCTGTCGGTGCATACATTTTTGCGATCATTTTTGCGGTAGTTGATTTACCAGAACCTGATTCACCAACAACGGCCAATCCGCGACCTTTGTACATTTTGAAAGAAACGTCGTTAATCGCACGCATCTTTGACTGTTTTATGGAGTTACTGTTTAGAGGGAAGTCTTTTACGACGTTCTTCCCTTCAATTAGTAATTCACCGTATTGTTTGCTCATAATTGTCTCCAGAATCTTTTTTATTGTTTTATCTCTAACTACTTAAGCTTTGGCTTGAGCAATAGGCTCACCGTATAGGTGACAATTTGATAAACGATTAGGCTCTATTTGACGTAAAGTTGTCGGTATCTTCGTGCATGCCTCATGGACACGGTCGCAACGTGCTTGGAAGCGACAACCTTGTGGAATTTCCAATAGGTTCAATGGGCTACCTGGAATACCTGTCAATTTTGTTTTAGGGCCGATTAATGGAGGGAACGAGCTAGACAACCCCTTAGTGTAAGGATGGTAAGGGCTGGTCAGTATCTCTTTTGAAGGAGCTACTTCAATAAGTTCACCTGAATACATGATGCCGATACGGTCTGAGAACTCGACCATTAACGAGATATCATGAGTAATGAACAAAATAGAGAAACCAAACTCATCTTTTAGTGCATAAATCTTTTGTAGAATTTCACGTTGAACAACAACATCAAGTGCCGTTGTTGGTTCATCCATGATGATCATCTTCGGGTTTAGTGCTAGTGCAATCGCAATAACTAAACGTTGACGCATGCCACCAGAGAATTGGTGAGGGTAGTCATTCAGACGACTTGGGTGAATATCAACGATTTCTAGTAAACCTTCAGCGCGTAGCTTTGCTTGTTCACGAGTCATATTGGTATGACGCATGATCACATCGCAAAACTGCTCTTCCATTGTTAGTACAGGGTTAAGCGCGTTCATTGCACTTTGGAACACCATCGACATCTGGCTCCAACGGAATGATTGCATTTGCTCATCGCTGTATTTCAGGATGTCTTCACCGTTGAAGATAACTTCACCACCGGTGATGAATGCTGGCGGCTTATGCAGGCGCATCAATGAGAATGCAACGGTTGATTTACCACAACCAGATTCACCTGCTAAACCGAAGACTTCTCCAGGCGCTAAGTCAAAGCTAACATTGTTACAAGCACGGACATCACCGGCTTCAGTAATGTAGTCTACGCAAAGGTTGCGGACCGAAATTAGTGGTTCAGTCATATTATTTATCTCCGCTCCAAAGTGCGTTTTGTGGTGGAAGTTCTGGTTTACGCTCTTCTTGGTCTTGCTTCGCAAGTTTTTTCCAACGCTTCATGCCTTTGTGTGAACGTAACTGAGGGTTAGCAATTTCATCAACAGCGAAGTTCAGTAGTGCCAGACCTGTTACCAGTAGCGTTATCGCGATACATGGAGCAAGTAGTTCCCACCATGCGCCGATTAGCATTGATGATGACGTTTGAACGTTGTAGAGCATGATGCCCCAGCTGATGGTGTTTGAATCGCCAAGACCTAGGAATGACAGTGTTGCTTCCATCATGATGGCGTACATAACTGAGCCTATGAAGCTTGCACCTACAATTGAAACTAGGTTAGGTAGAATCTCTACAAAGATGATTCGGAAAGATGACTCACCTAAAACTTCAGCCGCTTTGACGAACTCTTTTTCACGTAGTGCTAGTGTTTGGGAGCGAACAACCCTTGCGCCCCAAGCCCAGGACATAAAGCCGATCACCAGGGTTATCGTTAATGGCCCTGCTTCACCGATAAAGGCCGCTACTACAAAGAGCAGTGGGTATTGTGGAATAACCAGCATGATGTTCATGGCAGCGGTCAGAATGTCATCAACCCGTCCACCAAAGTAACCGGCTGAAACACCGATAACCGTTGCTAAGAAACATACAGTGATACCCGCGCCAAAACCTACCGCTAGAGAAACACGTGCTCCGTATACAACCTGAGACCAAACATCACGGCCCATACGTGAAGTACCTAATACGTGGTCGGCTTTCTTCGACATAATTAGCGTACGACGGTCTGTTGCCAAGTTTTCCGCAACCCAACCATCAGGGCTCGCTTTTGCAGCTTTTACAACAAAGCTAGGGTATTCATGTGGATTACCAGTACGCTTATCTGGAGCATGCTTAGTAATAAGAGGAGCCGCTAGTGCGATGAATATAAACGTACTTAGGATTATGACCCCAGTTAGCGCCATTGGATTGCGCCAAATTAGTTTTGCAAATTCTTTCATGATTATTTACCACCCTTACGTAGGCGAGGGTCTAGAACAACGTATAGCATGTCGGCCACTAAGTTAAAGAACAGCATAAATAGCGTCATGATAAGTAGTTGACCTTGAAGTACTTGGTAGTCACGAGCGTTAATTGCATTAAACAGTACGCTACCAAGGCCTGGATAGTTGAATATGATTTCGATAATGAGCTGACCACCGATTGCCATACCAAGAGACATCGATAACGCCGTGACACTTGGTAGTAGTGCATTTCGTGCTGCGTAGTTAAAGACAACGCGGTTTTCGGTTAGGCCCTTACCTTTTGCCATGGTGATGTAGTCTTCGGCAAGAAGGTTGATCATGTTGTTACGCATGTTGACAAGGAAACCACCAATTTGAACGACAGAGGCACAAAGTAGAGGTAAGAATGCGTGATAAGCGACATCTTTAATAAAGGTCCAGCTTGTCCAGTCAGGAAGAGTCCCTGCCGTGTAAGCGTAGCCTGTCGGGAACCATTTGAGTCCAATTGCGAAAGTAAACAGTGCAATCATCGCAATAACAACCTGAGGAACAGCTTGAAGAATTAGCATTCCCGGGGTTACAAAAGCGTCGTATTTACTACCACGCTTCCAGGCTGCAAAGATGCCTAGAATTGAACCTAATGAGAAAGATAAAACAACCGCAGTACCAGCTAGGAACAGTGACCAACCAAATGCACCACCTAGAAGTGTATTTACTGATAACGGGTAGAACTGAATTGAAGTACCAAGTTCCCAGCTAAGAATGTTTTTCATGTAGGCAAAGTACTGCATCCAAATAGGACCATCTACAAAACCTAATAGCTGTTTCATCGCTTCAATACGCTCTGGTGTTACTTGAACCGAAGCATTAGCGAACATCATGGTAACGGGATCACCCGGCATAGCGCGGGGGATGATGAAATTAAGTGTAGCTGCAACTAACAGCGCAATAAAATAAAATGACAAACGTCTAAAAAAATAACCCATAACTCACACCTTACTCACCCAGATTGTTTCCCTGTTTCTGGATTCAGGTCGCTCCTAGCGAAAATTTAGAGCGAAAAATCCCCTGACGACTAGCGCCATACTGTTTAATACAGAGTGGGGATTTTAATAGGCGACGCACTGGATGTACGTCGCTAGAAATGAACTTCTATTACTTAACTGGTTTTAGGTCCAGTACGTGTAGTAGACGCTCAGGGATGCCAGCCCAAATGTTTGGACGACCTTTCGAGTTTTCTTCGTTCCACCAGCCAGTAAAGCGAGTTGTATTGTATTGGTACATGTAAGCACCAGACAGTACAGGAATCGTTACTTGGTCAGCAGCAATGATTTGCTGGATACCGTGAGCGATAGCAAGCTGCTCGTTCTTATCAGCTGTTTTGTAGAAGCTGTTTAGTAGGTTATCTAGCTCAGTGTTTTTGTAGTAGTGCATCGCGAAACGTGGCATACCTTCACCGTCTTGCAACGCTGAGTTATACGCACTGTTCCAGTAAAGGTATGGATCAGCACCGTGGAAGTAGTTTGTATAAGCTACATCGTAAGTACCTTCAAGCATAGCTTGGTTGTACACTGAGAAATCAGGTGTACGAGCACGTGCTTTGATACCAACTTCTGTTAACTGCTCTACTGCAAGTTGAACTGTGTTGTTAAAATCGGTCCAACCGTTTGGTGATTGGATAGATAGCTCAAAGCTTTTACCTGATGGAGTGTCAACAAAGCCATCATTGTTTACATCTTTAAAGCCAGCTTTAGCTAGAAGCTCTTTAGCACCTTCAGCGTTGTATGTATTGAAACCTTGATATTTTTTGTGTGTCTTTTCATCAGACCAAGCTTCGAACGTATAGCCCATGCCCGATGCGAAATCATTCACAGTACCGCCGCCGTAGAATGCGATATCAATGATTGTTTGACGGTCAAGTGCCATAGAGAATGCGCGACGGAACTCAACGTTGTTTAGAGCTTCGTTTTTCGCTGCGTCTGGGTTCTTAAAGTTAACTACAAACGCTTGAGTACCTGCAGGCGGGTACCAGTAGTGGTGCTCTTCGCTTGCTGCTGCGTATGTGCGGTCAATATCAGGAATGAATGATGAACTCCAATCCATTTCACTATTGATAACTTTACCAAGGAATTGGTCGTTATTCGCAATTTGTGGAACACGTAGACAGTCAACATCTAGGTTATCAGCATCCCAGTAGTTCGGGTTTGCACACTGAACGTATAGTTGTGGAGTAAAGGTATCTACAACAGTAAATGGACCAGAACCTACAGGGTTTTCGTTAGTGAACGTTGATGGCTCTTTAACATCTTTCCATACGTGCTCAGGAACAACTGGAACCTTAACGATTTCGTAAGGTACGTTTGAGTTCGCTTCGCTTAAACGGAATTTAACTTTATGGTCAGAAAGTTTTTCTACACCAGTAATCCAAGCATTGATACCACTTTGGTCAAGCTCAGGTTTCTCTTTAACTAGGTTGAATGAGAAAACAACGTCATCTGCGCTGAATGCTTCGCCATCAGACCATTTAACACCTTTACGGATGTCAAAAGTAACGCTCATTAGGTCGTCAGACATTTCAAAGCCTGTCGCTAAACGGAATACAGGAGTGTTACCGTGCATTTCGTTAAATACAACTAGTGGTTCGTACATGAAGTCTGTAGTTGTATGTAGGTTAGTCGCACCTAAGTATGGGTTAAAGTTACGTACAAACGTCGTAAACTCTTTTGGGTGAACTGTTAGTTCACTACGCTCAGCAGCAGTTGCTACTGATGCAAAACCCGTTGTCGCAGTTGCAATAATTGCAGTTGCTAGTACTGTTTTTTTTATATTGGCAAGCATAGCTGTTCCTTACTATTTGCTTTCGTTTCACTTATGGAAGGAATGTTATCAATTGATTAACACTCTCTAAGACCTACCTCTTTTCATCATTTATTAATCGGAGGAATCAATAAATAGGAGTGGCCTGTAGGCCTTAGGCACACTAAGAAAACACCGTAACGACAAAATTAGCAATTACGATTCCCGTCAAAAACGTTAAAACCACCTATGTTCTCGTTATAAACGTCAAAAGCGTGCTAATAAAACAATAACAGCATGTTTTTTGCTCAGTGCGTCATGTCTCATTTTAACGTAATTCCTAGTCTTTCGTAAGTGCTTACTAACTTGCTGATCTTCTGGTTTTATGGTCTGTGGAGTTTTTAGGGTATAGTGAGATCAAGTTCACTAGTGTGTTGTTACGTCAAATTTCCCGTGCAAAATTATTCTGACGATTTGTTGTGATAAAGTTCGCAAACTGAATTGATATTTGAATTTTGGCGTGAAAGTTTCATGGATTTGTACAAGTTTTCGTGTGGATGTAGGTGATATTTACCACGTATATGTGGCTTAATTTATGCAGTAAAAGAACGATAGCGAGCGTATAATTTCTGCCTAGTGAAAGAGCGTTGCTTGTCACGAGGTATGAAAGATTAAATGATCATGGTTCCAATTTTTCTCCCCATTAAATCGCCTTAGCGCTTCGTTGCATTACTTAAAACTGCCACTAGTTTGAGATATCAATTAATCCAGACAAAAGCCAAATAGACAAACCTTGTTAGCAGTAGGAGATCGACTCTCTGTGCTGGCTTATAACCCTAGATGACTTTGAAAGGGCTGCAGGGTAGGTATCGAGAACTAATCGAAGTCACGGCGCTCGTACACTCAAAAAAAGACCTGCAAAGATGCAGGCCTAGATAGAGTTATTGGGTGATTATTGATTAGCTTGTAAGTAGATGCTGAAGCTTATCTCTCAATGCGATGATGTGAGTTCGCTCAGGGCCTTGCTCTTGGCAGTGTTCAAGGATGTATTCAATAGAACTCAGTACAGTTCGCCATCTTGGTGTTTTAGGCAGTGTCTCTTTACGAAGGTATTTGTCCAAAGTTCTTGTCTGTAAGGTGCTTCTGTCGAGATAAACACGCCACAAACCACTTTGCTCTGCAAATGCGAACTTACTTTGCCCTGTCACTCGCTCCCAATAATCAATGGCATTGGTCATCGTTTCGACTAAGACTTCTCTCATTACTTCTTGCTTCGATTTATTTTCACCACCAACACGGTCGGCAATTCTGGTAAATTCGCCACCTAACTCTTTTAACTGTTGAAGTTTTTCCTTATCACCTTCAAACGCATAGCTAGATAGTGCTTCAATCGCTGTTTCAAGGTTGCCAATTCTAGCGGCGTTGACGCTTCCTCCTACGTTAAAGATGTACATCGCTTTTAGTCCTGATTCTTCAGGTAATTTAAGGATGTCTGTTGAAATATTTTGGCGAATATCTTCAACGTAGATATCAATGTTACCGCAGTAATGTTCGAGTTCTACCGTGAGGTATTTTGGCGCAATCATCTCATCGGCATTAGAACGCTTTAACTGTTCAGGGCTGCGTCTAAATAGCTTTGATGCCGCTTCATTGGCAAAGCGGACTTTATTATCATCACGCACACACACGATTGCTTCAGGAGCTGATTCTAGTTGCTCTAGCAAACGCCCTTGTGTTTCAAGTAAGCTGGCTTCGACCATTGCGCGTCGTTTCAACTCTATCTGTAGTTGAGAGTTCTCTATGCGACGCTTTTCCGCTTGGCTTGCTGATAAGTGTGCGGTAATTCGAGCGGCTAACTCTTGTTTGTTGAATGGTTTCGATAGATAGTCATTTGCCCCAGCGTCAAAGCCTCGAACTCGGTCATCTGTTTGGTTAAGTGCGGTTAACATGATGATAGGCAGAGCAGAATGGTCGTACTGTTCGCGTAATTTTTCACAAACGCTGTAGCCTGAAAGCCCGGGCATCATAATATCGAGAAGTAGAAGTTCCGGTTTCTCTTTTTCTACTTGCTCGAGAGTATCATTACCATCTTTAGCTGTTCTTACTCGGTAACCTTCCATACGCAAGAAACTGTCGAGAATACGTAAATTAACGGGTTCATCGTCAGCAACAAGAAGAAGCGGACCTTGTGGATTCTCTGGCAAACTACTTTGATCTGGAAGCACTACTTCGTTGAGATCAGGTACATGGAAGTGGTTTGTCTCTCCAAAACCAGCGGCCTCAATCTCACTGCCTAAAGCAAGTGGAAGCGTAAAGCTAAAGGTTGTTCCAACCATTGGCTGGCTGCTTACGTATAGAGAGCCATGCATAAGTTCTATCAGTTGGCGACTAATTGATAACCCAAGCCCTGTACCTTGACGATAACGACTAGAGTCACTACCTGCTTGAATGAGTGGTTCAAATATATGTTCAAGTTGATCGGCGGGGATCCCTTGGCCGGTATCAACCACTTGTACGCGAAGGTTATCATCGACCACATTGGCAGAAATAACGATCTTACCTTCTGAGGTGTACTTAATGGCATTACCAATAAGGTTGTAAAGTACCTGCTCTAAACGTTGAGGATCTGCTGATACCCATAGCATTTCGTCAGGGACTTGATTGATGATCCGAATCGGCTTGTTACCAAGAAGGTGATTAGACAGCTCAAGAACTAAACGTGTTGCACTTGATAAGTCGACAGCGCAGCATTGAATATCAAGGTTGCCGTAACGCATCTTATGGTAGTCAAGTAAGTCATCAACCAAGGTAGCAAGACGCTGACCACTACTAATAATGATATTTAACTGATATTTATGATCGGCCGTGATCGGGCCGTTTGCACCAGAGACCAAAGACTCAGCAATGCCGACCATACCGTGCAATGGCGTTCTAAGCTCGTGAGAGGTTGTTGCTAGGAATTCATCTTTGAGTTTATTGGCTAAGTGAAGCTCTTCGTTTTGCTTCTGGATTAAATTCAGGTTGCTTTCAAGCTCTTTATTCTGCGACTTGATCAGTTTCATTTTCTCACGAATAGAACGCTGCATTCGCTCAAAACTTACTGCCAATCGCCCAATTTCATCCTTACGTTCGGTATTGATCATCGTCTCATCAAGATCTCCCGCAGAAACCTTTTCAGCCGCCCAAGTCAGCTTTAACAAAGGGGACGTGATGAAGTTGGATAAGTAGTGAGAGGCGATCACAACCAGAACCAGTGCAGTAAACATAGCGATGACAAACAGTTTCTCTAACTGTCTTACACGTGCAAAGGCTTCTTTTTCTGGGACCTCTACAACCATTGCCCAATTTATGCCCTTAAATGAAATAGGTGCATACGCGGCGATATTTTGCTCATCTTCAGTGTTGGTATAGGTACCGACAGCACTAAGCCCTTTAAGCGCGAGATCAATGACTTCAATGCTGGTGTCGATCTCTTCTTGTTGAAAGGCCATTGAACGACTTTGATGATCTTCACCGACCAACAATGTTCTCATTGAAGAGGTTTTATTGATATCAGCGATGAGCTTTGTGATGCCATTGTTTGGTAGGCGGAACATCGCATAACTATGTAGATAGCCTTGCTGAATAATGGGAGCACCTAGCCATGCAACGGGTTTTCCATCAGATGAAGAAAAATCGGAAATAATGACCGGAGTAAAATCTGGATTTTTTGAGTGTTTCTCTTTTACAAGGCTTTTGAGCTTTTGAAAGCTCTCACCTAAGTTTTTATCTTTGTACTTACCACTGACCAAGTTAGTCCCGTAGTAATCATTTTTAAAAATCGAATAGGTTACGTTGCCGGTACGATCGACTAATAAAATATCGTCAAAGTCGGAACGTTTTAATAGCTCTTGATAGGCCCAGTGATACCGCTTGTGGAGTAATCGATATCGTTCGCTACCAATATATGCGCTTGATTGAGGAAGAATGGAGGTTCGAATCTGATCACCAGATCCTTCAATGTAGCGTTGCTGGGCATGTTCGCGGGCTTGTTCTATATCGAGACCTAAATTTTGGAATGCATTGACCAGACCATAAAATCGGCCGCCACTGGCGTAGGCAAGTTCTGAACGAACAAAGCCCATAACTTCAGACTCTTTCGCATATAGATAGTCGATAACTTGTTGCTGCTTTGTATCACGAACAGAGGTAACGTGAGAGGTGCTCTGTTCTTGTAAGTCTTTACTGTGGGAATGGAGAAAAAACAGCGCTACGACTGTTAAGGGAGTAATACTCAAGACTAGAAACGCCAACATTAACGTATTCTGTAGGCGTTTGAATTTCTGTTTACGATAAAACCTGAACATAATAAAAGGTGACTTTCCCTGAGGCAGAGTGATGATTCTAATAATCATCGAGCAAAGTAAAACCGTTAAAATGACAAAATTAACGAGTTTTTTTACTTTGACAAGTAAGTCACTACTAATTCGTGTTCAAAGGCGCATAAAAGCGCCAATATGCGTTGAGTTGAGGTTGTTTTAACCGTTTGTAGGCTGAGCTTTGTCGGTTTTAACGAAAGCTATGCTTTATGTGCTGAATAGATAGCGAACTTGCTGGTCTTATTTAGCGTCTCGCAATTACTAAATGCTTGCTGAATAATCGGGATATATTTGAGAAAACTATTGGCAACGATAAACAGTTGTCCTCGAGGTTTAAGCTTCTTTGGTGCATCAGCGAGTAAGGTCTCTGTCGCGCTATAGCTAGTATCTAACCCTGAGTGAAAAGGAGGGTTGCTGATAATAAACTGATAATCGTTGGCGCAGTCAGAATAGACATCGGTCGCAAACACATGGCCCGAAAGCCCGTTTGCAATGAGCGTTTGCTGAGTGGATGCAACAGCTAAGGCGCTGATATCGCACATCTCAAGCTTAATATCAGGATTTAGGCTTGCCATTACAGCGCCAAGAACTCCAGCCCCGCAGCCAAAATCGAGTACTTTTCCTCTAAGTGTTGGCAACGTGTCTAGCAACAACTTACTGCCAATATCAAACTCACCATGACTGAACACGCCGGGTAGGCTCTTAATGATAAGGTCTTGATCGTTATAACTGACTTGGTAAGTTTTGAACCATTCATTTAAGACAAACGGTGCTGGTTGCTCAACGCATTGGCCCCAGTAAAAAGAGCAGCGTCTTGCTGAGTCGAATTTAGTGATTGGACCGTAAGGCTTAAACATCTTTTCGATGCTTCTAACCCCGGAACGATTTTCACCTACCACGATGATCTCTGTCTCTTTACCTAACTTGCTCATGAGCATTGAAAGTAGGTAATCAGCTTCGGCTTTCGCTTTAGGCCAGTAAAGCAAAATCATGTCTGCTTGAGTTTGCTCTGTTAGCTCAGCACCGAAATAGCAATTCACTTGAGCATGAGGCTTTACTTGTCTGTAGTAGCCATAGTTAGTGGTGTAAATCGATACTGATTCACAGTGTTCAACCAATTCAAGAGGAAAAAGATCCTCAGCTTCACCAGCAACAAGAACGTGCTTTCCTTCAAAGTAGGCGAGTTGACGTTGGGCAATTTGACTAGGGGCAGTATAAGCAGACATGGTTGAATTCAGTAGTAGGTCAAGTGAGGGCTGATTTTCTCATAATCTGCCCTCTGCTAGAAGTGTTTATCCTGTGTCGTCGCTATTTAGTGTTACGACTAACTATTATCTTGTTTGGTCAGAAAGCCTTTAAAATCTTCTTCATAGATAGTAAACAAGACGATGGTGATAGCGAATATAAGTGGACCATAAATAAGACCAATTAAACCAAACAGTTGAATGCCACCTAGCAGTGAGAAGAAGATCATTAAGGTATTCATCCCTGCGCTACCTTGCATTAATAGTGGTCGTAAAATATTGTCAATTGACCCTACAACAGCAATGCTCCAAATCGCTAGGAAGATTGCCCAGTTCACTTCACCAACTAAATAAAGGTAGATTGTGGCAGGTATCCAGATCAATGCGGTGCCGACGACAGGGATAAATGAAGCAAACCCCATCATCGTTCCCCAGAATAGACCTGGGAATCCTGCTAACCACATACCGATACCACCGGCAAAACCTTGTGCGATGGCCGTAAGAAATGAACCCATCACTGCCGATTTTGATACTTGCTCAATCTCAGTTAACAGGCGATCTTCTTGGCTACGAGAGAGTGGCAATATATGGCGAACAGCACCAATGATCTTGTCGTGGTCACGAAGCAAAAAGAACAGCACAAACAGCATTAAGAAGAAATCCATTAAGAAATGCGTAGCATCGCCTAAGATCTTGGCACTAATCGCAACAAGGTTTGAGCCAAGAGACGTGGCAAGTTGACCGACCTTAGAAGCAATCTCTTGAGGCTTTATTTCGTCAAATGGTAAGTAGGTATTAGCGAACGCCAGTGCTTTAACAACGAGTGGATGTTCAAGTAAGGTATTGATACCGCCATGAGTGACCCACTGATAAGTACTTTGGGAAAAAGTCGATCCTTGCTGAACAATAGCCGCAAAGACGACAAGCAGGGGCAGCACAATAATAAAGGTTAAGATGACACAAGAGAGCAGAGACACTGTGTTTCTGTGCTTAGGAAGTTTCTTTTCAAGCCACTCATGGATGGGAAACATAAGTAGTGAAATAATAAACGCCATTACAATTGAGTTAACATAAGGTTCAATAAGTAAATAGCAGGCATAAGCGGATGCGATTAATGCGGCGATTAACACCCAATGACTGGAGTTTATTTTGATTTTATCGTTCACAGGGTAGCCTATCTCTGTATGTGTATAGAAACATAATGACCGTAAAACAAAATGTTATCAACGGAAGCGAAGTAAGATATTACAAAGCCATCTGTCATTAATGAGGAAAAACGAATGGGATGCTGCAATAAATATGAGAGTGGTCAATGTGGCCAGCGTAAATCAGCGCTGAAAAAGAGACTTCCCATTAGCTGGTTTAAACTGACACTATTTATATTGCTCGTGCTAGTCGTTGTAAATTGGCAATAAAAAAGCGGGCCTATTTCAGCTCGCTTTAACTAACAAGTATCAACCCATATTAGAATGGGCGATAACGCTATCTATTTATGCTTCTTGAGCAATCAGTGCAAAACAGCGATCCGCTGCTTCTAGTGTTGCTTCAAGCTCTTTTGAGCCATGAGCCAATGAAAGAAAGCTAGCTTCAAAAGCTGAAGGTGCAAGGTAAACACCGTGCTGAATCATCAGGTGGAAGAAGCGTTTAAAGCGTTCTACATCGCACTTAGTCACATCTTCATAGCAAGTTACTGTCCCTTGTTCTGTAAAGAAGAAGCCAAACATGCCGCCGACTTGGTTAACCACCAGTGGAATGCCGTGTTTGTCAGCCAAAGATTTGAAACCATCCGCAATGTATTTTGTTTTGTTTGCAAGACGCTTTTCGTTGCCTTCTTCTTTTAGCAAGTTAAGACACGCAAGACCTGCAGCCATTGCTACAGGGTTACCTGATAGGGTGCCTGCTTGATACACTGGACCAGTAGGAGCAATGTGTTGCATCACTTCTTTAGAACCACCAAAAGCACCGACTGGCATTCCGCCACCGATAACTTTACCAAGAGTCGTTAGATCTGGTTTGATGTTGTAGTGCGCTTGAGCACCACCTAAAGCGACGCGAAATCCTGTCATGACTTCATCAAAAATAAGCAGTGCGCCTTCTTGATCACAAATCTCACGTAGACCTTCGTGAAAGCCTTCAACCGGTGGAATACAGTTCATGTTGCCAGCGACAGGCTCAACGATGATACATGCGATCTCACCTTTATTGGCTGCAAATAGCTCACGGACTGAATCAAGGTTATTAAAGGTTGCTGTTAGCGTGTGCTTAGCAAAATCTTCAGGAACACCAGGAGAGCTTGGCTGACCAAGCGTTAGAGCGCCAGAGCCTGCTTTAACTAATAGGCTATCTGCGTGGCCGTGGTAACAGCCTTCAAACTTAAGGATTTTGTCACGATTGGTATAACCACGAGCAAGGCGAATTGCACTCATGGTTGCTTCAGTACCAGAGCTCACCATACGAAGTTGTTCCATAGAAGGGACAAGCTCAGAGACAAGCTCCGCCATGTTGATTTCTGTTTCTGTTGGTGCGCCAAAGCTTAAACCGCGTTGAGCTGCATCGATTACTGCTTCACGAATAACGCCGTGATTGTGGCCTAGAATCATTGGTCCCCAAGAGCCAACATAATCAATGTACGCTTTGCCATCAGCATCAAAAATCAAAGGACCATCTGCTCTTTCTACAAAAATTGGAGAGCCACCAACACCGTTGAAAGCGCGAACAGGAGAGTTAACTCCTCCTGGGATAGTTTTCTGGGCTTTTTGATAGAGTTCTGCTGATTTGGTCATCGGTACATCCTCGTTTGATTATTAGGACCAAGTTGCTTCGCATTGTACCGATCCGATTAGGAACTAGAAATCTTTTGCTGCGTTTTCTGCTCTTTTTCACATCTTCATCGTTAATTACGGGTATAAATTTATGGAAAAGTCGATTCAAGGCTAGGAATACTTGAACGAAAAAGTCAGGTATTAGATAATCGAGTCATTATTAAAAAAGATACACCCATTCGTTATTTGATTAACACATAATGATGCGAGCGGGGATTACACGAAGTAAGAGAGGTCGTCGTGAGCGAAGTAAATGTACCATTGTCTTTTTCTGATGCAGCAGCAACGCGTGTACAGACATTGATTTCAGAAGAAGAAAATCCAGCACTTAAACTGCGCGTTTATATTACCGGCGGTGGTTGTAGTGGTTTCCAATATGGCTTTACGTTTGATGAAAATGTAAATGATGGCGATACAACGATCGTAAATAGTGGTGTAACTTTGGTGGTTGACCCAATGAGCTTACAGTACTTAGTTGGTGGTGTTGTGGATTATACAGAGGGGCTAGAAGGTGCGCGCTTCTTTATCGATAATCCGAACGCAACAACAACGTGTGGTTGTGGAGCATCGTTTAGCGTTTAGATATTTACGTAATAAAACATGATGATGCAGTTAGGTATTTGATCTAACTGCAACCCGCGAATGAGGATGTATTGCGGGTAATACAAAAAGGATGTTATATGCCCAGCTTCCCCATCGCTCGATTCTTTTCGCAGCGCCCATGGCTTGTATCTTTAATTCTAGTTCTACTATTAACGACTTGGCTTGGTTTAGGTTCACTCAACGCAGAAGAGAGTAAACCCACTGATTCAAAGCCTGCAATTCCTTTAGCTAAAGTGGTCTACCAAACCTTTATTGCCGAACAAACTCCAAGAAGAATTGATCTTTACGGTCGAACCGCGCCGGATAAACAAGCCCAAATTGGTGCAGAGATAGCGGGAAAGATAGACAAGTTAGTGGTACGCAAAGGCAGCTCTGTTAAAAAAGGGCAGGTAATAGCATCCATCGATAAAGGCGACTTAGCCATTCAACTTCAACGTGCTCAAGCGATGCTAAAAGTACGTAAAAAAGAGTTTGATGCTGCTCAGTCTTTGAAAAAGAAAGGTCTACAAGGCGAGGTTGCTTATGCGACAGCCGAAGCCTCTTTAGTTGAAGCGAAAGCAATGGTCAGTAACGTCAAAGTGGCGCTTGATAATACTCAGGTTACCGCGCCGTTTTCCGGCATTGTTGAGCACCTCTTCATTGAAAAAGGTGATTTTGTAGGAATTGGCGATCCTGTTGCCAAAGTTATCGACCTTAATCGTTTGGTTATTGAAGCTGATGTAAGTGAGCGTCATATTCAAAAACTCATTGCGAAACAGACAGCTCAGATTCGCTTTATCAATGGCGCAACCGTTGAAGGTCAGCTTCGCTATATCTCTCGTGTATCGTCAACGTCGACTAACACCTTTCCCATTGAAATTGAAATTGCTAACCCTGATCAAAAAATCCCAGCTGGTATTAGCGCTGAAGTAGAGCTGACACTCGATGAGAAACTAGCGATAAAAGTGACACCAGCAATGTTAGCACTCGATGAAGTTGGCAACCTTGGTGTTAAAACGTTGACTAACGACATCGTTCAATTTGTTCCGATACAGTTAGTGAAAGCAGAGCAAGATGGGGTTTGGCTATCTGGCCTTGGTGATGAAGTGAAGATCATTACCGTTGGACAAGGCTTTGTTCGAGATGGTGACTCAGTTGAAGCTGTCGAGTTCTTACCGACAGAACAGCAGCTTTAGGAGCGATTATGTACTCATTAATTGATGCTGCATTGTCTCGTACACGGACAATGATCAGCTTGCTGATCCTCATTTTAATCGCCGGGGCTGGTACTTACATTACGATTCCTAAAGAGTCGAGCCCTGATATTACCATCCCGATTATCTATGTTTCGATTGGTCACCAAGGTATCTCTCCGTCAGATGCTGAGCGCCTATTAGTTCGACCTGTTGAGCAAGAACTACGTGCTATTGAAGGCGTAAAAGAGATGACCTCTACTGCCTCTGAAGGTCACGGTTCGGTCACTCTAGAGTTTAATGTTGGTGCCGATCTAACCAAAGCAATGGCGGACGTTCGTGATGCGGTCGATCTTGCCAAGCCTAAGTTACCTGCTGAGAGTGATGAGCCAACGGTCAACGAGGTGACTCTGGCGTCAGAAGAGCCTGCGCTGTCTGTGGTGCTTTATGGCACTGTACCTGAGCGTACCATTGTACAAATTAGCCGTCAGATACGAGACAAACTTGAAAGCTACCGACAGGTATTAGAAGTTGATATCGCGGGTGATCGTGATGACATTGTCGAGATTATTGTCGATCCACTGCTAATGGAAAGCTATGGTCTTGATCAAGGGGATATTTACAACTTAATAGCACTGAATAACAAGGTAGTAGCAGCAGGGTTTGTTGATACTGGCTATGGCCGTTTCTCGGTTAAAGTGCCTTCCGTTTTTGATTCGCTGAAAGATGTGCTTGAGCTACCAGTCAAAGTAGATGGCAAACAAGTCATTACCTTTGGTGATGTAGCGACAGTTAGACGAGCGTTTAGAGATCCAGAAAGCTACGCCCGTTTGGATGGTAAATCAGCGGTTGTCATGGACGTTAAAAAGCGCGCTGGTGAAAACATTATTGATACCGTTGAATTAGTAAAAACGGTCTTAGCTGAAGCGCAAAAACGTCCAGAGTGGCCAAATAATCTCTTGGTGAAATACACTTGGGATCAGTCAAAAGACGTTAAGTTGATGCTTAATGATCTGCAAAATAATATTCTTTCAGCCATCATCTTGGTTGTTATAGTCATCATCGCAATTTTAGGTGTTCGTACCGCCTTATTGGTGGGCATATCCATCCCGGGTTCATTCCTTACTGGCTTGTTGGTTCTGTCGCTCTTCGGGTTAACTATCAACATTGTGGTACTGTTCTCGCTGATCATGGCGGTGGGTATGCTGGTGGATGGCGCGATTGTCGTGACCGAGTTTGCTGATAGGCGAATGCAAGAGGGGACACCAAGAAGGCAAGCCTACCGAGACGCTGCAAAACGAATGTCATGGCCGATTATTGCGTCGACAGCCACAACACTCGCCGCGTTCGCACCACTACTGTTCTGGCCTGATATTACAGGCGAGTTTATGAAGTACCTTCCACTGACTCTAATCGCCACACTATCCGCTTCACTGGTAATGGCGCTTCTGTTTGTTCCAGTACTTGGTGGATTGATTGGTAAGCCACAAAATGTCACAACGGCAAGCCGTAGTCGAATGGTGGCACTGCATGATGGTGACTTTGATAAAGCCGAAGGGTTTACCAAGCTTTATTACAACACATTAGCGATCGCGATTAAGCATCCACTTAAAATCTTGCTCGGTGCGATTATTTTATCCATCAGTGTTGGCTTCACTTACTCTAAAGCCGGGTTAGGGGCTGAGTTCTTCCCTGAAGTTGATCCGCCATTTTTTACTGTAAAAGTACGTTCATTTGGTGATCTCTCGATTAATGAAAAAGATGTCATCATGCGTGAAATCGAAACCGTTATGCTGGGTCATGATGAGTTCGAAAGTGTCTACACCAAGACAGGCGGTACAGAAGAGATTGGTCAGATTCAAATTACTCCTGTTGAGTGGCAGCACCGTCGCCGCGTCAAAGATATTATTGAAGATCTTAAACTCACCACTGATAAGTTTGCAGGTGTTGAGATTGAATATAAATTCCCAGACGCAGGGCCGCCAGTTGCACATGATCTAGTGATAGAGATGTCGGCTAGAATACCGGATCAACTTGATGACGCTGCTAAGATAGTTCGTCACTGGGCTGATAATAATCCTGCCTTTACCAATATTAGTGATACCTCTAGTAAAGAGGGCATTGATTGGCGAATTGATATCAGACGTGATGATGCTTCTCGCTTTGCGGCAGACGCGACATTAGTCGGTAATACGGTTCAGTTTGTGACAAATGGTCTTAAAATTGGTGATTACTTACCGGATGACGCAAACGAAGAAGTAGATATTCTGGTTCGATATCCTGAAGAGAAACGTGATATTGGGCGATTCGATCAGTTGCGGGTTAAGACAGCGGCTGGACTCGTTCCCATCACAAACTTTGCTCAAATTGTTCCTGACCATAAGCAAGATACAATTCGTCGTATAGATGGTAATCGTGTTATCAATATAATGGCGGACATTGGTGAAGGTTATAACCTTGCGCTTGAGTTGCCAAAAATCCAACAGGCAATCAATGAACTTGGGCTACCAAGTGGGGTTGAGTTTAAGATTCGCGGACAGAACGAAGAGCAAGAGAACTCCTCGGCATTCTTACAAAATGCTTTTCTTGTTGCATTAGCTGTTATGGCGCTAATTTTAGTGACTCAGTTTAATAGCTTTTACCAAGCGTTTTTAATCTTAAGTGCCGTGCTGTTTTCAACAGTGGGTGTTTTTGCTGGTCTGCTAATCTTCCAAAAACCATTTGGTATTGTGATGTCGGGAATTGGTGTGATTGCGCTTGCTGGTATTGTTGTGAACAACAACATCGTACTGATTGATACCTTTAACCAACTTGTTCGACGCGGTTTAAGCCGTCAAGAAGCGATTCTAAGAACGGGTGTACAACGTCTACGTCCAGTTATGCTGACAACGGTAACAACGATCTTAGGTCTGATGCCGATGGTCTTAGAGATGAATGTCGACTTGATTAATCAGAAGGTAGAGTTTGGCGCACCAAGTACTCAGTGGTGGTCACAACTGGCGACAGCAATAGCGGGCGGACTCGCATTTGCAACGGTACTGACCTTGGTATTAACACCTTGCCTATTGATGTTAAGTAAAAAGCATAAGCTTGAGGGAAATGACCAAAAACCGATTGAGGTAACTGAAGCAAGCAACTAATGCTTAGAGTATATTTAGCGATAAAAATGCCCATCACGTGATGGGCATTTTTGTATGGATAACGCGCTGTAATTTAACTTTCCGCACGGCTGAGTCGTTACTAATTAATACTGCGGCTAGTTATTGGCATACAAGAGCTCGCTGTAACGGTCTAGTCTCGCTAAACGAATTTCAGAATTGGCAATAAAGGTCGCTTTTGCTTTTCCTGTTAGAGACTTAGACTCTGGTAGCTTCACTGTTCGCGCATTCTTGTGTACGCCATTAACAAGGAATTCATAGTGTAAATGAGGACCAGTCACACGACCCGTACCACCAAGTGTACCGATGGTCTGTCCTTGTTTAACGCGTTCACCGGTTTTAACTCGTCGTTTGCTTAGGTGAAGGTACTTAGTGATATAAGTGCTGCTGTGGCGAATGAAGACGTAATTACCATTGAATTGGTTGTAACTCGATTTCTGTACAATACCATCACCCGCGGCCCAAATAGGCGTACCAACAGGTGCCGCGTAATCGGTCCCTCTGTGTGCACGAACCTTTCCTGTTACTGGGTGCCGACGAGTTGGGTTAAAGTTTGACGTCACACGACGAAAATCAACGGGGGAACGAAGGAAAGCTTTCTTCATTGCTCGACCATTCTCATCGTAGTAGTTACCTGTGTTGTCATCGAGAACAGCAGTGAAGGTATCCCCTTGGTTACTGAATATGGCGGCGATTATTTTACCTCGGCCAATGACTTCACCTTCAACGACCTGTTCTTGATAGAGCATCTTAAATTGGTCGCCACTGCGTATGTCGAGAGCAAAATCGATATCCCAGCCAAAAATCCCTGCTAGCTCCATAATTTGGTTTGCGGTTAAACCTGCATTGACGCCTGCATTCCAGAAGTTAGAGGTGATATCCGCTTCAGCGTAGTTGTATTGGTACTGAAGCTCTTTTTTATCAAAGGTTGAATCAAAACCATCTGCTGTTTTAGATATAACGAAAGTCTCGTAAGCACTCAGTTTCCGTTTCAGTTGAATCAACTCATTGTTTTCATTAAAACCAAATTGAAAAACATCACCGGGTTTAATTCGAGTCAGCTGATTTTTTATATCATCGTTGGTGGTGGTTAAGTTATATAGCAGACGAGAGGAAAGCCCTAACCGCTGAAACAAAATAGCGGCACTTTCTCCAGAACCAATCTTATGCTTTTCCCAACGTAAACCAGCCAAAGGTGAAATGGATGTACCCGGTGAAAGAGCTTCGGCATTAATGGTGAGTGGGTAATGACGACCTATTTCATAGGTGCTTTTTTCCTGTCGTAAATCTTTTGGATCAGGAAGAAAGAAGAGAGCAATAGTGATCACCGCACTAAAAAAGGCAATAAGTGCACGGTGAACCCATGGGAGACGATTAAAAATAGACAGCATTTTAGCGTTCGTTCTATAAAAGTTAATAAAATAGCTAGCCGTTTAGTCTAACTGGTTTCAAAACACATCGCTATTCGAGTAAGATGGCAAACTATAAAATTTTTGCCAAATCTGTGGGAGTGAACAAGAATGGCGAGTATCGAAGCTGCATTGGCAGAAATAAAACGTGGTGTTGACGAATTAATTCCAGAAGAAGAGTTAATTGCGAAGTTAAAAGAGAACCGTCCACTAAGAATTAAATTAGGTGCCGATCCAACGGCGCCAGATATCCACTTGGGCCACACAGTTATTTTAAATAAACTGCGAGCGTTCCAAGAGCTAGGCCATGACGTTACCTTTTTGATTGGTGACTTCACTGGCATGGTTGGCGACCCAACGGGTAAGAATACGACTCGCCCACCATTGACTCGCGAAGATGTACTTCGCAATGCAGAAACCTATAAAGAGCAAGTTTTCAAGATCCTAGATCCGGCGAAAACTAAAATTCAGTTTAACTCTGAATGGTTGTCTGAATTAGGTGCTGAAGGCATGATTCGTCTGGCTTCAAACCTAACGGTTGCACGTATGCTAGAGCGTGATGACTTTAAAAAGCGTTATGCTGGTGGTCAGCCAATTGCAATTCACGAGTTTATGTACCCGCTACTGCAAGGTTATGACTCTGTAGCCATGGAAACAGATGTTGAGCTTGGTGGTACTGATCAGAAGTTCAACCTTCTGATGGGTCGTGAACTGCAAAAAGGTCATGGTCAGAAACCACAAGTTGTATTGACGATGCCTCTTCTAGTTGGCCTTGATGGCGTGAAGAAGATGTCTAAGTCTGCACACAACTACATTGGTGTTAGCGATGCACCAAGCGATATGTTTGGTAAGATTATGTCTATCTCTGACGTATTGATGTGGAGCTACTATGAGCTGCTATCTTTCCGCCCATTAGAAGAGATCGAACAATTCAAAGCTGGCGTTGAAGCGGGTAAAAACCCTCGTGATGTGAAAGTGCTTCTAGCGAAAGAGATCATTGCGCGTTTCCACTCAGAAGCAGATGCAGATGCGGCCGAGCAAGAGTTCGTTAACCGTTTTGCTAAAAACCAAATTCCTGATGAGATGCCAGAGTTTACCTTTGAAGCCGGTCTACCTGTTGCAAACATCTTAAAAGAAGCAGGCCTTTGTGGTTCAACTTCTGACGCGATGCGTATGGTTAAGCAAGGCGCAGCTAAGATTGAAGGTGAGAAAGTAGCAGACGCGAAATTCACACCAGAAGCGGGTACTTACGTATTCCAAGTTGGTAAACGTAAATTTGCACGTATTACGATTGCTTAAAAACTGACGTACTTTAACGCTAAATTGTTTAAAACGAATTAGCTTAAGTTCGATGGTAGATATGTAATCACAAGAAAGCGCCTTAGGGCGCTTTTTTTATGCATGTTTTAAAGCGCAGGATAAACCATGTTTCAAATATAAGTAGAGCGGCAATGGCATATTGCCAATGAGTTCCGTAGGCAATGAAGTACAAAACGCTGCCCATAGAGAGCCAAATTAAAATTAGAGACTGTGTTTTCTCCAGAGGGGTTAAACCTTGGTTTTCTTTTAATCGCCGAGCGAGAGGTCCAAGACGTGGGTGATCGAGTAACCATTGTTGGAATTTTGGAGAGGCTGAGCCAAAACAGTAGAGTGCTAATAAAATAAATGGGACCGTTGGCAGAAGAGGAACGGTGATACCTATGGATCCAAGAATAACGCAAGTCCAACCAACACAGATATACCCTTTACGTTTTACATATTCTTTGGAAAGTGGACGGTTTTTTTTTCCATCACTCATTCATCACCTAGCTAGTTCTTTGTTGTTATATAAGAGTATTGGTTGAGTTGAATTGAATTGGCAAATTATTAACAAAAATAGTCGATATTTAGCTGATCTGATCTTTGAGATTTGATATTATGCGCGCGCTGCTATTACAGCAGTTCATTCGGAGATAACTATGAACAATACCGACCATCCTCCTAGTATGAAGGGAGAAAAGTAACCGCTTCGGTATTGTCGATCTTCGCGCCTGCCTTGCGGTAGGGCATGTTTCATATTCCCCTCTATTTTTCTCCATTTCCCTCTAGACACCATAAGCTTGCGACGAAATATTGTTGTAGGGTTTGTTATGAGTTTTAATTAATAACGATTCACAGAGTCACTATTCTTTAACCACTTAAAACACTTATGCGTGATGGTCGTTACCTTTGCCAATCGGGAGATTCGCCATGACGGTAATGAGCAATACTTACATTGAAAACACACCAAACTTTTCACAAGAAGAGATCGGTGCAGCACGCAACGCTTTTTTACAATATGACCAACAGAAGCAATTACATCTATTAACGGTAATGCCAATTGAAGAAGCGGTGGCGATCTTACATCACTGCTCTGTCGGTTATGTTCAGCAACTTATTAGTTTGCTAGAAGCGGAAGGGCACGACAAAAGAGCCAGACACTATGCGCACCAGCTTGGGATTATTCACTCTGAAGTGGAGACCGCCGAGGGCTACTTAACAACCAGTGTTCTTGAGCACGTAAAGCAGCGTATAGGTTGGATCATCGCACTTGCACTATTAGGCATCGTTTCAGGTCTTATTATTGCGCAGTATGAAGATACATTAAGTCAGCTGATTTTACTGGCTATTTATATGCCAGTGATTGCGGCAGCTGGTGGTAACACGGGAACACAAGCGGCGACTTTGGTTATACGTGCGTTAGCAACTGGTGAGCTGAAAAAGAGGCAGTGGTTAGCTGTTTTATGGAAGGAGAGCCGAGTAGCGGTTTGTCTTGCTTTGGCAATATCCATTGTGATGATTGGGCGAATTTTGCTATTTAGTGATTCCGTATCCACTGGCGGCTTTGATATTAATATCATAGCGTTAGCAATCGCCATCGCTCTGTTTATTCAGGTAACCATTTCAACCACGCTAGGCGGAATTTTACCTATTATTGCAAGAGCGGTGAAACTAGACCCAGCAGTACTTGTTAGCCCGGTTCTAGCTTCTATCGTTGATATTTCAGGGATATGGATCTATTTCACGGTAGTGAACTACTTCCTAGGCATCGGCTAAATAGCAGATGAGTAGGAAGCAGAAGCATCGTTATTGAGCAACGTTGGCTATTGAGTAGAAACAGTCTGACTAAATGAAACGATATCTTGATAAAAGAGCGTTTCGAAGTGAGTAATAGGAGCAATGACAGGTTTGTCGTTGCTCCTTTTTATTGGGTGGTAATCTGAGACGAACTGAACAAATAACGAGGTAGGTTGACCTTGTGAATCAAGCCCATACCCTGCCATGTTATAGCTACCGTATAGAGAACCACTTTTAGCAATCAATTGGCCTTTAATTGGCGCTTTACGCATACTTCTTCGATATTGCAGCGTGCCTGTCTCGCCTGAGGTTGGCATTACCGAAATCAGATTAAGATCTGATTCGTGATCCCAAATATAACGCAATACATCCGCCATATCTTGGCTGGTCATGCGGTTGTTTCTCGAAAGACCTGAACCATCGACAAGCTGTGCCTTTTCAAGATCAATTCCTGTCTTTGCTAAGATAATCTGTTTAATCGCTAACGTGCCGTTTTTAAAGCTTCCCGGCTGTAGGTAGAAGGTACTGCCAATGGTCTTTGTTAAGTTGTCGGCAATGAGATTATCTGATTTTTTGAGCATGGTATCGAGCAGTTCAGGGAGCTTTGGCGAGTTATGCCTGGCGATAAGCATTGCTGTTGAGCTATCAAATGAATATTTAGGTTGACCGACCTTAACCGAACCATGAAGATCAATACCAAGCTGATTTAACAGCGTGTAAACCATACGAGTGGTGTATTGCGCAGGGTTTTGCACAGCAAACTTAAGCGGAAGAGGTTTACTTCGCTCAACTAAGCAACCATTAAGCTGATACTGGTTGTTGTTCTCTGTCGTCAGTTCAAGGTCGCACTGGCTGCTCTCTTGCTCTAATTTACTGACCGTTTGAGCTTTGGTGGATACATGAATAGGGAATTGTTCAGGCACGTAGACACGAGTTTTCCCATTGTCTAACGTATAGATACTGGCTTGAACGCAGTTTTCATCCAGTGTAATAGCACTGGCTGGCGCACTGTAACATACACCTAAAATATCCCATGGCCAACCAACTGCGCGTTCGTAGCCAGTAAAGCTAGAGTCATCTAACCAGATATCGCCTTTAATATTTTTAATGCCTTGTTTCTTGGCAGTTGTAAGCAGATTTTTTAGATCTTGTGTGGTGATGGTTGGGTCACCGGTGAATTCAATCACAAGGTCATCACTGTGCTGAAACAGTGAGGTTTGATAGTGAAACTCATCGCCAAGCTCTAGCTTTGCAGCAAGTGCTGTGACGAGCTTTAAGGTACTCGCGGGTGGAAAAAACTGCTGAGTGTTTTCAGACAAAGAAGTTGCACGTGGGCTTTCTAGACTTTCAAGTACTAGGCTGTTTCGGCTGCCGTCAGGGAGTTTTGATACATGTGGGTAAGCAACACTGTTCGCAGAGAATAAAACAAACAAGACAAAAACAGGGCTAAATCGAAAAATAGAGTGCATGGTGTAAAACCTAAGCTAGCTTTAATGAGAAATTAACATGAAGAAACTGTGACTGATGAGTATAGCGAGATAAAAAAATGCCTGCTAGATGCAGGCATTGTTATTATTAATTTGTAGCAATAACTTAGAAGTCGTAACGTAGACCAAGAGCGAGTTCATCTTCAGAAGCTACTTTACCTACCTTGTCTGAATCAAGAAGGTTGAAGTTGTATGAAATGTAGCTGCGGAAGTTTGGCTTGAAGTAGTATGTTGCATCAACGGCTACGTTGTCAGCAGCATCTTCTTTAATACCAGAAGCCTTAGCTTCTAGATAGTTATAGCTAGTTGTAAAGACGGTTTTACCCATAGTGTAAGCGGCTGCAAATTCATAACCTGTCTTATCGGTTTTTGAGCCTGAATCTTTTTCTTGTCCATCAACGAATGTACCAGCGAAGTATAAATCGTTGATTGAATAAGAAGCTGCCAACATATACTGATCTTTAGATGCATTTGTACCAGTATTTTGGTCTGCATAGCCGCCACCTAATTTGATGCCAGTATCACCGATTGCGTAGATACCAGATAACGAGAAGCCGTCAGCTTTGTTATCGGAATAAAACTCACCATCAGGGTCTGAAACACCATTCTCATCGACAGTAAGACGATCAGAAAAACGGTAGCTAGCTTTTAATGCTAGATCTGAAAACTGACCATTGTAAGAAATCATGTTGTCAGAACGGTCAGCAACGGCAATTTTGTACGCTGCTGAGTTACCATGGTATGCCATGATATCAGTGAAGTCAGTAATTACACCAAGAGCACCGGCTGTTTTACCGTAAGCAACTTCACCAAAACTACCACCAATACCGCCATAGCCATAACGAGTGTTGAGGCTGTTGCTGTTATCAACACCACCTTGTTCGCTAGTTGTGAACTCGCCTTCCCAGAAACCAACACCGTATAGGTTTTCAGAGATTTCTGCTTTACCAAGGAAGTTTAAACGAATACGAGATTTGTCGTCAGCTTTGCCATCTTTCAAAGATAAGCGAGCTTCAGCACGGCCACCCATTGTTACTGAGTTACCGTCTTGGTTGTATAGCTCAGCCGCGTTTACTGTAGTTGTACCTGCTGCAGCTACCACCGCTAGAGCAATTAGAGTCTTTTTCATTTTATTAGTCCTATTTTATTGTCCATAAATAGTTATTATTTTGCGAGGTAAATAAAACCTTCACGCTAGTATCGTCGACCCTACATCAGCTTTAATCAAGTTTCATATGTAAGATTTATGTCAATAATGACATTGATAAGCATTTCAACTGCATAAGGTGTTATTACGTTTTACTCCTAAAGTTCCCTACAGCGTTAGTAAAATGATCTGAACGAATTAATCGCATTGTGTTTTATTACGATAAAATCACAGGTTAGCTATTGTTTATTAAGTGTTTTTTTATCGAGTTTTGGAGTGGTGGGGTTTATATGGTTTTTTATATATTTTAAGAATTTATATGTCATCAGAAACATATAAAGATATTTTATTCAGCGAAGGAATGGTGATGAGAATGACTATCAGTACTGCGATGTGTGTTCTTTGGTGGTCGTGGGAAAGTAACGAGTGAAACCAAAAGCTTAAGAGCTAAGGGTAAAAAAGCCCGCTATAAAAGCAGGCTTAAAGATGTTTTCATTCAAATAATGAAAAATTAGAAGTCGTAACGTAGACCTAGTGCTAGCTCGTCTTCAGCTGCTGCTTTACCAACTTTGTCTGAATCAAGTAGGTTAAAGTTGTAAGAGATGTAAGTACGTACGTTGTTAGCAAAGTAGTATGTTGCATCAATAGCAATATTGTCTGCAAGGTCTAGCTTATCACCGTCAATTTTGTCTTCTTGGAAGCTGTAAGTTGTAGTGAATGCCATGTTGTTTAACTTGTAAGCCGCAGCAAACTCGTAACCGGTAATGTCTATTTTTTCACCAGTTGATAGTTCTTTATCTTGGCCATCAACAAAGGCTGCACCGAAGTAGTAGCTGTCAGTGTTGTAAGATGCACCTAGAACAAATTGAGTGCTATCTGCAAAAATAGTTTCGCCATCTACTTTACGCTCGCCACTTTGATCAGCATAACCGCCACCGATAGTTACGCCAGTGTCTGCGATTGTGTAAACAGCAGATAATGAGTAACCGTCAGTGCTATCATTTGAGTAGAATTCACCATCGTTATCGATCGCGCCGCTTTCATCTGTATTTACGCGTTCAGCAAAACGGTAGCTTGCTTTAAGATCTAGATCAGCAAATGAACCTTTGTATGCGATCATGTGTGAGTCACGGTCAGCAACGTCTAATTTGTAAAGACCAGTAGCACCGTGGTAAGACATGATGTCAGTGAAGTCTGTGATTACGCCAAGAGCACCGTCAGTTTTACCGTATGCAACTTCACCGTATTGACCGCCGATAGCAGCGTATACGTAACGAGTTTCTGTACCGTCTGTAGTCAGTTCAGTTTCCCAGAAACCTTTACCGTATAGACCATCTGTGATCTCAGTTTTACCTAGGAAGTTTAAACGTGCACGGCTAGCGTCTGCAGCGTTACCATCTTTCATAGATAGACGAGCTTCAGCACGGCCACCGATCTCTAGAGATTGACCATTGCTGCTGTATACAGAAGAGCCTTCAACGTTGTCAGATTGAACTGTGTTTGCGTTTACGCCAGTAGCCACTGCAGCAGCTGATACAGCTAAAGCGATCAGAGTTTTGTTCATTTTGTTGTCCTATTTTATGTCCATAAATAGTGTTTATGAGTAAAGGCAAGCTGCCCTCACACTATATTGTGTTGGCCTGACTTCTCGCTTTAACTTTTCGTATATATGGATTAAGACGAAGTTGTTATTACTAAATGAAGCAAGAAGTCAGACGCAACTACGTTTTAACCGTTAAGTGATTGAAAACGTTAGTGATATAATGTGACCTTTAGAGACAAAAATGAGGTCGAAAATTGGTTTTTGTTTTAAGTGGTTGATATTGCGTTGTTTTTGGGTTTTAAAAGGCGCTGGCTGGTGAATCTTCTTGAGAGCGTGAGTTTATATGTATTGATAAGTTTTCTTTATTTCTGTTGGTTATTTAGCCTCACTAGGATTGTTTGGCTAGCGTAAAAATTGTGAGGATTTTCTTTTTTGGGATTTATCTCAGGGGAATTTTAATGATTTACCTGCCAAGTTTGTTTAAACTAAAAGAAATCAATGCACAAATTAACTACCTGGCCGTTTGGATCAGGTAGTTTTGTTTTGTCCAAAGTTCCCTTTGGCATAGAGGTATATATGGAAAAGGTTCCAATGACTGTACGTGGCGAAAAAAAGCTACGTGACGACTTAGAAAAATTACTTAAGCAGCGTCCTATTATTTCAGCTGCGATTGGTGAAGCTCGTGAGCTAGGCGATTTAAAAGAGAATGCTGAATATCATGCCGCTCGTGAAGAGCAGGGCATATGCGAAGCTCAAATTCGTGACATCGAATACAAGCTTTCTGTAGCTCAAATTATTGATGTGACGCAGATGGAAAATACTGGAAAAGTTATTTTCGGTACTACTGTTACATTGATCGACGTTGATACTGACGAAGAAGTTAAGTATCAAATCGTTTCTGAAGATGAAGCGAATATTAAATCTGGTCGTATCTCAGTGAAATCACCGATTGCACGTGGTCTGATTGGTAAGCTTGAAGGTGATGAGGTGATGATCTCGACTCCAGGCGGCGACAAAGACTTCGAAATTGATAAAGTAGAATATATTTAACTAGTAGAAAGGCTGGCTCTTGTCGGTTGAAATGTTAAAGATAAAAAAAAGGTCGCACATGCGACCTTTTTTCTCACTGCAGTAATCTAAAGTGTAATTACTTGCGTGGGATTTCGATTTTACGTTGCTCTGATGGACGAAACAGTACTAGTACTTTACCAATGGTTTGTACTTTCTCTGCTTTAGTCTCACGAATAATTGCATCAATAATCAGTTGCTTAGTATCACGATCTTCAGAAGCGACTTTAATTTTGATCAGTTCATGGTGATCAAGTGCAATTTCGATTTCTGCTAGAACAGCTTCAGTGAGTCCATTCGCGCCCATAAGCACGACAGGTTTTAGACTGTGCGCTAGGCCTTTAAGATGCTGCTTTTGTTTGTTGCTTAGGTTCATTTCGCGGCCAATTTATTTTCTATTAGGGTTGAAAAAAACCATTTTAACGCCATCTAATGCTGAAGACTATAATTTATTAGTCTTATGTATATAGCAATTGGGTTTTACCCACTAAATTAGGTATCTAATGAGTAAACAGAAACATTCGGCCAGCTCTGGTCGTTGGTTGAAGGAACACTTCGACGATAAGTATGCAAACGAAGCTAGAAAGAAAGGCTACCGTTCTCGTGCTTACTTTAAAATGGAAGAGATCCATCTTAAAGATAAGTTGTTCACACCTGGTATGACCGTCGTCGATTTAGGCGCAGCTCCTGGTGGGTGGTCTCAATATGCTGCTAAAATAGTAGGTGACAATGGGCAAATAATTGCTTGTGATTTATTGCCTATGGATCCAATTGCGGGCGTAAGCTTTTTACAGGGCGATTTTCGTGAAGAGTCAGTTCTAGAAGCATTGCTTGAAAGAATTCAACCGAATATGGTTGATGTTGTGATGTCAGATATGGCACCCAATATCGCTGGCAATAATTCAGTTGATCAACCTAGAGCAATGTATTTAGTAGAATTAGCGTTGGATATGTGTCGACAAGTTCTAGCCACAAATGGTAGCTTTGTTGTTAAAGTTTTCCAAGGCGAAGGCTTTGATCAATACGTGAAAGACGTTCGTGAAATGTTCAAAACCGTCAAAGTGAGAAAACCTGATTCTTCTAGAGCTCGTTCTCGTGAAGTATTCATTGTAGCCACTGGTTACAAAGGTTAACTATTTAGCCACTAAAGGCGAAAGTTAACACTATAGCTACAGGTTTCAAACTGTAGTACCCTACCTTTAATTACAATTAGTTATCGAGAGGCTTGCACCTTGAGTGACATGGCAAAAAATTTAATTCTGTGGCTAGTTATCGCTGTCGTATTGATGTCTGTGTTCCAGAGCTTTGGCCCTGGTGAAAGCAACAGTAGATCAGTAGATTACACCACGTTTGTACAGGAAGTTGGCCAAGGCCAGATTCAAGAAGCAACATTTAAAGGTCAAGAAATTGCCTTTACTCGTCGTGGAGGTGGCTCTCGTTTTGTCACATACATGCCGGTATATGATCAAAAGCTTCTAGATGACCTCATTAACCAAAACGTGAAAGTTCAAGGTACACCTCCAGAAGAGCAAAGCCTTCTAGGGACTATCTTTATTTCTTGGTTCCCTATGATCTTACTCATTGGTGTATGGATATTCTTCATGCGTCAAATGCAAGGCGGCGGTGGCAAAGGTGCTATGTCGTTTGGTAAGAGTAAAGCTCGTATGATGAGCGAAGAACAAATCAAAACAACGTTCGGCGATGTCGCAGGTTGTGATGAAGCTAAAGAAGATGTGAAAGAGCTGGTTGATTACCTTCGTGATCCAAGCCGATTCCAAAAACTAGGCGGTAAAATTCCAACAGGTATCTTGTTGGTTGGTCCTCCTGGTACGGGTAAAACACTTCTTGCTAAAGCTATCGCTGGCGAAGCTAAAGTTCCTTTCTTCACTATATCTGGTTCAGATTTTGTAGAAATGTTCGTTGGTGTTGGTGCATCACGTGTTCGTGACATGTTCGAACAAGCGAAGAAAGCAGCACCTTGTATTATCTTTATCGATGAAATCGATGCTGTAGGTCGTCAACGTGGCGCAGGTGTTGGTGGTGGTCACGATGAGCGTGAGCAAACACTAAACCAAATGCTGGTTGAGATGGATGGCTTTGAAGGTAATGAAGGTATCATCGTTATCGCTGCAACCAACCGTCCTGACGTATTGGATCCAGCACTGCTTCGTCCTGGTCGTTTTGACCGTCAAGTTGTGGTTGGTTTACCAGATGTCCGTGGTCGTGAGCAGATTCTTAAAGTTCACATGCGTAAAGTCCCTCTAAGTGGCGATGTTGAACCATCATTGATTGCTCGTGGTACGCCTGGTTTCTCTGGTGCTGACCTAGCTAACCTAGTTAACGAAGCAGCTCTATTCGCTGCACGTGGTAATAAACGTAGCGTGACTATGGTTGAGTTTGAATTAGCGAAAGATAAAATCATGATGGGTGCAGAGCGCCGTTCTATGGTTCTATCTGAAGAGACGAAAGAGTCAACGGCATACCACGAAGCGGGTCACGCTATTGTTGGTCGCTTGGTTCCTGAGCACGATCCGGTATACAAAGTGTCTATCATCCCACGTGGACGAGCACTTGGTGTCACTATGTACTTACCAGAGCAAGATCGTGTAAGTATGAACCGTCAGCATTTAGAATCTATGATTTCTAGTCTGTACGGTGGTCGTCTAGCTGAAGAGCTAATCTACGGTATGGATAAAGTATCTACTGGTGCATCAAACGATATCGAACGTGCAACTGATATTGCTCGTAAGATGGTGACACAGTGGGGCTTCTCTGAAAAACTTGGTCCTCTTCTGTATGCAGAAGATGAAGGCGAAGTGTTCTTAGGCCGTTCGGTAACGCAAACTAAGCATGTATCGAATGATACTGCGAAGCTTATCGATGACGAAGTTCGCGTGATTATCGATCGCAACTACGCACGCGCTAAGCAGATTCTAGAAGATAACATGGATCTAATGCACTCAATGAAAGACGCACTTGTTAAGTACGAAACCATTGATGCGGGACAGATTGATGATCTAATGGAGCGCAAATCAGAAATTCGTGAGCCAGCTGGTTGGGGTGATGATCAAGACAAGCCTCAAACGGATAGCGATAAAGAATCAGCTAAAAAAACGTCAGAAGATAAAGCAGAAGCAGCATCATCTGAAAGTAATAGCACTGAAGAGCCATCTGTAGAATCTGCAGAAAAAGCAGACAAAAAAGACGCAGAGTAACGACCGTCCTTTAATAAAACCCCGAGCTCTCTCGGGGTTTTTGTGTTTTAGGCTATCTAGATATTAGATCTATGAAAATTACAGCAAACAATAAGCAGTTAGATTTATCGACCCCACAAGTTATGGGCATTCTTAATGTCACACCAGACTCATTTTCAGATGGTGGCCAATTTTCTTCATTGGCGACAGCTCTTGAGCAAGCTGAGAAAATGATAGCAGCGGGTATCAGCATCATTGATATCGGTGGCGAATCAACGAGGCCGGGTGCGCCAGACGTCTCTCTAGAAGATGAGTTGAATCGAGTGATCCCGGTGATTAAAGCGATCCGTGATAAACATGATGTCTGGATATCCATCGATACTAGCAAAGCGAAAGTGATGGAAAAGGCGATTGAGGCCGGTGCCGATATCATCAATGACGTTCGAGCGCTGCAAGAGCCCGGTACATTAGAAGTCGCTGCAAAAGCACAAGTGCCGATCTGTCTCATGCACATGCAAGGTCAACCTCGGACGATGCAGCATAAACCGCACTACAAAGATATTATCGAAGATATCAGTCTGTTTCTCGCCGAGCGTGTTAAAGCGTGTAAATCCGTTGGAATTGATTCATCTCAGTTGATTCTTGATCCCGGTTTTGGCTTTGGCAAAACTTTAGAGCATAATTACCATCTGCTTGCGCATTTAGATAAGTTTCATCAATTAGGTATGCCAATATTAGCGGGTATGTCTCGTAAGTCGATGATATTTAAATTAATAGATAAAAAACCTTCAGAATGCATGGTGGCAAGTGTCACTTGTGCAACAATTGCTGCATTAAAAGGCGCACAAATCATACGAGTTCATGACGTGGATGAAACATTAGAAGCAATGAAAATCATTACCACGATGAACAGCAATATATAGTTCTAATTAAGTTTAGAACTGAAAAAACGTATAGCGCAAAAACTGTATAACGAAAAATAAGAAACCAAGGAATAAAAATGTCAGATAAAAGACGTTACTTCGGCACTGACGGTGTACGAGGAAAAGTAGGCCAATATCCAATTACTCCAGATTTTGTATTGAAACTCGGTTGGGCTGCGGGTCGTGTACTTGCTAAGCAAGGCACCAAGAAAGTAATCATAGGTAAAGATACTCGTATCTCTGGTTATATGCTGGAGTCTGCTTTAGAGGCCGGTCTTGCAGCAGCAGGCCTAAAAGCGACATTAACAGGCCCTATGCCAACGCCTGCTGTTGCTTATCTCACACAAACGTTTCGCGCTGAAGCAGGCATCGTAATCTCTGCTTCTCATAACCCGTATTACGATAACGGTATTAAGTTCTTCTCGTCAGAGGGAACCAAGCTTTCAGATGAGATCGAATTGGCTATTGAAGCTGAGATGGATAAAGATATCGAGTGTGTTGAGTCGGCAAACCTTGGTAAAGCGATGCGCCTAAACGACGCCGCTGGCCGTTATATTGAATTTTGTAAAAGCACATTCCCTTCAGAGCTTAGCCTAGCGGGTCTAAAAATTGTTATCGATTGTGCGCATGGGGCTACATACCATATCGCGCCAAGTGTCTTCACTGAATTAGGCGCTGAGATTGTGACGATTGGTGTGGAGCCAAACGGTACTAACATCAACCATGAAGTGGGTGCAACGGATGTTCGAGCACTTCAAAAACGAGTTGTTGAAGAGAAAGCGCATTTAGGTGTTGCTTTTGATGGCGATGGTGACCGAATCATTATGGTTGATGAATTTGGTAATAAGGTCGATGGCGATCAGATTGCTTATATTATTGCTCGTGATGCACTTCGCCGTGGTGAATTAAAAGGTGGTGTTGTTGGTACATTAATGACAAACCTTGGTATGGAAAATGGTTTGAAACAGCTGGGTATACCATTTGTTCGTGCTTCAGTTGGTGACCGTTATGTGATGGAAAAATTGCTTGAACGCAATTGGAAAATTGGTGCTGAAAACTCAGGACACGTTATCCTACTGGATAAAGTGACCACGGGTGATGCGATTGTTGCCGCGCTTCAAGTGATTGCATCTATTGTTGGTAGCGAAATGACGCTGAACGAGCTGTCTCAAGGAATGACCTTATACCCTCAAGTTCTCGAGAATGTACGATTTAGTGGCGACTCGAATCCATTGGATGCTCAAGCTGTAAAAGATTCTGTACAAGAAGTTGAAGCTGAATTGGGTGAAAAAGGGCGAGTGCTGCTACGTAAATCGGGAACCGAGCCTTTACTACGTGTCATGGTTGAAGGTGAAGATGCAGAACTGGTACAACGTTCAGCGCTTAAAATCGCGGATGCGGTAAAAGCTAACTGCTAAACATTAGATCGTTTTAGGGGCAAATTAGCTCCTATTCATGAGCTGTAAATTAGCTTAACTTTGCTTTTGAGCTTTTTTTAACCGATTGATGCTCCTTAAAGGAGTTTTTCTTAAAATCTTCTTGTCAGCGTACGCGGCTTTCGCTAGTATTGCTCGGCCTTCAGTTAGGAGGTCGCTAGCTTTGTTCTAAAAATCTTGTTTCATAACGAATTTTAGACGGCGCTGGCTCGACAATTTTGAACATAGGTGGACACCATGTATTCAGTTCTACTTGTGACTTACCTGTTGGCAGCGCTCGGTGTAATTGGCCTTGTGTTGATTCAACAAGGTAAAGGCGCAGATATGGGAGCTTCATTCGGTGCCGGTGCTTCAAACACAGTGTTTGGTGCTGGTGGCTCAGGGAATTTCCTAACCCGAATGACTGCAATTTTTGCAACAGTATTTTTCATCCTTAGCTTAGTGCTTGGCAACATGTCGACTAGTACGACTGAGTCACAATGGATTGACCCAACTCAAGGTCAAGTTATCCAGCAAGCTGAAGATGTAGTGAGTGAACTTCCAGCCGAAACTGGCGACGAGATTCCTCAATAAGCTAATTCAATGATTTAGCTGCCGAGATGGTGAAATTGGTAGACACGCTAGCATGAGGTGCTAGTGCCTTAGGGTGTGAGGGTTCAAGTCCCTCTCTCGGCACCATATTTACAAACTTGTAAATCACCTTGTTGAGCGTATAATGCACAGCAAGTCGGACGCGGGATGGAGCAGTTTGGTAGCTCGTCGGGCTCATAACCCGAAGGTCGTCGGTTCAAATCCGGCTCCCGCAACCAAATCCTTTTTAGGATTCGTGGACAAGTTTGCGCAGTTGCTTTTGCTAAAGTGATTGTGAGTTGGATACAATTTGTATCTAACGAATCAAGGGTCCAGCAATAAAAAACCCCGACTATTTCGGGGTTTTTTGTTATCTAGCTTTTTAATTTTAGCTAGGTTGTTGCTTGGGATTTAAATTGGGCTCTTTGCCCTTTTTTTGTTTCTGGAGTGGTTTAAATGACTGGTTTAGAGAGACAACTTACTGAAATGCTTGACAGTGCAGTATCTGCGTTAGGCTATGAGTTAGTTGGATTAGAATTTATTCGTGCAGGCGAGCATTCAACGCTACGTATCTATATCGATCATGAAAATGGCATATTTGTTGACGATTGCTCAGAAGTGAGCCGTCAAGTTAGTGCTGTTTTAGATGTAGAAGATCCAATTTCAGTGGCTTATAACCTAGAAGTGTCTTCTCCTGGTCTAGAACGACCACTTTTCACAGCAGCACACTACAAACAGTTTATTGGTCACGAGGTCAACATCGTCTTGAAAATGGCCGTAGGAAACCGTCGTAAATGGAAGGGTGATATTCACTCTGTCGATGGTGAGACTATTTCAGTCGTTGTTGAAGGTCAGCAAGAAAGCTTTGCATTAAGCAATATTTCTAAAGCTAACCTGATACCTAAATTTTAGTTCTCCTAGAAAAATTTGAGCTTAAGAGGCTAGATAGAATGAGTAAAGAAATTTTAGCGGTAGTAGAGGCTGTTTCAAATGAAAAAGCCGTACCTCGTGAACGTATTTTTGAAGCGCTAGAAACTGCGCTTGCTACGTCAACTAAGAAGAAGCACGCATTAGAAATTGAAGTTCGTGTTGAGATTGATCGTAAAACGGGTGAATTCGATACTTTCCGTCGCTGGGAAGTGGTTGAAGAAGTTGAAAGCCCAACTAAAGAGATCTCTTTAGAAGCAGCGCAATACGAAGATGAAACAATGGTTATTGGTGATTTCGTTGAAGACGATATTCCATCAGTAACGTTTGACCGTATTACTACGCAAACAGCGAAGCAAGTTATCGTACAAAAAGTACGTGAAGCTGAGCGCGCTCAAATCGTAGAGCAGTTTATTGATAACGAAGGTGAGTTAGTTACCGGTGTTGTTAAGAAAGTCAATCGCGAAACGGTAATTCTAGATCTAGGTAGCAACGCTGAAGCGGTTATTCTTCGTGATGACCAACTTCCTCGTGAAAACTTCCGTCCAGGCGACCGTGTTCGTGGCTTACTGTACGCAGTAAAACCAGAAGCACGTGGTTTCCAGTTATTCATTACTCGTTCTAAGCCTGAAATGCTTGCTGAGCTTTTCCGTGTGGAAGTGCCAGAAATTGGTGAAGAGCTAATTGAACTTAAAGCGGGTGCTCGAGACCCTGGTTCACGTGCAAAAATTGCTGTGAAGACTAATGACCGTCGTATCGACCCTGTTGGTGCGTGTGTTGGTATGCGTGGCGCTCGTGTTCAAGCTGTATCTGGTGAACTTGGCGGTGAGCGTATCGATATCGTTCTTTGGGATGATAACCCGGCTCAGTTTGCGATTAACGCAATGGCACCTGCAGATGTTGCATCGATCATCGTTGATGAAGATGCTCACTCAATGGACATCGCTGTTGAACCTGACAACTTAGCACAAGCTATCGGTCGTAATGGTCAAAACGTTCGCCTTGCTTCTCAACTTACGGGTTGGGAACTTAACGTAATGACAGTTGAAGACCTACAGAAGAAACACCAAGAAGAGTCTCAAGCTGCTGTTGAGAGCTTCATGAAGCACTTAGATATCGAGCAAGATTTTGCCGAGATGCTGACTGAAGAAGGTTTCTCAACGCTAGAAGAGATTGCTTACGTTCCAGTTCATGAACTGTTAGAAGTTGATGGCCTAGACGAAGACATGGTTGAAGAGTTACGTAGCCGTGCAAAAGACGCACTGACGACTCTTGCTCTTGCTCAAGAAGAGACACTCGACGGTGTTGAACCTGCAGAAGATTTGCTTGCTCTAGAAGGTCTAGAACGCGAACTAGCATTCAAGCTGGCTGCAAAAGGTGTTGTAACACTTGAAGACTTAGCTGATCAAGGTACTGATGAGCTAGAAGACATTGAAGGATTAACAGAAGAACGCGCAGGTGAGCTAATCATGGCTGCACGTAATATTTGTTGGTTCGGCGACGAAGAATAATTTCAGCAAGGAGGTAGCGGAATGACGCAACTAACAGTAAAAGCATTAAGTGAAGAAATTGGTACGCCAGTTGACCGCTTAGTTGAACAACTTGCTGACGCAGGCATGACTAAAGCAAGCGGCGATCAAGTATCAGATGACGAAAAGCAGAAGCTTCTTGTTCACCTGAAAAAAGAACACGGTGATACATCAGGCGAAACTGAGCCTACTCGCTTAACACTACAGAGAAAAACTCGCAGTACACTAAGTGTTTCAGCAAGTGGTGGTAAGAGTAAAGATGTTCAAGTAGAAGTGCGTAAGAAGCGTACTTATGTGAAGCGCAGCACAGTAGATGACGAAGCGAAACGTGAGGCTGAGGAAGCAGCAAAACGTGAAGCGGAAGAGCTAGCGAAACGCGAAGCGGATGAACTAGCAAAACGTGATGCTGCAGATAAAGCAAAACGCGAAGCCGAAGATAAAGCAAAACGTGAAGCGGATGCAAAACGTGGTGCAGAAGAAAAGGCTCAGCGTGTACAAGCTGAAAAGGCTAAAAAAGACATGAATGCAAAAAATGCTGACGTTAATACGCAAGCTAAGAAAGAATCTGATGAACTGAAACTTCGTCAAGAGCAAGAAGCTCAACGTAAAGCTGAGCAAGAAGCTGCCAAGCTTGTTGAAGAAGCTCGTAAGCTAGCGGAAGAGAACCAAGACCGCTGGACTGAAGAAGAGAAGAAGAAGAAAGAACAAGAGAAAACGGCTGATTACCATATCACTACTTCTACTTACGCTCGTGAAGCTGAAGACGCTGCGGACCGTAAAGAAGAAGGTGCTGGTACTAACCGTCGCAAGAAGAAGAAAAAACCAGCTGCTACTCAAGATCGCAACGGTGGTCGTAACCAACGTGGCGGCCGCGGTGGTCGTAATAAAGGTAAGCTGGCTAAACCAACTTCAATGCAACATGGCTTTGATAAGACAGCAACTGTTGCTAAATCTGATGTTGCTATCGGCGAGACTATCGTAGTATCTGAACTGGCAAGCAAAATGTCAGTGAAAGGCACTGAAGTCATCAAAGTGATGATGAAAATGGGCGCTATGGCGACCATTAACCAAGTTATTGACCAAGAAACTGCAGCACTAGTTGCTGAAGAGATGGGTCACAAGGTTATTCTTCGTAAAGAGAATGAACTTGAAGAAGCGGTACTATCTGATCGTGATAACGATGCAGCAGTAGAAGGTCGTGCTCCAGTTGTTACTATCATGGGTCACGTTGACCACGGTAAAACATCAACACTGGATTACATCCGTAAAGCACACGTTGCTGACGCAGAAGCGGGTGGTATTACACAGCACATCGGTGCATACCACGTAGAAACTGACAACGGTATGATTACCTTCCTTGATACCCCTGGACACGCAGCGTTTACTGCTATGCGTGCTCGTGGTGCTCAAGCGACAGATATCGTTGTTCTAGTTGTAGCTGCAGATGATGGCGTTATGCCACAGACAGTTGAAGCGATTCAACACGCAAAAGCGGCTGGCGTACCTCTAATTATCGCAGTTAACAAAATCGATAAAGAAGACGCTAACCCAGACAACGTTAAGAACGAGCTAGCTCAATACGACGTTATCCCTGAAGAGTGGGGCGGTGAGAACATGTTCGTTCACATCTCTGCTAAGCAAGGTACTAACATCGATGGTCTACTAGAAACTATCCTTCTACAGTCTGAAGTTCTTGAACTTACTGCTGTTAGAGAAGGCATGGCGTCTGGTGTTGTAGTTGAATCTCGTCTTGATAAAGGTCGCGGTCCTGTTGCAACTGTACTTGTTCAATCTGGTACGCTTAACAAAGGTGACATCCTTCTTTGTGGTCAAGAATACGGCCGTGTTCGTGCAATGCGCGATGAGAATGGTAAAGAGATCCTTGAAGCTGGTCCTTCTATCCCTGTTGAAATCATCGGTCTATCTGGTGTTCCATCATCTGGTGACGAAGCGACAGTTGTACGTGATGAGCGTAAAGCTCGTGAAGTAGCAAACTACCGTCAAGGTAAATTCCGTGATGTGAAACTTGCTCGTCAACAGAAATCTAAACTAGAAAACATGTTCTCTAACATGGAAGCTGGTGAAGTTGCAGAGCTTAACGTTGTACTTAAAGGTGACGTTCAAGGTTCGGTTGAAGCGATTTCTGATTCACTACTTAAACTGTCTACTGACGAAGTTAAAGTGAACATCGTAGGTTCTGGTGTTGGTGGTATTACTGAGACTGATGCAACACTTGCAGCAGCTTCAAACGCTATCATCCTAGGCTTCAACGTACGTGCTGATGCAACTGCTCGTCGTACTGTTGATAACGAAAACCTAGATCTTCGTTACTACTCAATCATTTACCAATTGATTGACGAAGTTAAACAAGCAATGGGCGGCATGCTTGCTCCAGAATTCAGACAAGAGATCATTGGTCTTGCTGAAGTACGTGACGTGTTTAAGTCACCTAAACTGGGCGCAATCGCTGGTTGTATGGTTACTGAAGGCATCATTAAGCGTAGCAACCCAATCCGCGTACTACGCGAAAACGTTGTTATTTACGAAGGTGAGCTAGAATCACTTCGTCGCTTTAAAGATGACGTTCAAGAAGTTAAGAATGGCTACGAATGTGGTATCGGCGTTAAGAACTACAATGATGTTCGCGCTGGTGACCAAATCGAAGTATTCGAAATCGTTGAAATTAAACGTACACTCGACTAATTGATAAAAGTTACCCGCCTTATAAAGGCAAGGTAATCGGTTGTTGAATGCACCATGGGGGGCTGGCTTTGGCCATCCCCCCATTCTTTCTATTTATGAGAAATGATTATGTCAAAAGAATTTAGCCGCACACAACGCGTGTCGCAGCAATTACAAAAAGAACTCGCAATTATTCTACAGCGTGAAGTTCGTGATTCTCGCTTAGGGATGGTTACCATCTCTGATGTTGAAGTATCAAGAGATCTTGCTTACGCAAAAGTATTCGTTACTTTTTTATGTGTTGGTGAACAAACGCCAGAGAGCTGTCTTGCTGCACTAAAAGAACACGAAGTTCCGGTTCGCATGGCGCTAGGTAAGCGTATTCGTCACCGCCTAACACCTGAAGTTCGTTTTACTTATGACGATACTTTAGTTGAAGGTATGCGTATGTCGAACCTAGTTAGTGAAATACTAACTGAAGACAAGCGTAAGCAGATTGAATCTGGTCGCGAAGAAGAACAGGATCAAAACGGTTCTGAAGAGGAAGGCAAGTAATGGCTCGCCGTCGTAAGGGTCGTCCAGTCAATGGGGTTATCTTATTAGATAAGCCGACCGGTATTTCTTCTAACGATGCTTTGCAAAAAGTTAAGCGAATCTACTTTGCTCAAAAAGCGGGTCATACCGGCGCACTTGACCCATTAGCGACAGGTATGTTGCCAATCTGTTTAGGTGAAGCGACTAAGTTTTCTCAGTTCTTGTTAGATTCAGATAAACGTTATGTCGTTAAAGCGAAGCTTGGTGAGAGAACAAACACTTCTGATTCTGATGGTGAAGTTGTCGAGACTCGCGACATTAATGTCACACAAGAGCAACTAGAACGCTGCGTAGCAAGCTTTAAAGGTGAAACGGACCAAGTCCCTTCGATGTTTTCTGCATTGAAGCACCAAGGCCGTCCGCTTTATGAATATGCACGTGAAGGCATCGAGGTTCCACGTGAATCACGTAAGATCACGGTTTACTCGATCGAGCTGCTACGTTTTGAAGGCGACGAGATTGAAATGGAAGTCCACTGCTCTAAAGGGACTTACATTCGCACTATTACTGATGATCTCGGTGAGATGTTAGGTTGTGGTGCTCACGTAACCTATCTCCGTCGTACTGGCGTTGCAAAGTATCCATATGAGAAAATGGTGACTCTTGAACAGTTGAACGAACTGTTAGAGCAAGCGGAACGTGATGAAGTGGCTCCTAGAGAGCTTCTGGATTCTCTGCTAATGCCTATGGATACCGCGGTAGAAGATCTTCCTGAAGTGAACATGAATGCTGAATTGATGGACCTTGTTCAACACGGTATGCCAGTGCAAATTGCTGGGGCACCTACTGAAGGAACCGTTCGCATGACTAGTGGTGAAGAGAAATTATTTCTTGGCGTTGCTACGATTGATGATGACGGAAGAGTCGCACCAAAGCGCCTTGTTGTTTTCCAAGATGAAGAACAAAATTAAGCATTAATTGCTAAATTATATGAAGCCGAAGTATAACTTCGGCTTTTTGTTATTGAGATCTCACTTCCATATTCGCTCTCTACACTAAATCTCGCTATGATCATTACCAATTGCATTGTAGAGAATGATGACCATGAATGATAAGCAGTTGCGAAACTTAGATTTTAATTCACTTAAGTTATTAAAAATATTAGGTGAAGAGCTAAATACTAAACGCACCGCCGAAAGAATGTTCATATCTCAACCTGCTGTAAGTAAGGGGTTGAAAAAGATGCGAGATTATTGTGGTGATGAAATTTTCACCCGAAAGCAGTATGGCATAGAGCCAACACCATTTGGTAAAGAAGTACTTAGAAAGTTGCCGCTCGCGTTCGACGTATTAGATGATATATTTTCCCATGCTGAGCAATTTGATATTTCTAATTACACTGATGAAATATGCATTGCGATAAGTACCTCTTTATATCAGCCCATCGCTCATAAAGTTTATGCTCATCTTAGGGAAACAATACCTAATGCGACCATTCGGTTGGTCAATTGGGGAGAGAATACAGAACATGACTTAAAAGTCGGCAAGATTCATTTAGGGATAAACTACTACCCATTAGAGGTATCCAAAGCACTGAGTCAGAAGAAGCTAAGCTATGCTCAATTTAAGCTGATATGCCGTGTCGGCCATCCTATCTTTCAATCGAAAGGACGCTTAGAGGATATTGGAGCATACCCTTTAGCACTTTTAGAGCAACCCGATTTTGCAACGGATAAGAATCTGATTGAACGAAAGCTCTTGGCTATTGGGATAACGCCTAAGGTCGAGCTTAAGGCTGATCAGCTAAACATCTGCCTTGATGCTGTAAAAGAAAGCGACCTATTGTTACCCTATGCTGATTTACCTGGTGTCAAACTACCAGAGGGTGTTCAATTTTACTCTGGACACAAGGATGAGCAAATAGGCAGTGATGTAGGTACATTTATAGCGACTAGAAGTGTAAATACACCATTAATACATTGGCTATCAAACGAGTTACGATTCATGTTTTCATGATGATCGCGTCAGTCTGAGGTCAATATAATTTTAGTTATCGTTATGGGTTATATCTGGAAGTCTTTATTTTCATTTCAAAATATGCACTTTTGTGCATTATCTTAACCGCAGGCTAGTTACGTATTACTGCGGAGATTATAAAATGAAAAAACAAATTATTGCAGCTACCTTGGCATTGTGCAGTTTGAGCATTAATGCTCAAGACACATTCACCAATGAAGATTTCACAGGCTTAAGGGTTTATCACCACGCTGAAAATATGATCGCTCATATTGAAGAGTTTGGTATCAACCAGTGGGACCATCCACCAATTTCGGATCATACTTACTTTGTCATCACGCCAGCATTAGACCACCTCTACTCTAAAGCTATGGTTGATGTCAGCCGAGGGCCCGCTATATTAACCACGCCTATACGTGATGACCGATATGCTTCATTACAAATCGTTGATTCAGAGCATTTCACGGTGTATGCAGAAACCACCCCTCGAGAAGGTGGTCAATTCCTAATCACTAGAGCAGGAGCTGATTATGATATACCGGACGGAGAGTTCACCGATATAATTGAAGTCCACGAGGACCTGACCTTTTTATTTGTACGTACACAAACATTTGAGTATAGAGACGATGGCTATGCGAACGAAAATCGCCATCAACTTAAATTGGACATCTCAGAAAAGTCGAAAGAATTTGACCTACCAGACCGTAAAGATACGAAAGCGGTAATCCAACTCGCAATAGATAATCATGACGGATGGGCTGAGACGGCTGATGAACTACAAGGGGCTGTGAATAATTTCGATTATGATCGCTACGTACAAACGGCTGAGTATGTGACAGAGAAATTATTGACAGGGGTGATCACCAACAACAGCAGCGGATTCGAAACCCCTGACCATCCAGATGCAGACCACGATAGTATAAATTTAATCCGTGCGGCAGTGACACATTTAGGTCACTTAGGGTTCCCCGCGGCACATGCATACTATGAAAATATTCCAGTAACTCCACAAGGCCTGCCTCTAAATGGTTCAGAGGCGTTTGTATTCACAATGCCGCATGAGCAAGCCGTTGGTGAGTTTTGGTCTATTACTCGTTATAAATCAGCGACACGATTACCTTTAGACCCTGATACTATCGGTGGAAGCAATCGCCAAGTATTCGCAGGTGGTAATACAACCCCGGATGCGGACGGTAATGTAACGATTACGTTCAGTGCAGAGGATCCAAAAGACGGTACGTACTGGATGCCGGTTGTTGATGGTGAGCAATATTACTTCATCGTACGCTACTACGATCCTCAGAGTGGGCTTAAGGGCAACACGGCTCAAACATTGCTTTATGGCGGAACACCACTCGAGAATGTTTTTGTTCCTAAACAGTCATTCTAAATTGAGCTAACCTCTGTGAAAGGCGGTCTTTAATCGCCTTTCATTTCTTACTGAGTGATTATTTAAGTAATTGAGCAGAATCGAGCATCGTCCTCAATTGATCGGCACGCTTTCTATTAATTCCAAAATCTGAATAACCGACCCGAGACTCAGAACGAACGATGAGTTTCGAGCCTTCGACTTTTAGCTCCAAATCATCAACAAACCTTAGTATTTTAGATGTGTATTCAATTCTGAGGTAATTACCTTCTTTAGTTGCCGTTTTAGCCCCCGACATTTGTAGGGCAACTTGTTCTATTTCTTCGATATTTGCTTTGCTTTTTAGCTGAAAGGCGATGAGGTGATGCTGCTCTCGAGTATCCTCAGTAGAGACGCAATTGGGGCTTTCCCCACAAGGTAGTGCTGTACGATCATTGAAACTTTTAGCTCCTTGGCTACATGCCGATAGAAGGAGGGAGCTAAATAACACAGTAATGGTTGCGCGTGACATAGAGTGAGTCCAATAAGTTGTTGGGTAGCAACAAAAAATAAAGGATCCGATATCGAATCCTTTATAGTATTGCCGTTAAAACTTATAAATCAAGAAAGTCTAAGATTCCTTCCGCAGCTTTGCGCCCTTCATCAATAGCTGTTACAACAAGATCGGATCCTCGAACAGCATCTCCGCCAGCGAAGATTTTCTTATTACTGGTTTGATACATGAACTCTTGCTGAGAAGGTGCTTTTATACGCCCCCACTCATCGAGGTCCACGCCGAAAGGTTTTAGCCATTCCATTGCATGAGGCTGGAAACCAAACGCCATAATCACGGCATCAGCTTCTAGTGTATGTTCACTATTAGCAACGGGCTCTGGGCGACGACGACCAGCATCATCGGGTTCACCTAAAGCGGTTTTGACCACTTTAATGCCGCTCACTTCACCGTTTGAATTTACTTCAATACCTAGAGGCTGAAGGTTAAACATAAAGTTCACGCCTTCCTCTTTTGCATTCTTCACTTCACGACGAGATCCCGGCATATTTGCTTCATCACGACGATAGGCACAAATAACATCTTTTGCACCTTGTCGGATGGAAGTTCGAACACAGTCCATCGCGGTATCGCCGCCACCTAAGACAATAACCTTCTTATTGGCCATATCGATTAAAGGTTCTGGGCTGTCTAGGTCCATCACTTTGTAGGTGTTTGAAATTAAAAATGGCAGAGCGTCGAATACTCCAGAAGCATCTTCATTGGCTAAACCGGCGCGCATATTTTTATAGGTGCCGACACCAAGGAATACGGCATCATACTCATCCACTAACTGTTGTAGTTGAATGTCCTTGCCAACCTCGGTATTCATTTGAAATTCAACGCCCATGTCGCTAAAGATACGACGTCGATTTTGCATTACCCCTTTTTCTAACTTGAAAGAGGGAATGCCAAACGTAAGAAGGCCACCAATTTCAGGGTAGCGGTCAAAGACAACAGGCTTTACTCCATTTCGAACTAATATATCAGCTGCGGCTAAGCCAGCAGGTCCGGCCCCGATAATCGCGACCTTTTTATCTGTCCATTCAACATTTGACATATCAGGCTTCCAGCCCATTTCAAATGCTTTATCTGTAATGTACTTTTCAACATTACCAATTGTGACTGCACCAAACTCGTCATTAAGGGTACATGAGCCTTCACATAACCTGTCTTGTGGACAAACTCGGCCACAGACTTCAGGAAGACTGTTTGTTTGGTGAGAGAGCTCTGCAGCTTCTATAATTCGACCTTCATTGGCAAGCTTTAGCCATTGAGGAATGTAATTGTGAACAGGGCATTTCCATTCACAATATGGATTACCACAATCTAAACAGCGATCAGCTTGCGCTTTTGCTTGCTGCTTAGTGAAAGGTTCGTAAATCTCGATAAATTCGATCTTACGAATCTTGATCGGCTTTTTCGCAGGGTCAACGCGGCTAACATCGATAAATTGATAAACATTCTGGCTCATAATTTAGGCTCCTTCCTACTCTTATTGTGCCTGAACGCGAAGTTCAGCGGCGCTACGACTTTGGTGACCAAGCAGAGTGTTAAGATCTGCAGCTAATGGTTTCACTAGGTAGAACTTAGGAATCCATGCATCGAAGTTCGCCAATATATTTTCAGCGTGGGTTGATCCTGTCTCTTCTAAGTGCTCTGCAATCAGCCCTCTTAAGTGCTCTTGATGGATATAGAGATCGGATAGAGATATAGCCTCAACAGACTCGTTATTGACGCGACCTTCAAAGTCATTATTTTTATCCATTACATACGCAAACCCGCCGGTCATTCCGGCGCCAAAGTTAACGCCCGTCGCACCGAGGATGGCAATAATGCCTCCAGTCATGTATTCACAAGCATTATCACCCGCACCTTCAATAACTGAAATTGTGCCCGAGTTACGTACACCAAATCGTTCACCAGCGGTACCAGCGGCAAAGAGTTTGCCTCCTGTTGCGCCATACAAACAGGTATTCCCTATGATGGTGGCTTCATTACAAACAAACGTTGTTCCTGTGTGAGGCTTAATCACGATCTTGCCGCCAGCCATTCCTTTACCTACATAATCGTTGGCATCACCGGTTAGGTAAAGCTCAATGCCTCCTGCGTTCCAAACGCCAAAGGATTGCCCTGCGGTTCCGTTTAGGTTGAGTTTGATTGGAGAGGTTGCTACGCCTTGGTTACCGTAACGTTTGGCGACTTCACCAGACAGGCTTGCACCGATTGAACGATCGGTATTGATCACGTCGTAATAGAGGTTTAGTGGCTGTTTGGATTCAATCGCTGTTTTGGCATCCTCAACGATCTTTTGATTGAGTTGTGCCTTATCAAATGGAGAGTTTGGTTCTGTCCAAAAGAGTGGGTGATCTTGTGGGGAAACTGGTTTCTCTAAAATATTAGAAAGATCGAGTTTATTCTGTTTGGCTGTTAGACCTGAAACAGCATCGAGTAAATCAGTTCGCCCAATTAAATCGGTTAGCTTCTCAACGCCTAGTTCTGCGAGATGAACTCGAACTTCTTCAGCAAGGCCCGTAAAGTAGTTAACCACCATATCGGGTAACCCTTTGAAGTACTCTTTACGTAGGGTTTCATCTTGCGTTGCAACACCGGTTGCGCAGTTGTTTAGATGGCAGATACGTAAGAACTTACACCCAAGCGCAACCATTGGAGCAGTACCAAAACCAAAACTCTCAGCACCTAAAATGGCGCCTTTGATGACATCAAGGCCAGTCTTAAGACCGCCATCGACTTGTAATCGGATCTTATGACGCAGCCCATTTGCAACCAGTGCTTGCTGAGTTTCTGCAAGACCAAGCTCCCATGGACATCCCGCATATTTTACCGAGGTTAATGGACTCGCAGCAGTGCCGCCATCGTAGCCTGATATAGTGATTAAGTCGGCGTATGCTTTAGCGACGCCAGTGGCAATAGTGCCGACACCGGGTTCAGAAACAAGTTTTACAGAGATCAGAGCTTTAGGATTAACTTGCTTCAAATCGAAAATCAGCTGAGCGAGATCCTCAATTGAATAGATATCATGATGTGGAGGAGGGGAGATGAGTGTCACTCCCTGTACTGAATAGCGAAGTTTGGCTATTTCAGCTGTCACTTTATGTCCTGGAAGCTGACCACCTTCACCGGGTTTTGCCCCTTGAGCGACTTTAATTTGTAGTACGTCAGCGTTAGTTAGGTAGTGAGGTGTCACACCAAAACGGCCTGAAGCAATTTGTTTGATTCGAGAGTTTCGGTCAGTACCAAATCGACGAGGGTCTTCACCACCTTCACCAGAGTTTGAATAGCCACCCAGTTTATTCATCGCCATGGCTAAGGCTTCATGAGCTTCCGGGCTAAGGGCACCAATGGACATTGCAGCCGAATCGAAGCGCTTAAATAACTCACTAGCAGGTTCTACTTTTTCTAACGCTAACGGCTTATCTGATTTATTCAGTTCCATTAAGTCACGCAGCATTGCCGCAGGGCGCTCATTGACCTGATTAGCGTATTGCTGATAATCAGCTGATTCGCCTGTTTTTACCGCTTTTTGTAGCGTGCTCACAACATCAGGGTTATAAGCGTGGAACTCACCATCATGGACGTATTTTAACAATCCACCGTGATCAATTGGTTTGCGTTTAGCCCAAGCTTTACGAGATAAATTGAAAAGATCTTGTTGGAAGTCTTCAAAGTTCGCTCCTTGGATTCGTGAAGCAACGCCTTTGAAACAGAGCTCTACTATATCTTGATGAAGACCGACGGCTTCGAATAGCTGTGAACAACGGTAAGAGGCGATCGTTGAGATCCCCATCTTCGACATGATTTTGAATAACCCTTTGTTGATACCATTCTGATAGTTCTGCATCACATCGCGATAGCTTTTATCTATGCCACCATCATCGACAATTTTACCCAGTGATTCATAAGCAAGGTATGGGTAAATTGCTGTGGCACCAAATCCTAAAAGTACTGCGAATTGGTGGGGATCACGTATCGCTCCTGATTCGACAATAATATTGGCATCACAGCGAAGGTTTTCATTGGCTAATCGAGTTTGAACCGCACCTACTGCCATTGCTGCAGGTATAGGAAGTGCTCCTTTTACTAAGGCTCTATCTGATAATACAATCAGCACACTTCCTTGCTTAACCGCGTTGACGCTAGCATCACAAAGCCTAAGAAGTGCCTGTTTTAAATCAGTCTTCTCAGGGGTGTAATTAATATCTAATACAGTGTTTTGGTAATAGTTACTGTCAAGATTAAGTAACTGCTGCATGTCTGAGTAGAGTAGAACAGGGGATGCAAAACTCACACGATGAGCATGTCCATCTGTCTCACAAAATACGTTCATCTCTTGGCCTATGCTGGTTGCCAGAGACATAACGTGCTTTTCACGCAATGGGTCGATAGGAGGATTGGTTACCTGTGCAAACTTTTGACGGAAATAGTCAGTAACAAGGCGAGCTTTGGATGAAAGTACCGCCATTGGCGTATCGTCACCCATTGAGCCTGTTGCTTCTTGTCCCATATCGCCAAGAACACGTAATACTTGATCCACTTCTTCGTTACTCATCGCAAACTGTTTTTGATAAGTTTTAAGCTGATCTTCGTCAAGTGTTCGCTTTCCAACTTGATCGTCAGGAAGCCGAGAAAAAGGTGTTAATCGATGTACATTCTCTTCCATCCAACTCTTGTAAGGGTGGCGGGTTTTTAGATCATTATCGATCTCACTGGATTGCCATAGCTTCCCTTTTCTGGTGTCGATAACCAGTAATTCACCAGGCCCCACTCGGCCTTTTTCTGCGACTTCGTCAGGCGCGTAATCCCAGATTCCTACTTCAGAGGCAAGGGTAATCAGTTTATCTTTGGTAATGACATAACGGGCTGGTCGAAGACCATTACGGTCAAGGTTACACGCTGCATAACGTCCATCGGATAATACAATCCCAGCGGGTCCATCCCATGGTTCCATATGCTTTGAGTTGAAATCATAGAAGGCACGAAGCTCAGGATCCATGTCTGGGTGGTTTTGCCATGCGGGCGGTACGAGCATGCGCATCGCCCTAAAGACGTCCATTCCGCCAGCTAAGAATAGATCTAACATGTTATCGAGGCTTGATGAATCGGAGCCTGTCTCATTAACAAAAGGTGCCGCAGTTTGAAGATCGGGCAGTAGCGGCGACGCAAATTTATAAGCGCGAGCTTTAGCCCATTGACGGTTGCCTTCGATGGTGTTTATTTCACCATTGTGCGCTAAGTAACGGAAAGGTTGTGCCAATGGCCAACGTGGCTGGGTATTGGTTGAAAATCGTTGGTGGAATAGACAGATTGCTGATTCCATTCTGAGATCAGCAAGATCAAGGTAGAACCTTGGAAGGTCCGCAGGCATGCACAAGCCTTTATACACCATGACTTGAGTTGATAGGCTACAGATATAAAATTCGTTATCGTCGAGGATCTGCTTCTCGATGCGTCGACGTGCAATGTATAGACGTCTTTCGATATCTCGTTCACGCCAACCAGCAGGGGCTGATACAAAGACTTGTTGGATATTGGGCAGTGAGTCTACCGCGATAGGGCCAAGGACATCGGAGTTAGTTGGAACATTTCGCCAACCGGCAACGGTGAGTGTCTCTTTTGCCAGTTCACTATTAATGATCTCTTGCGCTCGTTGAGCTTTAGCATTGTCTTGGCTAAAAAAGATCATACCAACAGCGTATTGACGGCTTAGTTTGAAACCGAGTTCTTCGGCAATGAGACGTAAGTAACTGTCGGGCTTTTGTAGTAGTAGACCGCAACCATCTCCAGTTTTACCATCGGCTGCGATACCGCCTCGGTGTGTCATTCGGTCAAGTGCTGAAATGGCGGTGCGTACTAGTTTGTGGCTTGGTTCGCCTTCCATATGCGCGATTAGGCCAAACCCACAGTTATCTTTCTCAAGACTTGGATCATATAAAGCCATTGCAATTCTCCCTTTGCTTCTCTGTCATCCAGACAGTAAATGACTAACTATTCGTTATTGTTATTATATTTGCTTAGTTATGCGACTAAATACCTTTTTGATTTAACAATTTTCATTAACTTTGATATCAATGAATTCACAAAGTATAGGTTATTATAAAAAAGGTCAAGTTCTTGGATGGTTATCATGTTGCACTGCGATTTACCGCTTAATACTCTGAAATATCATGTATATTCATGAGGATAGGGTTTGTGATTTTACATTTTAGCAACATAAACCTTGAGGGGAGGAAATAAAAAAGCCAGCAATCAATGCTGGCTTTAGATGGTAACTCGTATTGAGTTTAACTCATGACTTTAGTTAGAAAGCATTAATGAATCCGCTTTAGCTTCTAAGTTTGAGTTACCAAGTAGGTATTTATCAATCGCAATGGCACACTCACGGCCTTCGTTAATACAACGAACAACCAGAGATTGGCCCGTACGCATATCACCAGCGGCAAAGACACCTTTTTGATTGGTCGCGTAACCTTGGCTAGCCACGTTTCCACGTTCATCGAGTTTAATGTCGAGTTGCGCTAGAACACCACCCGGTTCAGGATGTAAGAAGCCCATTGCTAGGAACGCTTGATCACATGGAATCACACGTTCACTACCAGCAACTTCTTCAAAACCAGGACGTTCACCAGGCTTAGCATCTTGCCAAACGATATCAGCAATACGTAGACCTTCAACTTCACCTTTATCATTACCGATAAACTCTTTGGTCAAAATATTCCAGTGACGCTCACAGCCTTCTTCGTGAGAAGTGGTTGTCTTCATGATCATTGGGTATTGCGGCCAAGGCATATTAACCGGACGTTTCTCTGGTGGAATCGGCATGATTTCAACTTGAGTAATACTTGCTGCACCATGACGGTTTGATGTACCTACACAGTCAGAGCCAGTATCACCACCACCGATTACCACGACGTGTTTATCTTTGGCATGAATCTCTTCTGTTTTAAGATCCATGTCGTTGGCACGGCGGTTGTTTTGACCAAGAAATTCCATCGCAAAATGCACGCCAGTTAACTCACGTCCAGGAATTGGTAAATTTCTAGGTACCGTTGAGCCACCTGTAAGCAAGACTACATCGAAATCTTGGCGCAATTGCTGAGCGTTAATATCAACACCGATATGAGCATTTACTACAAACTTAACACCAGCTTCTGCCATTAGGTTTGTTTTACGGTCGATGACATCCATGCCTAGTTTGAAGTCAGGAATACCGAAACGAAGTAATCCACCAACCTTCTCATCACGTTCAAAAACAGTCACGCAGTGACCAGCACTGTTTAACTGCTCTGCAGCAGCAAGCCCAGCAGGACCGCTACCAATAATGGCAACGGTTTTACCCGTGCGAGAGCGTGGTTTTTTAGGCTTTGCATAACCTTCACGGTAAGCGGTTTCTACAATCGTCTTCTCAATGTTACAGATAGTGATTGGATCTTGGTTGATACCAAGAACACATGCACTTTCACAAGGAGAAGGGCAGACACGACCTGTAAATTCAGGGAAGTTGTTTGTCGAGCTTAGAATATTCCAAGCTTCTTCCCAGCTATCACGAAAAACAGCATCGTTGAATTCAGGGATAATGTTACCAATTGGGCAACCGCTGTGGCAAAACGGCACACCGCAATCCATACAACGAGATGCTTGAGTTCCAATTTTGTCACCAAACTCTTCGTTAAGAACAAACTCTTTATTGTTCTCAATACGAACAGAAGGGTCGAGCTTCTTAGGAAGCTCGCGACCATGTTCTAAAAATCCAGTAGGCTTACCCATTATACTGCCTCCACTTGTTCCGTTTGCGCTTGCTCAGCGATCGCTTTACGCTTTTGAAGAACCGCTTTGTAATCACGCGGCATCACTTTCGCCATAGAGGCTAGGTTCGCTTCAAAGTTGTTTAGGAAAGATTGAGCAACTTCACTTCCTGTGAATTTCACATGTTTAGTTAGCATATCTAGCAGTAGAGCTTTGTCTTCTTGCTCGATAGGGTCGATATCAACAAGCTCAGCGTTGAGCTTAGTATTGAAGTCTGCATCTTTGTCCCAAACATACGCAACACCACCACTCATACCAGCAGCAAAGTTACGGCCTGTTGAGCCTAAGATAATAGCGACACCACCAGTCATGTATTCACAACCATGGTCACCAACGCCTTCTACAACAACACTTGCGCCTGAGTTACGAACACAGAATCGTTCACCTGCCATACCGCGGATATAAGATTCACCCGAAGTTGCACCGTAGAAACATACGTTACCTACAACGATATTATCTTCAGCGACAATGGTTGACTTAGTATCTGGATAAAGAACAAGCGTACCGCCTGATAGACCTTTACCCCAGTAGTCGTTCGCATCGCCTTCAACTTCAAAGTTAACGCCTTTCGCTAGGAAAGCACCAAAAGATTGACCAGCAGAACCGTTGAACTTAACGTTCATTGGTTGAGGTAAGCCTTGGTCTTTGTAGATCTTAGAAATCTCATTTGACAGCATTGTACCTGCGCTTCGATCAGTATTGATGATCGGGAATTCAGCGCTAACGGCTTCACCTTTCTCAAGCGCTGGAGCAGCAACTTGAATCAGTTTGCGGTCAAGGACGTCTTCAAGGTTATGGTTTTGCTGTGTCTGGTTATAAATCCCATCATTCTCACGAGCCGGTTCAATGTGTAGAACAGGTGTCAGATTTAGGTTTTTATATTTCCAGTGAGCAATGTCTTCACGAACTTTAAGCTTCTGAGATTGGCCGACCATCTCTTCGATAGTGCGGAAACCTAGTTCAGCCATGATTTCACGTAGACCTTCTGCCATGTATTGGAAGAATGTAACAACGTCTTCTACACGGCCATCAAAGCGCTCACGTAGTGTTTTGTTTTGAGTTGCGATACCAACAGGGCAAGTATTTTTATGACACTTACGCATCATGATACAACCTTCAACAACGAGTGCTGCTGTGGCAACGCCCCATTCTTCAGCACCCAATAAAGTGGCAACAGCAAGATCGCGAGGTGTCTTCATCTGACCATCTGACTGTACAACGATACGGTTACGTAAGCCGTTTTTCAGTAGAGTTTGGTGCGTTTCCGCTAGACCAAGCTCCCAAGGTAGACCCGTATGGCGAATTGATGACATTGGTGATGCACCAGTACCGCCATCAAAGCCTGCGATAAGTACAACATCAGCTTTGGCTTTAGCAACACCCGATGCGATCGTACCTACACCCGCTTCAGACACTAGCTTAACGTTTACACGGCTAGCGCGGTTTGCGTTTTTCAGATCGTAGATTAGCTGAGCTAGATCTTCGATTGAGTAGATATCGTGGTGTGGTGGTGGTGAAATTAGACCAACGCCCGGAGTTGAGTGACGTGTTGCACCAATCCAATCATCGACTTTATCACCCGGTAGTTGACCACCTTCGCCCGGTTTCGCACCTTGTGCCATCTTAATCTGAATCTCTTCAGAGTTTGTTAGATAGTAAGACGTTACACCAAAGCGACCAGAAGCAACCTGTTTGATTGCTGAACGTTCCCAATCGCCATTTGCGTTAGGTTCGAAACGAGCTGGATCTTCACCACCTTCACCGGAGTTAGATTTTGCTCCGATACGGTTCATTGCAACAGCAAGTGTTGAGTGAGCTTCGTAAGAGATAGAACCAAATGACATTGCACCAGTAGCAAAGCGCTTCAAGATACTTTCAATTGGTTCAACTTCTTCAACAGGAATAGAGCCCGCAGGGTTTTTCACAAAGTCTAATTGGCTACGTAGTGTTGCCGCGTTATCACCTTGTGAGTCAACTGCGCTTGTATATTCTTTAAACTGAGAGTAGTTCTTTTCACGAGTAGACTGCTGTAGAAGTGAAATAGTTTCTGGGTTAAACAGGTGTTTTTCACCACGCTGTTTCCACTGATAAACACCACCCACATCAAGAACCTGTACTGGCACTTCACGAGTTGGATAACCTAGACGGTGACGAATCAAAACTTCTTTCGCAATATCGTCAATCGTTAGGCCTTCGATACGGGTAACCGTACCAGTGAAGTATTTATCAACAACAGACTTGCTGATACCAAGCGCTTCAAAAATTTGAGCACCGTGGTAAGACTGAAGTGTTGAAATACCCATCTTAGAGAAGATTTTCAGCAGTCCGCCATTCACACCCTTACGGTAGCTTTCGAACAGATCTTTCGGTGATGCTGAAGGATCAAGCTTCTTAGTGCGCTGTGATTCAACAATCGTTTCAATTACTAGGTATGGGTTAATCGCGTTTGCGCCATAGCCAATCAGTGTTGCAAAGTGGTGCGTTTCACGCGCATCGCCAGTTTCAACAACGATGTCACACTTAGCACGTAACCCTTTACGGATTAGGTGGTGGTGCACTGCACCTACAGCAAGCATCGCTGGGATAGCTGCGTGGTGCGAGTTAACGGCACGGTCAGTTAGCAATATGATTGAGTAGCCATCAATAACCGCATCTTCAGCGTATTGGCAAATACGTTTAAGAGCACGCTCTAGCTTGCCGTCATCACCGTTTGCTTGGAAAACTATATCAAGCGTTTTAGCTTGTAAGTGCTCGTTATCAATCGCACGCAATTTCTCTAATTCTGAGTTAGACAGAATCGGCGATTCAAGCTCAACTTTCTGACAGTGTTCAGGTGTTTCTGCTAGTAGGTTCTGATCTTTACCTAGGTAAGTGTTCAGAGACATAACCATGCGCTCACGGATCGGGTCGATCGGTGGGTTGGTTACTTGAGCAAACAGCTGTTTAAAGTAGTTTGAAAGGTGCTGAGATTGATGAGACAGAATCGCAAGTGGCCAGTCAGCGCCCATTGCAGAAAGAGGCTCATACGCTGTTTTAACCAGCGGGATGATGATCTCATTCACTTCTTCAGAGCTTACGCCAAACGACTGTTGACGGTTAAGCAATTTTTCTGGAGAAGGTTGGCTGTATTGGTTTGTTGCCTCTGGTAGCTTGTTCAAGCTCAATAGGTTTTCTTCAACCCATTGCTCGTACGGCTGACCATTGGCAATGCCATCTTTGACTTCTTCATCAGAGATGATGCGGCCTTGTTCTAAATCGGCAACAAAGATACGACCTGGCTGTAGACGACCACGGAACTCGACGTTCTCAGGTGCAATCTCAACAACGCCAGACTCAGACGCCATTACAAGGAAGTCATCTTTAGTGACTGTATAGCGAGATGGACGAAGACCATTACGGTCAAGCGTTGCACCTACTTGAACACCATCGGTGAAACAAACAGACGCAGGACCATCCCACGGTTCCATAACGTTAGCGTGATATTGATAGAACGCGCGACGAGTTGGATCCATGTTTTTGTTTTCTTGCCATGCTTCGGGAATCATCATCATCAATGCATGTGGCAGGCTACGACCAGAAAGAACTAGGAGCTCAAGTGCCATATCAAAGTTTGATGAATCTGAACTACCTTCTTGACAGATAGGCAGTAGCATGTCGATTTCAGCTTGAGTAAAGAGATCTGATTCAATGATCGCTTCACGAGCCTTCATCCAGTTTAAGTTACCGCGAACAGTGTTAATTTCACCATTGTGGGCAATGTAACGGAAAGGCTGAGCTAAACGCCAACGTGGAAATGTGTTGGTTGAGAAACGAGAGTGAACAAGTGCTAGCGCTGTTACCATCGTAGGGTTTTGCAGATCTAGGAAGTACTGCGGTACTTGTTCTGTGGTTAGTTGGCCTTTATACACTAATGTCTTGTAAGACATTGAGTTGATGTAAAAATCATCGCCAATATTTGAGATGCTTTCTAGGCAAACACGAACAGTATAGTTACGTAGAACATACAGTTTACGCTCAAGCTCTTCAGGTTCTGTACCTGGACCACCAGAGATAAAGACATGTTCAAATTGAGGCTCTGTGCTAAGAGGGTCAGCGCCAATCATCGAGTTATCTGTTGGCAGCTCGCGGTAACCCAACACTTCAAGATTAAGCCGTTGAGCGTTACGTTCTAAAATATCTCTACATTGGGCACGTTTGTGTTCATCTCTAGGGAATAGAACAACACCGACACCGTACTTTTCAAAAGAAGGCAGTTTAATACTGTGCTTAACAGCTTCTTCTAAAAGAAATTCATGAGGTTTTTGCAGTAAAATACCTGCGCCATCACCACTACTTGGGTCACAACCTTGACCGCCGCGGTGCTCCATACGAGCTAGCATATCGAGCGCTTGAGTAACGACATCGTGCGATTTACGGTTTTTTAGGTGAGCGACAAAACCGATACCACAAGCGTCATGCTCCAGCTCTGGAGTATACAGACCTTGCGCTTCCTGCTCTCTATCTACCATAGATTACATCCTTCCAGTTAAATATTGACGCAACATGCCTAAGTCCAACTTAGTGTTGAGTCTGTTCCTTTATTTTTATGAATCTAACCAACCAGTGGTGGTTGGCCTGAGTCCTTTCTGTCTCTCGCTGAAATATATGGCGAGAAAAACAATCCTTGGTGAAATCCAATTATTTACAATCACAATCCAGTGATTTATATAGGTGGGAGGTAGGATTCACCGATTTATCCGCAACTAATCTTGTAATAAAGATCACAATTTATGCGGCATTGTGTAAGTATCCTACAATTTTGTCGAGGCTGATTGCAATGAAAACTCACTGCCGTCGTGCTTTTTTTTAGTTAAAAAATGCATAATATAGATAACATTTACGCAACAAGAGTGTTTTTTACCAATAATTCTGCATGTTTATTGATTTTTGATAGTTATTACCTTTAGCGGGTTAATTATGATGCGTGACTTTCTCTTGCAAGGAATGTAATTAACTTTCAGTGATCGAATTGAGAATGGTTTCGTTTAAAGAGTATCGATAAATACAGTTGTGGTTTATATATGCAGTTACATGAGTTAGTGAATACCATTGGACAAGATTTACAGCGCCGTTACGGTGAGAAAGTACATAAACTGACTTTGCACGGTGGCTTTAGCTGCCCAAATCGGGATGGAACCATAGGCCGAGGTGGCTGTACATTTTGCAATGTATCTTCATTTGTTGATGAGCAAACACAAGTCCAGAGTATTGTTGACCAACTAACCGACCGAGCAGGAGAAATCAAACGAGCACGCAAGTACCTCGCTTACTTTCAAGCCTACACCAACACCTATGCCGAAGTTCAAGTACTGAGAAACATGTATGAAGAAGCATTAAAAGCGGCTGATATAGTGGGTTTGTGTGTTGGTACTCGTCCTGATTGTGTCCCTGATGCTGTTTTAGAATTGTTATCTGAATATGTCGATAAGGGGTATGAGATATGGCTAGAATTGGGTTTGCAGACTGCAAACAATCAGACATTAAAACGTATTAATCGTGGTCATGATTTTGAGTGTTACGCTGACATCACCAAACGCGCTCGCGCTTTAGGCATAAAAGTATGTACTCATCTCATTGTAGGTTTACCCAAAGAGGCTCGCAGTGGCAATCTTGAGACGCTACAAAAAGTACTCGATGTTGGTACAGATGGAATCAAGCTTCATGGGTTACATATTGTTGAAGGCAGTACAATGGCAAAAGCGTGGCGTGCCGGAAAACTAAAAGCGCCAGAGCTTGATGAGTACGTATCTATCGCTAGTGAGATGATTCGGATGACACCACCAGACATCATTTACCATCGCGTCTCTTCTGCGGCTCGTCGTCCAACACTGCTTGCCCCCTTGTGGTGTGAAAATCGTTGGCTAGCGATGACCGAAATCGGCCGGGCTCTAGACAGTGATGGTGCTCAGGGTTCATTAATTTCTCAGCCATTTATTTATTCAAAACCCGTGTTAGCACAAGAATAGTCAGCGAGAAACTGATATCTTTCGTACCCTTTAGAGTATGGATACACTAGGGTTATTTGTTTCAATGGAAGTATGGTTAAACTGGTTGTGGAATGTGACCGATGGTCACGGATTAGATGTGATCATCATTGCTTTGTCTATTGCATGCGTTGTGATCATTTATTCCCGATATAACAGATACATCGAAACACTCGTTCAGGATGTTCCAGCCGCCTTAATGGTGGTTAACGCCAGAAGTGGTGAATTGCAGCTATCTAATCGTCTTGCCATGCAGTTGCTGGGTATTCGACTCATCGGCCGATCATCTTTCTTTCCTAAGCATATCCCTAATAAGTTCATTCTTAACGAGCTTGAAAGCTATACTTCCGATCAGTTTCAATCTCATCAACTTCAATGGCCGGTCACTTCGCAAACGAGCTTGCCTATTTCTTTAACAGGGCGAAAGGTGACCTATCGTGGCCAGTCGGTCTGGTTGATTTATGCATTCCCTAAGCAAGCCTCCACAAGGGAGCTTCAAGACCAAATTAATTCACTGTCTACGGCTAAAACCGCACTCGATTCTTTATCTGAACTTATCTTTGTAAAAGGTCTCGACGGTAATATGGTTTTTAGTAATCGATCTTTTGATGCTTTTTGGTTAGATCGAAAAGAGGAAGGTAGTAAAGATATTAAAGGGGCTATTCGAGGTCGAGCAAGTAAGCGACATTGGACAACCTCTCCTGACGGTCAAGGTTGCTTACTTGAAACATATCAAAACTTATTAATGTCGCCAGAAGGTGAGCAGCTAGGGGTTTTAGGCATCAGCCATGATGTAACGGATTGGCACAATATTCAAAAGAATCTCAGTGATGAAATGGAGAAGCGTAAAGATACGGAAGTGGCACTAGCCAAACGCGATACCATTCTACAAGTGATACTTGAGTCTAGTCCTGACTCCATTGGAATATTTGATGAGAATATGGTGTATCAGGCCTGTAATGAACCGTTTGTTAAAGATCTGGGCTTAACAAAGGTGGATGACCTTATCGGCCGTCGGCTTGATGAGCTTATTCCAAAGCAGTTATATGAACGTTTTTCTGATTCAGATAAACGCGTTCTTAGTGAGGAGATCTCACTTCGCTATGTGGACAAAGTTATGGGTTCAGATGGGCATGAGAGATGGTATGACGTTGTTAAGTCACCGTTCAGAGAACCAACCTCTGGTACCAACGGAGTATTGGTTATGTCGCGAGATATTTCAGAGCGATACTTGGCTGAACAAAAATTAGCAGAAGCAAACCAAGAGCTAGAACGATTAAGTTTAATTGATGGGTTAACTCAGGTATCTAATCGTCGTCATTTCGATTCACAATTAAGTACATTGTGGTCTATTCATGTTCGAGAGAAGCAGCCTATGTCAGTGTTGCTGTGCGATATTGATTTTTTCAAAGGATACAATGATTTCTACGGGCATCAGAAGGGAGATGAAGCTCTCAAACTAGTCTCTAACGCTTTTAAGAGTGTATTAACACGATCTTCTGACTGTGTCGCTCGATATGGTGGGGAAGAGTTTGGTTTTATCCTACCAAATACGACAACGGAAGGTGCTTATAATGTTGCAGAGAAAGTTCATGCTCAAGTTAGAGCCCTTATGATTGAACATAAAGCTTCTAGTGTGGCTTCACATGTCACTGTCAGTCTAGGGCTAGTCTCAATACTTCCATCTCCGACAGATTCAATGGAATCGATCGTAGCAATGGCCGATAGCGCCTTGTATCAAGCTAAGTCGGATGGCCGCAATCGAACTAACATCCATGTTAGCTCTCTATAAATACTTGATTATTAGTGGCTAAACCCATAACCCAGAAGGGCATGGATGTGATGCACTTAGCTTACCTATCAAGAGTAAAAAGAGTAGAATAAATATCTAATTACCACCAGTTCCCTACAGCAGTTAACGCAGGAAGCCTTTAATGAAGCCAATCAAAAATCTTGCTCAGTATTATGTCGATCTATTAGTCAAGCTGGGTATCCTTCGTTTCTCTATATTATTAGCAATGGCGCTTGTTGCACTCGCCGTTGTCGTACAGGTAGGGATAACGCTTGGATTGAGTGGTCATGTTGATGATATTGATATTGTTCGCTCAGTATTCTTTGGTTTAATTATCACCCCTTGGGCTGTTTACTTCCTTTCTGTCGTTGTTGATCAACTCGAAGAGTCTCGCCAGCGATTATCAAAGTTGGTGTCTAAATTAAAAGACATGCGCTCGCGCGATCAAGAGTTGAACTTAAGGCTTCAGCAGAATATCTCTAAATTAAACCTGCAAATTGAAGAGCGAATTAAAGCAGAAGAGGCAAGAAAAGAAGCGATTAATGATCTGGAAAATGAGGTCTTCCAGCGTGAGCGTACCCAAGTTGAACTCGCGGAAAGAACGGCACTGCTCCGATCGTTTATTGATGCTTCTCCCGATCTTATTTATTACCGCAATGCGGAAGGCGTCTTCTCTGGTTGTAATAGAGCGATGGAAGAACTGACGGGTAAGCGAGAAAGTGATCTTGTTGGTCTGACGCCAAGAGATGTCTACAGTAAAGAGATTGCCGATCAAATTATCGATACAGACCAAAAAGTCTTTCTTGATAATCAAGCTATTACGTACGAGCAGTGGCTTGAATACCCGGATGGCAGGAAGAACTACTTTGAATTACGAAAAGTGCCTTTTTACAGTAAAGAGGGCGCACACTTAGGTTTAGTGGGTTTTGGTCGAGATATTACCGAGCGTAAACAGCACGAGGACTCACTAGAGAAAGCGAGTAGAGACAAAACAACGTTTATTTCTACCATCAGTCATGAGCTTCGAACACCTCTTAATGGGATTGTCGGTCTAAGTCGTATGCTTCTTGATAGCCAGCTTAATCAAGAGCAGCGTAAATACATGCAAACCATCAATGTCAGTGCGATCACACTAGGAAATATTTTCAGTGACATTATCGATATGGACAAGTTTGATCGACGTAAACTAGAGCTGTTACCTACATCATTACACTTTGAAGAGTTCATTGCTGAAATCGAAAGTATTTCTGCATTGATGGCTGAGCAGAAAGGCCTTCGATTTGATCTAGAACGATTAAGTGCACTACCTTCTGCGGTTGAAATTGACGCGACTCGACTGCGTCAGGTGCTATGGAATTTAATTAGTAATGCAATGAAGTTCACCAAAGAGGGCGGTGTCGTCATGACCGTCAGCGCCGAAACTCAAGGGGAACAAGCTGAAATAATCATTGAAATAGAAGATACCGGTATTGGTATTGCTGAGAGCGAGTTAGATAAAATATTTGCGATGTACTATCAGGTGAAATCGGGTAAGGATAACTTACATGCCGTTGGAACTGGTATTGGCCTAGCAGTGTCTAAGCAACTGATCAAAATGATGAATGGCGATATTACTGTCTCTAGTGAAGAGGGCTTTGGTACGACATTCAGTGTGACTTTGACAGTGCCTTTAGCTGAAGAGTCTGCAACAGAAAAGCTTGCACCTGTAGACCAGCCGGGTCTAAGAATCTTTATGGTGGAAGATATTGAGTTAAATATTACCGTTGCTCGGTCATTATTAGAGAGCTTAGGTCACCAAGTTACTGTCGCCATGACAGGTCAAGAGGCGATAGAACAGTTTAATCCTGACAGTTACGATTTGGTTTTATTGGATATTCAACTGCCGGATATGACAGGATTTGATGTTGCTCAGTCCTATCGACAGACCTATAACAAGCTCCCACCTTTGGTTGCTCTTACCGCTAATGTTTTGAAAAATAAAAGAGAATATTTAGATAAGGGTATGGATGATGCGTTAAGTAAGCCGCTTTCAGTCATTGCAATTCAAGATGTGATTGCTCGCTTATGCGATATTGATCCAGTACTATGTGCGCCCAAACCTGAGCCTGTTAAAAAGGAACAAGTCTCAGATGAGACGTATTGTACCTTGCTTGATTTGCCTATGCTTGAGTCCTATGTAGATATAGTTGGTGTAAAGCCTGTTCTTGATAGCATCGAGATGTTTGAGGAGATGATGCCTGACTATATCGAAATATTAGATTCGAACATGGTGGCGAAGGATCAAGATAGAATAGTATCGGAAGCTCATAAAATTAAGGGTGCAGCGGGCTCAATTGGTTTGAAACGAATTCAAAGTATCGCACAAAAAGCCCAATCACCAGAGCGAGTAACATGGTGGGAAAATATTGCTGATTGGGTTGAAGAGATCAAGAATGGCTATCAGCACGATATTCAAATATTAAAAAATTGGTTAGCGCAAAGGTAATTATATGATAAAAAAAATCGCATTGGTGTCACTAGCCACAGTACTACTTGGTGGATGCCAGACAGCAGAAGTTAATTGGCAGCAAGACAGTACCGTTATGGTTGAAGAGATGATGATTGAACTTAAAAGCTCTCTTTGGATTGATAAAATGCCAACCATTGGGGAAGCATCTTCTTCTGAGCAAAATTTGCATGCAGCGCTCTCTATTGAGTCAAAAGATGAATTGCCGGCACAATTAGAAGTGGTCAGTGTTTCGATTAAGCAAGGCGCAGAAACGTGGCTAATTGAGAGTGAAGAGATTGATGTACGCACTCACAGTGCCAGTCACTGGGAGTTAGCTTTTGCTTGGCAGCTTCCGATTTCACCAGACACGCCCGCTGATATTGCCATTCAGCTTAATAACAATGGTAATGAGAAGTGGCTAGTTGAGCATGACGTGAATATCGATGTCGTGTACTAAACGCTGCTGTTAGTTACGTAAAACGTTAGTTACTTAAAACAAGTGACCAATAAAACAAAAAGGCTTGCTAATCATAGCAAGCCTTTCTTATAGAACAGAAAGTTATCTTATTTAAAAGAGTAACTCTCTAAGCTATTTACTCTTCTAAGTCACCGCAGAAACGGTAACCTTCACCATGAATCGTTGCAATGATCTCTGGCGTACCAGAAACAGATTCAAAGTGCTTACGAATACGACGAATCGTTACATCAACAGTACGATCGTGCGGCTTAAGTTCGCGGCCTGTCATCTTCTTCAGTAGGTCTGCACGTGTTTGAATCTTTCCTGGGTTTTCACAGAAATGAAGCAATGCACGGAATTCTGAGCGAGGCAGCTTGTAGCCTTCTCCGCTTGGGCTAACTAAAGAGCGACTGTTAATATCTAGAACCCAACCATTAAACTCGTACTTTTCTACGCTGCGCTTCTCTTCTTGAGCAGCACTTGCATTCATAGAACGACTTAGTAGGTTACGAGCACGGATAGTCAGCTCTCTAGGGTTAAATGGTTTAGTGATGTAATCATCTGCACCGATTTCTAAGCCTAGAATTTTATCAACTTCATTGTCACGACCGGTTAGGAACATAAGAGCGACATTCGCTTGCTCACGTAATTCTCTAGCTAGTAGTAAACCATTTTTACCTGGAAGGTTGATGTCCATGATAACCAAGTTAACTTGATTGTCAGTTAGAACTTGGTGCATCTCTTCACCGTCACTGGCTTCAAAAACAGCGTATCCCTCTGCTTCAAAAATGCTTTTTAGAGTGTTACGAGTTACTTGCTCATCTTCAACGATAAGAATCTGCGGGGTTTGCATTGGCGGTACCTAAACTTGTGATAAAATTGTGCTAATAGATTAAATACTAGGCAAAAATCATAACATAATGTTAATTATTTTTAATAATAAACCAAACTTATTAGAAATAATACTACAGTTGCCTACTATCCTTAGTACCACAGTTTGTGGGGGGAATTTCCTTTTCCTTATCAGATACTCTACTAGTCTATGACGCGGATTTTATATTCTTAACAGCTTGCTAACAATGCAAGAATGTTAATTCCTTTCATTTTGTTGATTTATATCAATAGTTCAAATGTAACAAATATTAATAGTATGGTGTTGTTGTAATAAAGGTGTATATGATGATTGATGCCTATTTATGGGGAGTTTACGGAGATCCGTACTTTGATTTTTCTAGTACACCCCACAGTAATAACTACGCAATCATTACAGGATGGAACCGTTTCGGTAAAAAGCAGTCCCATCAAGATAACCTATTGCAAAATGAGCAATTATTAGCAGCAGCGCCAACTGTAGAAGTCGTTAATGTCCTAGTCGGGAATCGAGATTTTACTTGGTATGAAGAGAGTTATGCAGTTGCTATTGACAGAATAGCAGCATTGGAACTGGCCAGTAAATGCGCACAAAATGCCATTTATTACGTTGAAGATGGCGAGTTAATACTACTGTCATGCATTGATCATGCAGAGACAAGTATTGGGCGGCTAAACGCCAGATGCAGGAAAGGATTTATATAAATCATGGAGGAAGTATGAACGATATTACACCTGATATCTGTGACCAGTTTGAAGATAAGGTCACCCTTATAGAGCAACCGTTACAAAACTTCGGTTTAAAGGATGCTTTTTATGGACAGATTGAGACAGTTCGCTGTTATCACGATAACTCAAAAGTTCGAGATGTTTTGAGTACCAATGGTAAAGGTAAGGTATTGGTCGTAGATGGCAGTCATTCTTGTAAACGAGCATTAATGGGTGACCAAGTTGCGATTATGGCTATCGAAAATGATTGGGAAGGCGTCATCATTTTTGGTGCAGTTCGAGACGTGGCTGTATTGTCTCAAATGGAATTAGGAATCAAAGCGATAGGTACCTGTCCATTGAAAACAGAAAAACGAGGGGCTGGGCAGGTTAGTGTTCCACTTTCTATTCAAGGCCAAATGATTCTACCTGGTGACTATATATACGCTGATTGGAATGGTGTGCTGACATCGAAAGAAAAACTTCTTTAGCTCTTTCTTTTAATGGGATCTCAAGCCGTTTAGGTTAACTAAAAACGAAATCCTAGCCCAAGTTCAATACCTTGCTGCCACTCTTGATAATCTAGGGTGGCATGCAAATCAAGGTTATCGGTGATTTTCATTCGACTTGATACTTCAGCAGACACAGAATCCGATTTCGTGTCATCGATTACTTCAGAATATGAATGAAGGGTACTTTTTACTGAGACTCGATTGGTGAGTTGATAACTAACTCCACTTAAAAAACCATTTTCATTACTGTCTGAGTTGTTAACCCGAGTACCTACATATAGGTCAATCTTGTCAAAGAGGCTATATGAATAGCCACTGTCAATTTTCCAAGAATCAAATTGAGTAGGGCCTTGTTCACTGGTGACAAAAAGCCTATGTGGCGAAGTCGTTGCTGAATTGGCAAGAGATGGTAGCGAAGGCAATGGCGTAGCACTTACGTATGAGCACATCATCAGCATGATAAAACTGAATAGTATCTTCATAGGCCACTCCTTGGTTTATATTTTATTATTTTTTAAAGCAACTATTTTGTTGCAACGATAAGTAAAGCACAAAAACTAACCGTGTGTCTTGTCTTCTATATAGCAATTGGTTATTAGGATATTCAAATAAGCTTTGTATCACTAAAAGTGGTTGAATATAGGCGTTTTGTTGCTTGATTAGTGAACGAACGTTAAAAAAAATAAGTTTTCATTGACTCGTTAGCTAAAAGTAAGGTAAACGTATAGGTAATGACAGAGAAGGTTAGAGAATATTCTATGCTACACAGCCGCACACTAATAATGACCACCATTATTATTACCGACATTACATTTGTTGGGGCAGGCTGCTAACCGAAAAGAAATTCAAAAAAAGGCCTGTATCCCACGAGATACAGGCCTTTTTTTATATCAGTTTAAAAACTTTGGAGAGAAAGGATGCGAGTATTAAAGTTTGGAGGTTCATCATTAGCTGATGCTGACCGCTTTTTAAGAGCGGCGGATATCATTGCTAATAATGCACAGCAAGAAGAGGTGGCAGTTGTACTGTCAGCACCAGGAAAAACAACCAATAAGCTAGTAGCAGTCATTGAAGCCGCTCTTAGAAATGGTGAAGCGGATTTACAAATTTCTGAGCTAGAAACGTCTTTTCAAGATCTATTTGAGCGTATTAAGGCAGAGTTACCAAGCATTTGTGGTAAAGGCTTCACCAATCAATTGAAAACGTCTTTATCGCAACTACGCCAATTTGTTCATGGCATCAATTTATTGGGTATGTGCCCTAACCATGTCAATGCTCGTATCATCAGTAAAGGCGAACGAATCTCTATTCAATTAATGAAAGCAGTGCTTGAAGCGAAAGATCAGCCTGCAAGTTTAATTGACCCTATTCAATACCTATTTGCTCAAGGTGACCACCTAGAAGCAATGGTTGATGTCGAAGTATCAACTCAGAATTTTAAGCAAAACCCACTACCTGCTGGCCACGTGAATATTATGCCGGGTTTTACTGCGGGTAATGAAAAAGGTGAGCTTGTTACGCTTGGTCGTAATGGCTCAGATTATTCAGCGGCGGTACTCGCTGCTTGCCTACGAGCTGATTGCTGTGAAATCTGGACTGATGTCGATGGCGTATATAACTGTGACCCTCGCCTTGTTGATGATGCACGCCTGTTAAAATCGCTAAGCTATCAAGAAGCTATGGAGCTCTCTTATTTTGGTGCGTCGGTACTACATCCAAAAACAATCGCTCCTATTGCCCAGTTCCATATCCCTTGCTTGATTAAAAACAGCTTTAACCCTCAAGGTGCAGGTACGTTAATTGGTCAAGATACCGGTGAAGACAACCTAGCGATAAAGGGTATTACAACGCTTAATGACTTAACCATGGTTAACGTTTCTGGCCCTGGCATGAAAGGCATGGTTGGTATGGCAAGTCGCGTATTTGGCGCAATGTCATCCGCGGGTGTTTCTATTGTCCTGATCACTCAATCTTCGTCTGAATACAGCATTAGTTTTTGTATTGAATCCGCTGATAAATTAAAAGCCAAACAAGTATTAAGTGATGCGTTTGAACTAGAACTCAAAGACGGTCTTCTAGAACCTGTTGAGTTTATGGACAACGTATCAATTGTGACGCTCGTTGGTGACGGCATGCGTACATCACGTGGTGTTGCATCTCAATTCTTTGCGTCACTGGCTGAAGTGAACGTTAACATCGTGGCTATCGCACAAGGCTCTTCTGAGCGTGCTATCTCTGCTGTTATCCCTGAAGACAAGATTGCTGAAGCGATTAAAGCGTGTCATGAGAATCTGTTTAACTCTAAACACTTCTTAGATGTTTTTGTTGTTGGTATTGGTGGTGTTGGTGGTGAACTTGTTGACCAAATTCAACGTCAACAAGCGAAGCTAGCGGATAAAGGCATTGTGATTCGAGTTTGTGGTTTAGCAAACAGCAAAGGCCTATTGCTTGATAGCGCTGGTCTTCCACTGGATCACTGGCGTGACCGTATGAAGGATGCCTCTGAAGAGTTCAGCTTAGCGCGTCTTATTTCATTGGTTCAGCGTAACCACATCATTAACCCTGTGTTGGTTGATTGTACGTCAAGTGAGTCAATCGCGAATCAGTATGCCGACTTCCTTGGTGCGGGTTTCCACGTAGTTACACCAAATAAGAAAGCTAATACGTCGAGCATGGCTTACTACCATCAATTACGCGAAGTCGCACGTAGCTCTCGTCGTAAGTTGATGTATGAAACAACAGTAGGTGCGGGTCTTCCCGTTATTGAAAACCTGCAAAACCTAATCTCTGCGGGTGATGAACTAGAAAAATTCAATGGCATCTTGTCTGGTTCTCTTTCTTACATTTTCGGTAAGCTAGATGAAGGAATGACACTTAGCCAAGCAACTAACATTGCTAAAGACAATGGCTTTACAGAACCAGACCCTCGTGATGATCTTTCAGGCATGGATGTTGCGCGTAAGCTGCTTATTCTTGCTCGTGAAGCTGGCATGGCGTTAGAGCTTGAAGACGTTATTGTTGACCAAGCATTGCCACCTGGCTTTGATGATTCAGGCAGTGTTGAAGAGTTTATGGCTCGTCTACCTGAAGCGGATGCGTACTTTAAGCAGCAAGTAGAAGATGCTGCCCAAGAAGGCAAAGTATTGCGTTACGTTGGTGAAATTACCGATGGTAAATGTAAGGTTCGTATTGCTGCTGTTGATGGTGACGATCCTATGTACAAAATTAAAGATGGTGAGAATGCATTAGCATTTTACAGCCGCTACTACCAACCAATCCCACTTGTTCTACGTGGTTACGGTGCTGGTACTGAAGTAACTGCTGCAGGTGTTTTCTCGGATGTTATGCGTACTCTTGGTTGGAAGTTAGGGGTTTAATAATGAGTTCAAGTGATATGGATGTTGTTGTTTACGCTCCCGCTTCGATTGGTAACGTCAGTGTTGGTTTTGACGTATTAGGAGCCGCTGTCTCACCGATCGACGGTACGTTGCTAGGTGACCGAGTATTGGTAAAACCTGGCGAAGAGGCGTTTACATTAAAAACCTCAGGGAGCTTTGTTTCAAAGCTTCCTAAAGAAACAAAAGAAAATATCGTTTATGACTGTTGGGTTGTTTTCTCCAGAGAGTTAGCGAAAAAAAGTATTGAGCTAAAACCACTAGAGATGACGCTTGAGAAGAATATGCCGATTGGGTCTGGTCTAGGCTCAAGTGCATGTTCTATTGTTGCCGCACTTGATGCGCTGAATCGTTTTCACGGTCAACCATTAAATGAGACTGAGCTGCTGGCATTAATGGGTGAGATGGAAGGTAAGATATCGGGTGGCATTCACTACGATAACGTAGCTCCATGTTACCTTGGTGGCTTACAATTGATGCTTGAAGAGTTGGGAATCATCAGCCAAGAAGTCCCTTGTTTCGATGAGTGGTACTGGGTTATGGCTTACCCTGGCATTACCGTATCAACGGCGGAAGCACGTGAAATATTACCTTCTCAATACCGTCGACAAGATATCATTGCTCATGGTCGTCATCTCGCAGGATTTATTCACGGTTGTCACTCTGGTCAACCTGAATTAGCCGCGAAAATGATCAAAGACGTGATTGCAGAACCATATCGTGAGAAACTGCTACCGGGTTTTGCTGAAGCGCGTAAATACGCAACCTCAGCAGGGGCATTAGCGACTGGCATTTCAGGAAGCGGCCCAACTCTATTCAGTGTTTGCCAAGATAAAGATGTCGCCGAGCGAGTTGCACGCTGGCTCGAACAGAATTATGCACAAAATCAAGAAGGATTCGTCCATGTTTGTCGTTTGGATAAGCAAGGATCGACCGTTACAGGAAGTTCACTATGAAGCTCTACAACATCAAAGAAAATGATGAACAAGTCTCTTTTAGCCAAGCCGTACGCCAAGGGCTAGGTCGTAATCAAGGGCTATTCTTCCCATCTGAATTGCCAAAATTTGACGATATCGATGCTCTATTAGCAGAAGATTTCACGTCGCGCAGCGCAAAAATCTTATCGGCACTGATCGGTGACGAACTATCAAAAGAGGTTGTTACTGGTCTAGTTGCTGAAGCTTTTCAATTTCCAGCACCGATTAAACAAGTTAAAGATGGTGTTTACGCATTAGAGTTATTCCATGGCCCAACATTAGCGTTTAAAGACTTTGGTGGTCGTTTCATGGCTCAGTCTCTAGCGGCTGTGTCTAATGGTGGAAAAATCACCATCTTAACGGCTACCTCTGGTGATACTGGAGCAGCAGTAGCGCATGCCTTTTACGGTATGGAAGACATCAATGTTGTAATCCTATATCCGAAAGGAAAGATCAGTCCACTGCAAGAGAAGTTATTCTGCACATTGGGTGGAAATATCCATACCGTTGCTATTGATGGCGATTTTGATGCTTGTCAGGCTCTAGTTAAACAATCTTTTGACGATGCACAACTTCGCGAAGAGATTGGCCTTAACTCTGCGAATTCAATCAACATCAGCCGCCTGATGGCTCAAATTTGTTACTACTTTGAGGCCGCTTCTCAATTAACGAAAGCAGAGCGTGAGAACCTAGTGATCTCCGTACCGAGTGGTAATTTTGGTAACCTTACTGCTGGCTTGCTTGCTAAAGCGTTAGGTTTGCCAATCAAGCGCTTTATTGCTGCAACTAACGCAAATGATACCGTTCCACGTTACCTAGAAACAGGTAAATGGGATCCAAAACCAACTGTTGCTACAACATCAAATGCAATGGATGTTAGCCAACCAAACAACTGGCCACGTATTGAAGAGCTTTGTCAGTTGAAAGGTTGGGGCTTAGATACATTAGGTAAAGGTATGGTAACTGATGAGCAAAGTGCTGAGTCAGTACGTGAGTTGCATAACGAAGGTTACCTATGCGAACCACATGGTGCGATAGCATACCGTTTACTCGGTGATCAGCTACAAGCTGGTGAGACTGGTCTGTTCTTATGTACTGCGCATCCGGCTAAATTTAAAGAAGTGGTAGATGACATTTTATCTTCTGATATTGATGTGCCAGCGCCTTTAGCTAAGCATGCAGCAATGGAACTGTTGTCTGAAGATCTAGCGAATGATTTTGACGCGCTTAAAGTCGTTTTACGTCGAGTGCAAAAATAATCAACGATTAAAATCTTACCTACTTTGTATTTAGGAAGTAGGTGAGGCTCTTAAATACAAAAGCGGCGCTATCTAATAGCGCCGCTTTTTTTATTTGCTACTGGTTCACCCCTATCGGAATGACAAGCAATCTGATTATAGAGAATCAGTGAAAGTACGTGCGATTACGTCTTTCTGTTGCTCAGTTGTCAGTGAGTTAAAGCGTACAGCGTAACCCGATACACGGATAGTTAGCTGTGGGTAGTTTTCTGGGTGTGCAACTGCATCTTCCAGAGTTTCACGCTTAAGAACGTTAACGTTCAGGTGCTGACCACCTTCGATTTTTGGTGGAGTTTCGATTGCAACTTCACGGCTCTCAAATTGGCCAAGATCGTTGATTGCAACGATTTGGTCAGCTTCGTAGCCACTTGCTGCAGCAACACAACGTGCTTCGTTCTTCTCGCTATCTAGTAGCCAGATTGAGTTAAGTAGGTCGTCGTTTGCTGCTGTAGTAATTTGGATACCTTGAATCATAACTATCTCCTAGTCCACTCACGTGGAAATTGTTGTTAAATTTTAAGTTGAGCTAATAATAATTATCTTATGCGGTCTATTCTAATATTGATTTGAGTCAAAATACAACCAAAAACATTATTTAAATTATGGGTATTTCTTTGATTTAGATCAATAACTTGTTGTTAAATAAGTGATTCCAAAATAGTTTATAGATTAAAATATTTTTTAATCGGATTTTTTGTAGTAATTTTCCAACATTATGAAAAGGTGATTTTTAAGCCCAAACGCGCTATAAAGCGTCTGAAAAAATGAATCATATTGAGATTGTAAGAGATCCATTAGACAGCGAGTTTGTGACAATGAATGTGAAAAAATATGGCAATAAGTTGATCGGTGCTCACGTATCAGCTGCAGGTGGTGTCGATCTCGCTCCTATGAGGGCAAGAGAGATTGGTGCTAATGCATTTGCACTGTTTACGAAAAACCAGAGACAGTGGAAAGCGAAGCCTCTTGAGGCCAAAACCATTAGCGCGTTTAAAGCAAATTGCGAAATGCTCGGCTTTACAACCGATCATATTCTTCCCCATGACTCTTACCTAATTAATCTCGGAGCGCCGGAGGAAGAGAAGCTTCTCAAATCGAGAGCGGCGTTTATTGATGAGATGGAACGATGCCATCAATTGGGGCTGACATTATTGAATTTTCATCCTGGGAGTCATTTAAAGAAGATATCTGAGAATGAGTGTTTAGAATTAATTTCAGAATCAATCAACCTAGCCCACCAAGCGGTACCTGATGTGATAGCTGTTATTGAAAATACAGCGGGTCAGGGGACTAACCTGGGTTGGAAGTTTGAGCATTTGGCACAAATCATTGAAAAAGTAGAGGATAAGAGCAGAGTAGGCGTTTGCCTCGATACTTGCCACACCTTTACCGCTGGCTATGATTTACGCACCAAAGAAGCCTGTGATCATACTTTTGAAGAGTTCGATCGAATCGTTGGTATGCACTACCTTCGTGCAATGCACATCAATGATTCTAAAGTAGAATTAGCGAGTCGTGTCGATCGCCACCACTCCTTGGGCCAAGGTGAGATTGGTTGGGATTGTTTTGAATACATAGCAAAAGACCCTAGGTTTGACGGTATCCCTTTGATTTTAGAGACAATAGACTCTGATGTTTGGGCTGAGGAAATCAATGCATTAAGAAAGTTTCATTGGAACTCAATAAGTTAATTGTCATCATGAAAAAGTTGGCACTGATCTTTCATTACTACTAATGAGAATCAACATTGTAGTGGGAGACTATCTAATAGATAACTCCCCACGGAATAGAAATGTTGTTAGTTGTATCAAAGAGGAGTGCCACACTATGTCTATTATTACTCAGTCTACTATTCATTATACCCCTGTATCATATACTGCACGTGCTTCACGCATGCCAACTCCGAATCGCCATATTAGTGGCCAAGGCCGTTTTAGAACGCCACAGAAAAGCTCGTGAGGCCGATCGAATCTCTGTAAATTGCATGCGTTCTGATAAAATGAGCAAAACTGCAATTTATAGGGATGCGACATGGCAAACTCTGTGCAATGGTTCGATTTAATCGAAGCTGAAAAACAACAAGAGTATTTTACAAAAATGATGACGTTCATTGATGATGAACGCTCTGGTGGAAGCAGAATCTATCCTGCGCAAGAGGATGTGTTTCGTGCATTTGAAATGACGCCATTTGATCAAGTCAAAGTAGTTATCTTAGGACAAGATCCTTATCACGGGCCAAATCAAGCGCATGGCCTAAGCTTCTCGGTACTTCCTAACGTTAAGACCCCTCCATCACTGGTCAATATCTATAAAGAGCTTACTCAGGACATTGATGGTTTTAAGGCTCCCAATCATGGCTCGCTTGAGAGTTGGGCTAAACAGGGCGTTTTACTACTCAATACTGTACTGACTGTCGAGCAAGGTAAGGCTCATTCACATTCGAAGATTGGTTGGGAAACATTTACCGATCACATGATTGATCAGATTGTTCAACATAATGAAGGGGTTATTTTTATATTGTGGGGAGCGCATGCTCAAAAGAAAGGTCGCTTTATTGACCGCGATAAGCATCATGTTCTAACCTCTGTTCATCCTTCCCCTTTGTCTGCCTACCGTGGTTTCTTTGGTTGTCAGCACTTTTCACAAGTCAATCAGTTATTAGAGAAGCAAAACAGACAACCTATTGATTGGAAACTGAAAGATATTGAATTAGATTAATGTCGATTACTGGGTAACCGCGTCTTACTCGGTAGGTTGTACTAGTGACGACTCTATTACTAATAAATAGCCTCTATTTAGAGTTAGAATCCAGAATTGAAATTAGCTGAGTGTTTTTTGAACAAGCTCAATACACACTCAGTGACTCTCATATACACTTAAAAAAAGTAAGTGTTAAGGAGAGAAGGTTATGATGATAGAAAGGATTCGGCGCGAGCATGGCTATATGATTCGTTTGCTTGCTATATTGAGACAAAAACTATTAAGACTGAAGAATGAACAAACCGTCAATTATTCACTCATTCGAGATGTTGTGGATTATCTTGCGAATCATTCTGAAAAAGTACACCACCCAAAAGAAAATATCTTATACCACTACTTTCTTACTCAATATGGTCATCAATTTGAGATCAGTAATTTAGAGCTAGAACATCACCAACTATCAGAAAAGACCCATGAGTTTTTAAATGTCGTAGACATGATTCTTAAAGATGCGGTTATTCCTCAGGAAATGTTTGTCGGTCTGTTAGAAGAGTTTATGTTGGCACAAAAGCGTCACTTAGAAACTGAAGAGGAGTCGATACTCCCCCTTATAAGCCGCACATTTAATACCAGCGATTGGCAAGCGGTTGAGAAACTTTGGGATGTGAGTGAAGACGATCCTTTATTTGGTAGCACCATCGCGGATAAATATCAGCAGCTCTCCCGCAGAATCAGCCAATTAGATTCTGAATGTGTCTAAAGTAATCGCTGTCATTAATATCCAGATAGACAAAAGGCGCTTTAGGTAGCGCCTTTTATTTATATCTAATTCTTTAAGCCATGTAAGTGGTGAATTTTAAATATCTATGTCTTCGAGTTTAAGGTTCATGTCCATATCTAGTAGTTCTTTTCGTAGACGTTGTCGGTCTTTTATTGCTTCTATTTCTCGCCATTTACGTTTAACGGGTTTTGAACGAGCTGCTTTACCTCTAGGGAAAGATGTTTCCATAACTTCGTCGAACTGTATGCCTTCCATAAGCCACCTCTATTTATTCGAATATGCCTGAAACAGGATCTTTTTAATACCATGTTTTGCCTAAGACTATCCTTGATTTGTTTCTCATTTGTTTATTTTTTATGAATATTTTATGTGGTTTCTTTACTGAATATCACAAATATCAAAACTCAGTTGGTCAAACAGTAAGCAAACAGACGTTAGCAAACGATAAAGTTTACTGTTAATTGGCAAATGGGATTAAAAACGATGATTCGCTTCAATAGTTAACATTTGCCACTTTTTATTAGAAACCATACAAGCTGAACTTTATGATTTATCCAAATTGAACCAAAACCCTTTGCACCTTTATGCTATTAGCTTGAGGTGTGTTTTAGGCTTGAATTTGACCGCCCGAATGTAACGAGTTGTTAATGTTGCAAATGAAGTTTATCTATGTGTTGTAATTGTGATGAAATGTAAGTGTTTTATGTTAAAAATGGCGTAATTTACAGTGTGGAATACTATTTATGTGTGTTTTGTTGAGTATTGATTTTTGATGTGCCACACGGCATTATCCGGCGGTCAAAAATACACACTGCTTTGAAACCCTAGCTAGAATTAGGGTTCGACATAAAAAACATCATTATAAAATAACAGACACTTTTCGCCTTCTCTTTGAAGAGCGATGTGAGTTTTTTAGAGCTAAGCTTTCGTAGCTAAGAGTAGTGCAAACACCGAGAGAGGTTCTTGTGACAGACTTAATTAATTTGATGAACGATCTTCTATGGGGATCGATCCTTGTTTATCTACTTGTTGGCGTTGGTATCTACTTTACTGTACGTCTTGGTTTTATTCAGTTTCGCCACTTCGGCCACATGTTTAGCGTTCTTAAACACAGCCGTAAAGCAGATAAAGCGGGTATCTCATCTTTTCAGGCCCTTTGTACTAGCTTAGCTGCTCGTGTCGGTACTGGTAACATGGCAGGTGTAGCCGTTGCACTGACTGCTGGTGGTCCCGGTGCGATTTTCTGGATGTGGTTGATTGCTATGCTTGGTATGGCGACATCATTTGCCGAAAGTACCCTTGCACAGCTCTATAAGACACGTGACAGCGACGGTAACTACCGCGGCGGTCCAGCGTACTATATGGAAAAAGGGCTAGGCATGCGCTGGATGGGCGTGTTGTTCTCTATCTTCCTAATTATTGCATTTGGTCTGGTCTTTAATGCAGTTCAAGCAAATGCTATCGCTGGTGCGATGAACAACGCATTTGGTTTTGAAGAGATGTATGTTGGTATTGCTATCGTTGTTATTTCAGCATTCGTTATCTTCGGCGGCATTCGTAAGATTGCTCGCACAGCTGAACTGATTGTTCCTGTGATGGCACTGGCTTACCTATTGATCGCTATCTACGTTATGTTGATGAACATCGAGAAAGTGCCAGACGTTCTTAGCTTGATCTTCAAGAGTGCATTTGGTCTTCAAGAAGCAGCTGCTGGTGGCCTAGGCTACGCGATTGCTCAAGCAATGATTCAAGGCATCAAGCGTGGTTTGTTCTCAAACGAAGCGGGTATGGGTTCTGCGCCTAACGCAGCAGCCTCTGCAACGCCTTATCCTCCACACCCTGCGTCACAAGGTTATGTGCAGATGCTTGGCGTGTTCACGGATACTATTGTGATCTGTTCATGTACTGTTGCCATCATCTTGATGTCTGGCGAGTATGTGCCTCACGGTGAAATTACGGGTATCGAACTAACGCAACGTGCATTGACGGCGCAAGTGGGCGACTGGGGTGGCATCTTTATAGCAGTAGCGATTTTCTTCTTCGCATTTACTTCTATCATTGCAAACTATTCATACGCTGAAACAAACCTAATCTTCCTAGAGCACAACAATAAGAAAGGTCTTATCTTCTTTAGACTGATTGTTCTTGGCATGGTGATGTTTGGTTCATTAGCGTCATTACCAACGGTATGGGCTCTGGCTGACGTATCAATGGGCTTAATGGCAATTGTTAACTTAGTCGCGATCATCTTGCTTTCAGGCATCGTGATTAAGCTGGCTAAAGATTACAACCGCCAACTGGACGCTGGTAAAGTGCCGACATTTGACGCAAATGACTTCCCTGAGCTTCAGTCTCAACTTGAGAAAGGCATTTGGGACAATAGTAAGAAATCTAATTAGTTCTTCCTATTAGAGTAATTGAAAAGCCATGCAGACAATGCATGGCTTTTTTTGTAATCTATAAAAGATAAACCTACATGGAAAACTAAATATGCTGATCGTTATCTCACCGGCTAAAACACTGGACTACGAGTCTCCACTTCCTACTGAGCAGTGTACTCAGCCTGACTTTATTGAGCATTCTAAAGAGCTGATTCATGAGTGCCGAAAACTAACGCCTCTCGATATTGCTGCTTTAATGAAGGTGAGCGATAAAATTTCGGGGCTGAACGTGGCTAGATTTGAGCAGTGGAGTGAGACGTTTTCATTTGATAACGCACGTCAGGCTATTTTTGCTTTTAAAGGTGACGTCTACACAGGGTTAGATGCAGGCTCTCTTTCACAAGCGGATTTAGATTATGCTCAGCAACACCTAAGAATGCTTTCTGGGCTGTATGGGTTGCTTAAACCAATGGATTTGATGCAGCCGTACCGTCTAGAGATGGGGACCAAGCTGGCGAACCCTCGTGGTACTAACCTTTATCAGTTCTGGGGCAAGCTAATTACAGATAAGCTGAATCAAGTTTTCGAGGCTCAAGAGAATAAGGTATTGGTTAACTTAGCCTCGAATGAGTACTTCAAGGCGGTCAAGCCTAAGTCTTTAGAAGCTCAGGTGATTACGCCTGTATTTAAAGATTGTAAAAATGGCGTATACAAAGTGATCAGTTTCCACGCTAAAAAAGCACGTGGCATGATGGCTCGTTATATGATTGAAAACCGAGTCGATTCGGTAGAGGCATTACAAAGCTTTGATACAGCAGGCTATTACTTTGTTGAAGCGGAATCGTCAGACAAAGAGCTTGTCTTCAAACGTGATGAGCAATAAAGCTCTTTGGTTTATTAAACAGCTAATAGGTGAATTAAAAGGAGAGCAGCAGTGCTGAAATGGTTGAAGTCTTGTTTGCGCAAGTATGATGCTTGGTGTCTCTCTATGGGGCTGACTCCTGAGAACAAGCGAAGTTGCGTCCCTTACCGGAAAGCCCCTGCCAATAGCTGCTCTTCGATTAACAAACCAAATGAAGAAAAAGACAAGTAGGTATCGATGATTGGTTTATTCGATACCCATTGCCACTTTGATTTTGATAGTTTTAGTGGCAATTTTGAAGCAGAACTTAGATTAGCTGAAAGGCAGGGCGTTGAGCGATTTTTAGTTCCCGCGATCAATGAAAGCAATTGGTCATCGATTCAATCCCTTTCAAAACGCTACCCACAGATTTATCACGCTCTAGGTTTCCACCCTTGGTTTCTTCCGCCTACCTCAAAAGATATACAGCCTGCACTCTCACAAGCGCTAGAGCAGCGCTCTACACATTGTGTTGCTATCGGTGAATGTGGGCTTGACTTCGCCATTGAGAGCGAGCATGGCCTGCAAGAGCGTTGTCTCTCAGTGCAATTGGAACTCGCACAACAGTATCAGCTTCCCGTCATTCTGCACTGTCGCAAAGCGCACCATCGTCTTATTCCTTTATTAAAACGTTACCCGTTATCGAAAGGAGGGGTGCTGCATGGATTCTCGGGTAGCTATCAGCAGGCAATGGCTTACATTGAGTTAGGCTTCTATATTGGCGTCGGTGGCACCATTACCTATCCACGAGCGAACAAGACAAGGCAGGCGATTACAGATTTACCATTAGACTATTTGGTCATTGAAACGGACGCACCAGATATGCCACTGCATGGTTTTCAGGGGCAAAATAATCACCCACTAATGCTACCTAAAGTGTTATCAGAACTGGCTTTGATGAAAAAACAGACAGAGCAAACGATTGCGCAATCGTTGTGGCAAAACAGCCATTTACTCTTCTCTATTTGTGAATGATTTCTAAAGAAAATGTACGATAGATGAATGTAGTTATTGAAAATAGTGATCATGATCACACTTATGCATGAATGAACTGTGTGTCTTAACAGAAAGTGTGAACGTGGCATTACTTTATCTTATTTGTGGTGCGTATAATTAACTAGCTTTTTTAGCTTCCACTTTGTAACACGCCAATAAATAACTAATAAGGAAATCATAAACTATGAGCCTGTTTATGAGTATCGTCGGGATGTTCGTTCTGCTTGGACTAGCAGTACTTTTATCTGACAACCGCAAAGCGATCAACTTAAGAACTGTAGGTGGCGCTTTCGCTATTCAATTTGTGTTGGGTGCATTTATTCTTTACGTTCCTTGGGGACAAGAGCTGCTGAAAAGCTTCTCTGATGGAGTATCAAATGTAATCGCATACGGTAACAAAGGTACTGAATTTATCTTCGGTGGCCTAGTATCGGGTAAAATGTTCGAACTATTCGGTGGCGGCGGTTTCGTCTTCGCATTCCGCGTTCTTCCTACATTAATCTTCTTCTCTGCTTTCATCTCTGTACTTTACTACATTGGCGTTATGCAGTGGGTCATCAAGATTCTTGGTGGTGCACTACAAAAAGCGCTAGGTACTTCACGTGCGGAATCAATGTCAGCGGCAGCGAACATCTTCGTTGGCCAAACAGAGGCACCTCTAGTAGTCCGTCCGTTTGTTCCTAAGATGACTAAGTCAGAACTATTCGCAGTAATGTGTGGTGGTCTAGCTTCTATCGCTGGTGGTGTACTTGCAGCATTTGCTGGCATGGGTGTTCCAATTGAGTACCTTGTAGCTGCATCATTCATGGCTGCACCTGGTGGTCTACTGTTTGCTAAAATCATCATGCCTGAAACAGACACGCCTGATGATAACATTGCAGATAGTTTAGATGGTGGCGATGACAAACCTGCTAACGTAATTGATGCAGCCGCTGGCGGCGCAGCAATGGGCCTACAACTGGCTCTAAACGTTGGTGCAATGCTACTAGCATTCATCGGTTTGATTGCTCTAGTAAACGGCATGCTTGGTGGTGTTGGCGGCTGGATTGGTATGCCAGAACTAACGCTAGAAATGATTCTAGGTTGGGTATTCTCTCCACTAGCATTCGTAATCGGTGTTCCATGGTCTGAAGCGACACTTGCAGGTTCATTCATCGGTCAGAAGATCGTAGCGAACGAATTCGTAGCGTACGTTGCATTCTCTCCATACCTTGCTGAAGGTGCTGAAGTTATTCTTTCTGAGAAAACGAAAGCAATCATCTCATTCGCACTATGTGGTTTCGCAAACCTTTCTTCAATCGCGATTCTACTAGGTGGTTTAGGTAGCCTTGCTCCTGAACGCCGTCATGAGATTGCTCGCATGGGTATGAAAGCTGTTGCCGCTGGTACGCTTTCGAACCTAATGGCAGCAACAATTGCTGGTTTCTGTTTAAGCCTTGCGGCTCTTTAATAGAACTCGGTAATTAATATATAGACGCCTTAATAAATCGCCCCGTAGCAAGAAATTGCTGCGGGGCTTTTTTCGTTTTGGGCGATAAGGTTTTATTGTTTCACTTGATTACGGCTTAAAGTCGTAGAGATGGGAGTCAATAAACCTGAATTTAGGAAAGAGCGTAAGATTTTTGAGATACAAACCGTTTGCGTTTTATATGGCACTACAGTTTTGCGATGAATATCTATACTGTATAGATTAAATAAAGCACTTCTGTTTGAGTGACCACTTATCACTTAACGGCAGCACATCTCATACAGGCAAATGATTTGCCTACGCAGGTACGTCCATCAGTGATGGTTGTGCCATGTACCATTTGGTACTGTGCGGTGACAAGGATAGCAATCAATACATGTTCGCTGTATGTATTGAGTCTTCAAGGAACCAAGTCCGTTCATTTAAGGCTACTGGGCTAACTATCGAGGTTATAACTAAAGATCTCATGCCCAGTGGTAAATGAATTGAATATATTGATCGGAGATAGAAATGAGCGATTTAAAAGCAGCAGCACTACGCGCACTTAAATTAATGGACCTTACAACGTTGAACGATGATGACACTGATGAAAAAGTGATCTCATTATGTCGTGATGCAAAAACAGCCATAGGTAATACTGCTGCAATCTGTATCTACCCTCGTTTTGTTCCTATTGCGAAGAAGACTCTTCGTGAGCAAGGCACTCCAGATGTGCGTATTGCGACAGTAACAAACTTCCCTCACGGTAACGATGATGTTGTTATTGCTGTTGCTGAAACAAAAGCTGCCGTTGCTTATGGCGCAGATGAAGTCGATGTGGTTTTCCCATACCGCGCACTGATTGCTGGTAATGCAGAAGTTGGTTTTGAGCTGGTTAAACAGTGTAAAGAAGCGTGTGGTGACATTCTTCTTAAAGTGATCATCGAAACGGGTGAACTTAAAGAAGAAGCATTAATTAAAAAAGCCTCTCAAATCTGTATTGAAGCGGGCGCTGATTTCATTAAAACCTCAACGGGTAAAGTGCCAGTAAACGCAACACCAGAATACGCACGCATGATGCTTGAAGTTATTCGTGACATGGGCGTTGCAAAAACAGTTGGTTTCAAACCTGCTGGTGGTGTTCGCACAGCTGAAGATGCTCAAGCTTACCTTGGTATGGCTGATGAGTTACTTGGCGCTGAGTGGGCAGATAATATGCATTATCGTTTTGGTGCATCAAGCCTGCTAACTAATCTATTAAATACATTAGAAGTAACAGACGAAACAGCAGATCCTGCAGCGTACTAATCGCTACTGGCTCTGAACTGAAAACAATAAGTCTGATTCGTGGAGTGACTAGGTCGAGTTGATCTAGTTCGCTCCATATACCTCTTACCTTACTAACCATGCTTAACCGCTTGGGAGGCTCTAATGTCTTTATCTCAAACTTTCTTACCTCAAGAAATCATCCGCAAAAAGCGTGATAACGAAATTCTAACGACTGAAGAAATTAACTTCTTCATTCAAGGTGTTGCGAAAAACACCGTATCTGAAGGCCAAATTGCGGCATTCGCAATGGCAATTTTCTTTAATGAAATGACCATGCCTGAGCGAATTGCTCTCACGTGTGCTATGCGTGATTCAGGCATGGTGATCGATTGGGGTCACATGAACTTTGATGGTCCAATCGTAGACAAACACTCAACTGGTGGTGTTGGCGATGTAACGTCATTAATGCTTGGCCCAATGGTGGCAGCATGTGGCGGATTCGTTCCAATGATCTCAGGCCGTGGCTTAGGTCATACTGGTGGTACTCTTGACAAGCTAGAGTCAATTCCTGGCTACAACATTACGCCAACCAACGATGTTTTTGGACAAGTCACTAAAGACGCAGGTGTTGCTATTATTGGTCAGACGGGCGATTTGGCTCCTGCTGATAAGCGCGTGTACGCCACTCGTGATATCACTGCGACCGTTGATAATATCTCACTGATCACTGCCTCTATTTTGTCTAAGAAATTAGCCGCAGGTTTAGACTCACTTGTAATGGATGTGAAAGTGGGTTCTGGCGCATTCATGCCAACGTATGAAGCATCTGAAGAACTGGCAAAATCAATCGTTGCTGTGGCGAACGGTGCCGGTACTAAGACAACTGCTATTTTAACCGACATGAACCAAGTTCTAGCTTCATCTGCTGGTAATGCCGTTGAAGTTCGAGAAGCGGTTCAGTTCCTAACGGGTGAATACCGTAACCCTCGTTTACTCAATATTACCTTGGCATCTTGTGCTGAAATGTTGGTGCTGGGTAATTTAGCCACTGACTCTGAAGACGCGCGCGCTAAGCTAATGGAAGTACTCGATAACGGCAAAGCTGCAGAGTGCTTTGGCAAAATGGTTGCAGGCCTTGGTGGTCCTGAAGATTTTGTACAAAACTATAATAACTACTTAGAAAAAGCAGAAATTATCAAACCTGTCTACGCATCTGAAAGCGGTGTTGTATCTGCGATGGATACTCGCGCTATCGGTATGGCTGTTGTTGGCATGGGCGGTGGACGCCGCGTTGCCACTGACAGTATCGACTACGCAGTAGGTTTTGATAACTTCATTCGTCTAGGTGAGGTAGCGACGAGCGATAAACCGCTAGCTGTTATCCATGCACGTAATGAAGAGCAATGGCAAGAGGCCGCATCTGCACTATTAAATGCAATTAGTGTGGGCGGAGAGTATCAAGCGACTCCAGATGTTTATCGTCAAATTCGTTCTGAAGACGTGTAAAGTCTGTTGGAGAGAGAAATGAAAAGAGCAATTATTTTAGTTTTAGATTCATTTGGTATTGGTGAAACAGCTGATGCGGATAGGTTCGGTGATGTTGGTGCAGATACCATGGGTCACATTGCAGAACAGTGCAGTAAAGGATTGGCAGATAATGCCGATCGCAGTGGGGCACTAAAGTTGCCTAACCTGTCAAAGCTTGGCTTTGCGATGGCTCACAAAGAATCAACGGGTAAGTTCGCTGCTGGTTTAGAAGAGAGTGTCGAAGTGATTGGTGCTTATGGTCATGCCGCAGAACTTTCTTCAGGTAAAGATACTCCTTCTGGTCACTGGGAAATTGCGGGTGTTCCTGTTCTGTTTGATTGGGGTTACTTTACCGACAAAGAGAATAGTTTCCCGAAAGAGCTCACTGATCGCATTCTAAAACGTGCAGGTCTGTCTGGTTTTCTAGGGAATTGCCATGCGTCGGGTACTCAAGTACTTGATGACTTGGGTGAAGAGCACATGAAGAGCGGTCTTCCGATCTTTTATACATCGGGTGACTCGGTATTCCAAATTGCCTGTCATGAAGAGACCTTTGGTCTAGATAACCTACTAGAGTTATGCCAAATCGCTCGTGAAGAGCTGGGTGATTACAATATTGGTCGTGTTATCGCGCGTCCGTTTGTTGGCGCTAAAGCGGGTGAATTTGCACGCACAGGTAATCGAAGAGATCTCTCTGTAGAGCCACCATCAGCAACTGTTTTACAAAAGCTCGTTGAAGAAAAAGATGGTCATGTACATTCGATAGGTAAGATCTCAGATATCTACGCTGGCTGTGGTATTACCAAGAAAACTAAAGCAACGGGCATTCCTGATCTGTTTGAAGCAACCAAAGAAGCAATTAAAGAAGCGGGTGACAATACGATTGTGTTCACTAACTTTGTTGACTTCGACTCTGCTTATGGCCATCGCCGTGATGTCGCTGGTTATGCTGCAGCACTCGAATATTTCGATAGTCGAGTGAATGAAGTGATTGAGTTAATGGAAGAAGATGACATTCTTATTCTAACCGCAGATCATGGTTGTGACCCAACTTGGCCTGGTAGTGATCATACTCGTGAACATATTCCAGTCATTGTGTACGGCAAAAATGTACCTGCGGGCTCATTAGGGCTTAGAGATACATTTGCAGATATTGGTCAAAGTTTGGCATCGTATTTCGGCACTTCGCCAATGGATTACGGTAAAAACTTTTTATAATGATGATTCAAGCCTAGTCATCAACTCTAGGCTTTCAACAAAGGATTAGATAATGGCAACTCCACATATTAATGCTGAAAATGGTGCTTTTGCAGACGTCGTTTTAATGCCTGGCGATCCATTGCGTGCTAAATACATTGCTGATACGTTTCTAGATAATGCCGTTCAGGTTTGTGATGTCCGCAATATGTACGGCTACACGGGCACCTACAAAGGTCGCAAGATCTCTGTAATGGGACACGGTATGGGCATTCCATCATGCTCTATTTATGTGACCGAGCTTATCAAAGACTTTGGTGTTAAGAAGATCATTCGAGTTGGTAGCTGTGGTGCAGTAAGCGAAGATATCAAGTTACGCGACGTTGTGATTGGCATGGGCGCGTGTACTGACTCAAAAGTAAATCGCATTCGCTTTAAAGATCATGACTTTGCCGCAATTGCAGACTATAAGATGGTTCGCAATGCTGAAGATGCAGCAAAAGCACGTGGTATTGAAGTAAAAGTCGGCAACCTGTTCTCTGCTGAACTGTTTTATACGCCAGATCCAGAGATGTTTGATGTGATGGACAAGTACGGCATTGTTGGTGTTGAAATGGAAGCAGCGGGTATTTACGGTGTCGCAGCAGAATATGGTGCAAAAGCGCTGGCGATTTGTACCGTTTCTGATCATATCAAAACCGGTGAGCAGACAACCTCTGATGAGCGCGCTACGACCTTCAATGAAATGATGGAAATTGCATTAGATTCAGTACTGCTTGGCGACGAAGATTAATCTGAGTGAATGACTCTCACTGTCACCTCTAGCAATAGAAAACAAAAAACCTCAGTTCGATATGACCTGAGGTTTTTATTGTTTGAGTGTTTAGACAAATGCTTGATCAGCTAAGTACTTGGAATATCTAGTGCCCTTGAAGTAGCAAGTTCTCGCCTTTGTTCTTTCTCTTTTTTCTAATCAGTAGCGGCATCAACACCCCACCAATAAAACTCATCAAAATCATTGTGTACATGTAACGATCACTCTTTCGATAGTGGTGATCTGAAATCGCTGTAACACGCCCTGTCTCAAAGGTTATGCGTACAAAGCCTATAATAGTTGAATCATGCATGATTGGTTCTACAAGCTGCTGACGGCCTATTCTAGCGGTAGATAAAGGCGTATCGAGTCCGAGCACTTCTCTTGCTGATAGAGCTTCATCACTAGCAGCTAACTTAACGCCTTCAGCATTATAAATTGTAGCGTCAAAAGAGAGGTGACTGTGAGTCAGTTGATTGGCCAGCTTAAGCAGTTTTTCCTGATCTTGTTGTAAGACAGGTTCACTCGCTGAAAGTGCGGCTTGTGAAATCAACATTTTGGTTAAGGTCTCGAGCTGATTATGTTGAATCTGCTCATTACCTTTGCTTATTTTAACACTATTGACTGCAATGACAGCCACCATAGCGAGTAGGGTAAGTACCGCAACGACTTTGATTGCTATACGAAATGAAAACAATGATTGATTCATAGCATTCCTAGACAGAATTATTTTACTGTCATTAATTTTATTTTACTTTCATTAATATTGATACTTGCGTTTTTAAATTGCAATAGGGTAACGTTGAGGAGTTATTTCAAGGATTAAAAACATGGACACGTTAAAGACACTCTCTATTAGAAGACACACTGCGCTTCTTAGCCGATTACCAGAAACTCGCTTTGCTAATCAACATGATAAAGCCAAAGCTAATTGGATTATATTTTCAACACAGCTTTCAGCTCAGCACTTTGAAGACATCGATGCCTACACAGGTGTTTATACGCCTATTGTTGAAACTTGGAAAGTAGGTCACTACGAAGTCGCGCTAATGTCTGGGCAACTTACTCAAGCGCATCAAGATATTGTTATTTCATTGGGGCTAGATTTCGCCAGTCTGGATGATATGCCTGACCTTTCTCTGCCTGGTTTGATTGTGATGGACATGGATTCAACAGCCATTCAGATTGAATGTATTGATGAAATTGCAAAACTTGCAGGCGTTGGAGAAGAGGTGGCTGAGGTTACTGAGCGTGCGATGCAAGGGGAACTCGATTTCGAACAGAGTCTTCGCCAACGTGTTGGTAAGCTTACTGGCGCGAATGAGTCGATTTTAGAAGCGGTACGTAGCGACCTGCCGTTCATGCCTGATTTAGAAGAACTCGTCACAACGCTCAATGCGCTGGGGTGGAAAACTGCCATCGCTTCAGGCGGTTTTACCTATTTCTCAGATTATCTAAAAGAGCAATTGAACTTACATCATGCTCAGTCAAATACCTTGGAAATTATCGATGGCAAGTTAACTGGCCATGTTTTAGGGGATGTTGTCTCTGCACAGACGAAAGCGGATATTCTACTCGACCTGTCTGAGCAGTACGATATTGAGCTGCACAATACTGTAGCGGTAGGCGATGGTGCCAATGATCTTGTTATGATGGATGCGGCAGGTCTGGGTATTGCTTATCACGCAAAGGCAAAAGTGGAACAGCAGGCACAAACAGCGATTCGATTTTCAGGGCTTGGTGGGGTGCTATGCATACTTTCTGCTGGGCTTGTAAAACAGAAGAAGTTGAGTTGGCAATCTAGACCTTAGGCTGACTATTATGTGAGTGAACGGTAGCCAAAAAACGGTAACCCAATGGCTGTAATTCAACGAATTATGCCATATATAGCGCGAGGAAGAGCCCTCGCGCGATTCTTTAAGCGACTTATTACTCTTATCGAGTCAGCTCTAATCGAACTAATACTTCATCGGTAATATCAACAATCTCACCGTAACCAACGGTTGAACTTATCTCTTTTTCCAAGCTTCTCGCTTGATGCATACTGATTTGAGTCAGCTCTTCAATATCCACTTTTAATAGATTACTCAGTGGTTCAAAAATGGGCGCGCCAGAGACTCGCAAAACATAAAAGTCACCCACATTCATCGCTTTTTTAATGAAAATAAGTCGTTCTTTATTGCTCTCAAACTCACTGCTTAACTTTGTCTGTAATGACTGAATTCGATTCCCAAAAATCAGTGCAGAGATATAAACCTCATGATATTGCGGAACAGCACCCTCAAGTCGCTTCATTGGTACAGAAAGAAGTGTCGTCATTCTTCCTTTATAAATAGGTTCTAATGAAAACTGTTTTTCAATGCCTAATCTTGCCATTAGTACTAAGTGTGGAGGAAGAGGGTAGTTCACACCGATCACCCTAGGGACTAATGAGCCTTTGATTTTTTCGATGAAGACAGGATTGCTGACCATCTTATCCAATAAAATATCGTGCAGCCCTTCAAGTAATTCATTACTAGGGAGTAGCTCTTTTTTCTGTGGCAGCTTTTTCTCATTGTGTTTTATTAGTCGATCAAAGAAGCCTATCGTTCTTAAATTCTGAGTCGAGTTATCGATACTCATTTGAACTTGTTGATCATCTGAACCGACACGTATTACCTGATAAGGAACTTCGCTGAGAGGCAACGATTTATCGTACAACTGCAATTCACGTAAGTTTACGGTACATCGGTCATTTGCGGTGATGTCACTGGGTGTATCAAGCTGAATACTTAAGCCATGCCTTGAGAGGTCAAGAGTATTGCCTGAATACACTTTTCCAGATTGTGTGGTTAATTCAACGGGTGACTTAAATTGATAGCGAGGCTCTTTTCGACGAGATTTTGCATCAAAATAGATAGAGGTTGGGTTGCCTATTATTTTTCGAGTATGTCGAAAGCGATTTAACGTCTTACTTGGTAGTTTCGGCTTTTGAGTGAAAAGATAATCCCCTGCTGAATCGCTATCAGCTATCTCTTGTAAAATACCGCAATGAGAGAGGGCTTCAGTATTGATACCCAACTCGTTGGCATGCTGCGCTAGTTGCTGACATTCAGGATCGGAGAGTTCAAAAATAGACAGCTTAAAGGCTTTCCAACTTTTTCGTCTTGCTCCTACGTGCCAGAACAATTGACGCTCTTCTCTCGTTGCTTCAGGCATCATCATTGAGAAGAAAAGAGATTTCCCTTCATGTTGATGCGTGAAAGAGTAAATTGTGTTGCTGCTGCCACGAATACCTGCCTTAGTCAGCAGTGAGATACGCTCTTCGTGAAACAGAGATCCCAAAGCCTGCTGGTTACGCTCATCTTGCCAATAGTTCCAAATGGGCAAGTTATTTTCGGTCATCAATATCAGCTTTAATTCACTACCACTAAAAAACAGTGGCAGATTGCAGGTATGTTTTAAATAGGTGTGTTCATAGCCACGAGTGCGAGCTCGAATTATTTTATCTTGGTTATCATGGCGAACTTTTTGTGAGTTGTTTTGTAGCGATTCTTCAATGACTTGATTGATGACATCAGATTCTGACACTTTGAGTGCCCGAATAAATTTAACCGCATCATTCTCATAACTATCATCAATTCCCACGACCCGATAGTTGAGCGGCAGAACAATCTCTTCAACTTCAGACGATTTTTGTAATTCAACAAATGAAACGCTAACAAGTTCGCCCAACTTATAGTTTATTGCGGCTGGAACTTTAAATTTAGCGCCAGAGGGAGACAGATCGATACTCACCGCATGAACAAGTTGCTTATTTTGCAAAGTAATTTCAACTTGAGAGTAAACCTTTAGGCGATTCTCTTGCCGTTTTAAGTCATAGCCCAGCGTTATTGGTTCAACATGAAAAGGGGTTGTCTCTGGTGACGACTCTTTTTGAGGCGTAATACCGTTTTGTTTCATTACTCTGAAATTATTCTTGGTATTAATTAAGGCTTCCCACATTCCTTCGGTGTAGCCGTTAAACTTCTTGAAATTCTTGTGGTAGGCATTGAAAGCCACATCATCGAGCCAGTGCTTTAAACCATCAAGCTCGTACTCTCGACACTCGCCTTGAACTCGACCTCTTAGGTCAATGGGTTTAGTGCAAGGTGCCATAACCCGATTTAATTCCATCTTTATGAGCAGTTTTGCTGACGGAGCTTCACCCTCTGTCATTTGTGACAAAAGGTAATCGAAATCCCCTGAATGAAAAGCGGGGATGAGTCTTTCTGCGATAGATAGAATTTCAGATTGCTGCATATTTTTCTGTTAGAGTAGTCCGTTACATTAACATCGGCAGAATCACCGAGATCTTTAGCCAGATGTTAACTCTCTAGGTGACCAAGTGGTGTTAGTCATCACTGAATGCGTCACGCGCTTTTCATCATTCGTTTAATTAAGTGCTTATTAAACAGTTTAGTAGATTGAGGAAACATGGCTAAGGCAAAACGTGCATACGTTTGTAACGATTGTGGTGCGGATTTTCCCCGCTGGCAAGGGCAATGTAACGCTTGTGGGGCTTGGAACACGATTACAGAGATTCGTTTGGCGGCATCACCAACGGTAGCGCGCAATGATCGTTTGTCTGGATATGCAGGCGGTATCAATGAATCAAAGGTTCAGGTTCTGTCTGAAATCGATCTACAAGAAGTGCCTCGATTTAGCAGTGGCTTTAAAGAACTAGATCGAGTACTTGGCGGTGGGGTCGTTCCCGGTGCTGCGATATTGATAGGTGGTAACCCTGGTGCTGGTAAGTCGACGCTTTTACTTCAGACCATGTGTTTGCTTTCAGCTCAAATGCCAACGTTATATGTAACGGGTGAGGAGTCGCTTCAGCAAGTCGCAATGAGAGCGTCACGCTTAGGTTTACCGAAAGAACACCTAAAAATGTTGTCGGAAACAAATGTAGACAAAATTTGTCAAATCGCTGAAAAAGAGCAGCCACGTATTATGGTGATTGATTCTATTCAAGTGATGAACGTTGCGGATGTGCAATCTTCACCGGGGAGTATTGCGCAAGTAAGAGAGTCTGCAACGATGCTGACCCGATACGCAAAGCAAAATAACGTTGCAGTCTTTATTGTCGGTCACGTAACTAAAGACGGTACATTAGCCGGTCCAAAAGTACTTGAGCATATTATTGATTGCTCAGTCTTACTTGATGGTGGTGCAGATAGCCGCTTTAGAACCATGCGAAGCCATAAAAACCGTTTTGGTGCGGTGAATGAACTAGGTGTGTTTGCCATGACAGGGCAGGGACTTAAAGAGGTGAGCAACCCTTCTGCTATCTTCTTATCCCGTGGTGAAGAAGAGACGTCGGGCAGTTCAGTCATGGTGGTATGGGAAGGAACGCGTCCTTTACTTGTCGAAATTCAAGCGTTGGTTGATTACTCTCAGCTAGCTAACCCGCGACGCGTATCCGTCGGTTTAGATCAAAACCGACTTTCTCTATTGTTAGCTGTATTGCATAAACACGGTGGCTTGCAGATGGCTGATCAAGATGTCTTTGTTAACGTAGTGGGTGGCGTTAAGGTCACTGAAACTAGTGCCGATCTTGCTTTGGTGCTCGCGTTACTATCAAGCTTTAAGGACAGAGCATTGCCGAAAGATGTGGTTGTCTTTGGTGAGGTTGGTTTGGCTGGAGAGATCCGCCCTGTACCAAGTGGCCAAGAACGATTGATGGAAGCGTTTAAGCATGGCTTTAAAAAAGCAATCGTTCCAGCCGCCAATATGCCTAAGAATGGTATCGACGGTATGCAAATTCATGGGGTTAAAAAGCTATCTGATGCAATTGCGGCTTTTGATGAGCTGTAAAGCAAATAAGAGAATTAGGTTTGTAAATCAGACCGAGGCTAAATAGACTACGCTCATTAATACCACGAGCAGTAGTGAGGATAATAAAAGCGTATCATTGATGTGCTTCTTATTGATTTTTGCTGAGTAGTGGCCTATAAAAGTTTTTTATCTTCTTCGTACACGCTAAGGGTACCAGTCTTGACGGATTATGGTATACTCTGCGCGCATTTTATATCCTATTAACAGAGTAAGACAATGGCAGATTTATCGAAGTACAGAAACATTGGTATTTTCGCGCACGTTGATGCGGGTAAAACAACTACCACTGAGCGAATCCTAAAGTTAACTGGTCAAATTCATAAGACTGGTGAAGTTCACGATGGCGAATCAACGACTGACTTTATGGAACAGGAAGCAGAGCGCGGTATTACTATCCAGTCAGCAGCTGTAAGTTGCTTCTGGGATAACCACCGTTTCAACGTTATCGATACTCCTGGACACGTTGACTTCACAGTTGAAGTATACCGTTCACTTAAAGTACTTGATGGCGGTATCGGCGTATTCTGTGGTTCTGGTGGTGTTGAACCACAATCAGAAACTAACTGGCGCTACGCGAACGAATCTGAAGTTGCACGTATCATTTTCGTTAACAAACTAGACCGTATGGGTGCTGACTTCTACCGTGTTGTTAAGCAGACTCAAGACGTACTAGGTGCTAACCCACTAGTAATGGTTCTACCTATCGGTATCGAAGACGATTTCACTGGTGTAGTAGACCTTCTTAGCCGTAAAGCGTACGTTTGGGATGACTCAGGTCTTCCAGAGCGTTACACAGTTGAAGATGTTCCTGCGGACATGGTTGACAAAGTAGAAGAATACCGCGAAATGCTGGTTGAAACTGCTGTTGAGCAAGACGATGACCTAATGGAAGCTTACATGGAAGGCGAAGAGCCATCTATTGAGCAACTAAAAGTATGTATCCGTAAGGGTACACGTACTATGGACTTCTTCCCAACATACTGTGGTTCAGCATTCAAAAACAAAGGTATTCAACTAATCCTTGATGCTGTTGTTGATTACCTACCTTCACCAACAGAAGTTGATCCTCAACCTCTAATGGATGAAGAAGGCGAAGAGACTGGCTCACACGCACTTGTTTCAGCTGACGAAACTTTCAAAGCGCTAGCATTCAAAATCATGGATGACCGTTTTGGCGCGCTAACGTTCGTACGTATTTACTCAGGTACATTGAATAAGGGTGACACAATCCTTAACTCATTTACTGGTAAAACAGAGCGTGTTGGCCGTATGGTTGAGATGCAAGCTGATGAGCGTAAAGAACTAACTTCTGCACAAGCGGGCGACATCATCGCTATCGTTGGTATGAAGAACGTTCAAACAGGTCACACTCTATGTGATCCTAAAGACCCAATCACACTTGAGCCAATGGTTTTCCCTGAACCAGTAATCTCAATCGCTGTAACGCCAAAAGATAAAGGCGGTTCAGAGAAGATGGGTGTTGCTATCGGTAAAATGGTTGCAGAAGATCCAACGTTCAAAGTAAACACTGACGAAGAGACTGGCGAAACTATCCTACGTGGTATGGGTGAGCTTCACTTAGATATCAAAGTAGATATCCTTAAGCGTACTTACGGCGTTGACTTAACAGTTGGTGCTCCTCAAGTTGCTTACCGTGAAACTATTACTCAAGCAGTTGAAGATAGCTACACGCATAAGAAACAGTCTGGTGGTTCTGGTCAATTCGGTAAGATCGATTACCGTATCAAACCAGGCGAAACAGGTTCTGGCTTTACGTTCTCTTCATCAGTTGTTGGTGGTAACGTACCTAAAGAATTCTGGCCTGCAGTAGAGAAAGGCTTCAAGTCAATGATGGACGAAGGTGTTCTTGCTGGATTCCCTGTTCTTGATGTTGAAATTGAGCTATTCGATGGTGGCTTCCACGCAGTCGATTCATCTGCTATCGCATTTGAAATCGCAGCGAAAGGTGCATTCCGTCAATCTATCCCTAAAGCAGGAGCTCAACTTCTAGAGCCTATCATGGCAGTAGACGTGTTTACTCCAGACGATCACGTTGGTGATGTTATCGGTGACCTTAACCGTCGTCGTGGCATGATCAAAGATCAACTAGCTGGCGTAACTGGTGTTCGTGTTCAAGCTGACATTCCTCTTTCTGAGATGTTTGGTTACATCGGTCACCTACGTACTATTACTTCAGGTCGTGGTCAATTCTCTATGGAATTCGCACACTACGCACCATGCCCAATGAATGTGGCTGAAGCAGTAATTGCTAAAGTTAAAGAAGAAAACGCTAAGAAATAATCGTTTTAGTCTCTAACTAAAAAGCCCCACTAGTGAAAGCTAGTGGGGCTTTTCGTATTTAGAACCTTTTTAACTAGGCTTGTTTCAGTTGAACGTAAATGGATTCCACTTTTGTTCTAGCCCACTCGGTTTTACGCAAAAATTTCAGGCTTGATTTAATACTAGGGTCGCTTTTAAAGCAGTTAATATTAACCATGCGGCTAAGCTCTTCCCATCCGTAATGTTCAACTAATTCAGTTAGTAACTTTTGAAGCGTGATGCCATGAAGAGGGTTATTTTCTTGTGTCATTATTCTCATTTCACTATTGTTAAGCGCAGCTGCTGTTGAGAGCAAGTGAGCTTTGGATTTTTTGTTTCATTGTGCATAGTATAGCAATTCTTTAAGGCCTAGTTACATTTCCATTTAAGCTTAGCTACGCTTCCATTTTAAAGAATAATCGCTCTCCTTAATGATCAACTCCTCGCGGCCTAAACTGGAAAACTGCTCGATTTGTTGCTTCATCCATTTTTCAAATACAATGATTTTTTCACGACGAAAATACCCAGCAGGGGCACATAAGTAATAACTAAAACGTGGCTTGAGAGCAATATTACTAATACGAACGAGCTTTCCTTCATCTAGGTAGCGTAAAGCAAGACTGTGCTTAACCAGTGCAACTCCTTGAACCGCTAAAGCACCTTCCAGTACAAAATGAGAACCGTCATATTGCAGTGTAGATTGACCACCTTTCACTCCGACTGAATCTAGCCATAATTGCCAATCCATATCAGGCCAACGATCTTCAATGAGTTCGGCTTTATAGAGGTCATCCACACTATAGATGCCGTGTTTTTCTTGATAAATAGGATGACAGACGGGATAAACCACCTCATCCATTAGCCATCGACTTTCGACATTTTTGTAATTGCCTTCTCCGTAACGTATACAGATATCAACACTTGAGTCCTGAAATGACACCACGTGATTAGACGGTTCAATTAACATGGATAGTTCAGGGTGTTGCTCTTTAAATTGACCAATACGAGGAACAAGCCAATGTTGAGCGAAAGAGGGTAATGTGGAAATAGAAAGCTGTGTTGGATTGGGGTCTTGGTTTATTTGTCGTATTCCATCTTGTAGATGAGCAAATCCTTTTTTGGCTTGTAAGTATAACGTTTCCCCTTCATGGGTTAAGACGACTTGTCTATGCTGACGAATAAACAAGTCAGTACCTACCCACTCTTCGAGTAATCTAATTTGCTGACTGATCGCTGCCGCTGTTACAAAAAGCTGAGCGGCGGCGGCTTTGAAACTGCCTAGCTTTGCGGCGGTATAAAAATAATAGATCCCCAAAAATGGAGGCATTCGTTCTTTCACATTAGTTTTCCTTAACTCAATGCCAATTTGTATCGTTTGTCCTATTTACCATAATGGTTGATTATTAACCTTGTCAACTGAGTTAATTAAAGGGAGATAGAGAGATATGAATACTTCAATCATGAATGGCACGAATACTATAAGCCGACCTTCATCTAATTTAATTAAGACTTTCTTTTCTATTATCAAGATGTGGGTGTCAAAATCCCGCTCAAGAAAACACCTTTCGGATCTTCCGGATCACCTACTCGCTGATGTAGGTCTGAGTGAAGAACAAGCGACTAAGGAAAGTAACCGAGTGTTTTGGGACTAAGACAAGAGTAAATAAACAACGTCGTTTAAGAGCTTAAATAAAATATTTGCTAACCTTCCTGTCTAGCATCACCTCAGTGTTAAGTATTCACACTGAGGTTTTTTATCTTTGTCGGTATAAACTCGCAATGAATAAAAAGGCTTGCTTTCACCTAATATCGAAAGCAAGCCATTTATCATTAGCTATAGTAGAGCGTCGGTAAATTAATTACTCTTCCCAAATCACCAGCTTATCTTTAGGCCAGTCAGCGCCGAGATCATGGTACTTTTGCTCCAAGATATGGCGCTTTATTTTGAGCGTAGGAGTGAGTACATTGTTTTCTATACTCCACGGTTCTTTGATCATCAATACACCTTTGATTTTCTCATGCGAACCAAGTTGTGCGTTCATTTTTTCAATAACGCGCTCGGTAGTGCGTTCATAGCGTTTTCTGTCAAAGTTCGGGAAATCATGCGGAACGACAAGTAAGATTGGCCCAGGAAGCCCAAGGCCGATAAGACACATCATTTCGACACGGCTGTATTCAAATAGTTTTTTCTCGATAGGAACTGGGGCGACAAATTTACCTTTAGCAGTTTTAAAGGTGTCTTTCTTACGCCCTTGGATCCAGAGATACCCGTCAGCGTCAATCGATCCTATATCACCAGTATGTACCCAACCTTCACTATCAAAAGTCTCTTTTGTCGCGATATCATTTTTGTAGTAACCAGAGAATAAGCCCTTACCACGAACCATAATTTCACTGTCTTGAGCGATTTTCAGTTCAATCCCTGGGCCTGCATCACCAACCGTGCCAATTTTGTCTTCTCTAAACGGATAGTTGATCGTGCTATAAGCGAATGTTTCCGTCATTCCCCAAGCTTCAGTAATGTTTAATCCAACACTGTGGTACCAGTTGAGTAATGCCGCAGAAACAGGAGCAGATCCACAACCTAATACTCTTGCTTGATCAAGCCCTAGTCCTTCAGCGAGTTTCTTTTTGATCAAACTATTGATAAATGGAATCTTAAGAAGAAGGTTTAGTTTACGTGGTGGAAGTTTGTCTTGAATGCGCTGCTGGAATAAAGTCCATAAACGAGGTACAGAGATAAACAGAGTCGGACGTTGCATTTTAACGTCTTCAATAAAGGTATCTAACGACTCAGGGAAGGCAGTCACCACGCCACCCATAATTGAGCAGCCAAATATGTAAACACGCTCGGTAATGTGTGCAAGCGGCAGATATGAGAACAGTCTGTCACCATCTTGTATACCAATATGGTTTACCAACTGTTGAACAGACCAACTGAATGCACCATAGGTCAACATTGCCCCTTTAGGCTGGCCAGAGGTTCCAGATGTGTACACCAATGACATCAATTTATCATCGCAATGTTCTGGTCTAAAAGTAGAGGGCTCTACTTCCGTTATAAGATCTTCAAACTGGTATTGGCAACTTGGCGCGCTATCGTATGGCAGAGCGATGCTAATAATGTCAGGTAAGTTCGAGAGTACTTCTTGAGTCGCTTTAGCATCATCGAGCTTACCAGCAATGATGAACTTACTTTCACTGTGTGTCGCACAATACTCTATGGTTTCTGCGCCTGCCGTAGGGAAGATGGGCACGCTAACGAAATCACCTAGCATCATAGCCAAATCACAGATAAACCACTCAGCGCAGTTTTTTGAAATGAGCGCGACCTTGTCACCAGGTTCTGCACCAAGTTTATTCAAGGCACTCACAAGGCGTAGCGCTTTGTCCGCTACTTCAGCGTAAGTAAACTCAACAAACTGTCGATTGATGATTTGTTTAAGGTACACCTCATTGGGCCGCTCTTGAGACCACTTTAAAATCAACTCGTTTGGTGGGGGGAGAGTACAAGTAGGTTTTGTCATTTGATTAGGCTGAATCATTCTCTAACTCCATGTATTAGAAGTGATGCATTAATTATTATGTTATTTAATTGTTAATCACTAGTTAACACTAGCACGAGCGTTAGGGAGGTGAAAGATTATGAAGGGATTTTGATCGATTAGAGTGATCTATCTAATGGAACTGCCTGAAAACACCGGGAGAAATTCCAGTCTTCTTCTTAAAAATGCGTGAAAAGTAGGAAACATCGTTGTAACCACACTGGTAAGCAATAACTGCAATTTTGTTCTTTTTATCGTCTTGTAAAAGTTGTTTGGCGAGTTCGATTCGTTTTGTAGTTAGGTAATCACGAAAGCTGATCCCCAAGGATTTGTGGAACACCTTTGAAAAGTAGCTGACGGAATAGTGGCAATAATCAGCAATATCCTCTTCTCTGATTGTTTTAGCAATATTGAGGTCTATATAACGCAGCACTTCAATTATATCCTTACTAATTGACTGATTATTAAGACCAACTTCATTTTTGTGGATATCTAATACAGATTGATGATCGGTGAAGCGATAGTGAATATTACGACTAAGATTTTCGCACCAGTCATAAATGTCAAAATTATTTAGATCGAAATGATCAAAAACAATATTTAACTCAACAATATCGTCATCTATTTCACCTTTATGGATAATGATCAGTTGTTTATGAAGGTTTTGACAAAGCTTTATTGCTGTAAGTAGTAGTGGGTGGTTGGCATGTTTATCAAAAAAGAAAAAACAAACATTTATATTAGGGTCGCTCAAAATAGACACATCGTGTCCACTTTCAATCACCTTAAAGAATTTTTCGATACTAAATAGCGTATCTTTTGATATGTATGATACTGATTGCCCAATCCAATGGCCTGCGTGAAGAACATCCATAATATAGTAGCCTTAGATTAGCTAGTTCTTAATAACTAATTTAAGGCTAGTCATAGGTAGAAATATTTCAAGACAATGGTGATAGAAGAGTTCTTATTGATTGTATTGTTAGTTAAGTTTACCACTTAGTGTGATCCTTGTTCAGAAATTATCCATAATAAAAGATAGTCAAGTATCAATATTAAGAATGACAAAGGTTAGGGTTAATAAAACTCTTAATGGAAAGTTCTTAAAGGAAAACGTTCTTTTACCTCAATAAGTTAATGAGTTTTACTACGACTTGTCTGCTTTTCTCATTGTTGTTTGTGTGAGTTAAAATTAGTTGTTTGTCGTTATTACTACTAAAAAAAATCAATATTTAATGATAAGAAAGTACCAAAATGTAGTAAAAAAGTCCTAACTAATAGTTTTATTACTATCTAAATTGTTAGTTAGCAATTGTACTTAATTGCTTAATTTGGAAGGAGACCAAAAGATGAATGTATTTATGAAAAATATTAAAGCGTTTATGCAGGACGAAGAAGGATTAACAGTGGTTGAGTACGTTGTTGGCGCTGGCTTGCTTGTTATTGCATTAGGTTCAATATTCACAGCATTTGGTGAAGCTATGATAACGGAATTGGGAACTGTATTCTAATTCGCAGGACCATACTTAATAGTCTACATTTAATATCGACTAAACAAAAAATCATTTAGTCGATATTAACTGGAGACGCATGATGAACCATTTTCTCAAAACGATTAATGAGTTTATCGATGATGAGGAAGGACTTACTTTTGTCGAATACCTTGTTGGCGCTGGAGCCTTGATTGTCGGTCTTTCAGGCTTATTTACCGTATTTTATGGGATCTTGAGTGGAGAGATGGGCTCGATATTTGATGATCCTGAATAAAAATACCCTCGAGATTATTAAATAATGGAATATCTAATTTGGGCTGGATTGCTTTTTGTCGCCACGACTGATGCAAGAGAAAATCGAATACCTAACCTTGCACTCCTCTACTTACTAATCATTACCTTATTAAATCAGTTCTTTTCTTCTGAGCCATTGATTGCTATTAGCACATCTTTACTGGCGGGGTTCATCATGTTCTTTGGTGCCTTGATAATGCACATGTTTCGTATTATGGCTCCTGGTGATGTTAAGTTGTTGGGCGTAATAGGAGTAATAGTAGGTTGGGGGCAGCTTATGAGCACAACTTTTTGGATTGCGGTATCCAGCATATTAATTGGTGCGTTGTATAGCTGTATGCGAATGGCTGAAAATCCGGTTTCATTTCAACAAGTGGTGAGAAAATATACTATGCTTTTTGCATACGGCAAAGGGGTTAAGACTGCTCTTTCTGATCATACAAAAAGTAATACCGAGATGCTGAGAATGCCATTTGCACCCGTTGTCGTTATAGGGTTAGCAATGCAAAGTTTTTTTAATGGAATGATAGTTTAGCTAGACAGCTCTTTAGCGAGAGAACCATTACAAGGAGTCTCCGTGAATACGACATCGAGTGAAGGTAGACATAGAGAAGAGTTAACGCCCCAAGCGGAGGCTCCCAAAGTACCTACTTCTTTTGAAGGATTAGGGGTACCTAGAGCGGTTGTCGAAAACTTACTCATCAAACAAATCGCAGCATTCCCAAAATCTGATCTTCTTAATCTAACCAAACTTATGTGTATTAATAGCCATCTTATCGAAGATATGATCGCCAATTTGCGCAAAAAATCCCTAGTCGAAGTATTTCAAGCTGCCAGTGAAGGGTTCATGTCTCAAGAGACTGGCGGAACGGTCCGTTATGGCCTTTCTGAAACGGGGATGCAAGAAGCTGATTCCGCATTTACAAAAGATGCCTACCTTGGGCCAACACCGGTTTCACTGAGCGACTATTACCAGATGGTCAAGGATCAAGACGTGCGAGCTAGGGTGGTGACCAAAGCCGATGTTACCCACGCGCTTAGTGATGTATATGGAGCAGACCGAATGATTGGCGTGCTTGGGCCCGCAATTAATTCGGGCCGAGCTTTATTGCTGTATGGGGATGCAGGTACAGGTAAAACATTTGTTGCCACTCGACTACTCAATTCATTAAACACTTCTGTATACATTCCTTATGCGGTTTACGCTGCAGGTAACATAATTAAAGTGTTCTCTCCGCAACATCATAAACGCGTTGATGGTAATTCAGATGGTCAGAGCTTGCTGTTTAAAGAGCAGTTTGATCGTCGCTGGGTACTCAGTGAGCGACCTAATATTCAAGTGGGTGGTGAACTGACTATGGACATGCTTGAGGTCAACCACAGTGAGCATAACCGTGTTTGGATGGCCCCTCTTCAGATGATGGCAAATAACGGCATCTTCATTATTGATGACTTAGGAAGGCAGCCAATGCCCGTCGATACTCTGCTCAATCGATGGATTGTGCCAATGGAGTATTTCTTTGATCACTTATCCTTGCCAAATGGTCAACAAATTACGATACCTTTTATTTTGACATTGGCATTTTCAAGTAATTTAGATCCTCAAACAATCGCTGATCCCGCCTTCTTGCGTCGCTTAGGTTACAAAATTCAATTTTACGCATTGCAGGATAGTGAATATAAAGCGCTTTGGGGAAAGATCGCTGAGGGGAGAAAGCTAGCCATTGAACCAGCAGTTTTTGAAAATCTATTCAGTTTACATCGTCAACATAGCGTGGGTTTTTATCCTTGTTTACCCAAAGATATGGTGGGTATTAGTAGGGATATCATTGCATTTGAAGACATAGAGCCTGTAATTACTCCAGAAATATTAACACGGGCATGGGAAGTCTACTTTACCGCTGATGGTAAAGGGGGAGGAGCTAGATGAGTAAGCAACAAGTCATTTTATTGTTCATGTTATCCATTCTTTTTGGTTTGGGCGCTGTATTTTTTGCTAAACAATGGATGGACAGTCAAGTTCAGCCTACGATTGAAACCGAAGTTGTCGAGCGAGAGCCCGTTGTTATTGCTGCGCAGGCTATTCCTGCTGGTACCGTCATTGAAGAACAGCACCTGACTTCTAAGTTACTTGAAGTGGATTGGAGGGAAGAGAGTCAGTACGTAGATGAAAGTGTGGTTGTAGGCCTAGTGGCAGAATCGGATATTTTCCAAGGTGAGCTAATTAACCCACTACGTGTGACATCAGGCGCTGCTGGCTCAACCTTAGCAGCATTGATTTCTGAAAATATGCGAGCTGTAACTATACGTGTTGACGATGTCATTGGCGTGGCTGGTTTTTTGTTACCTGGTAATTCTGTTGATATTTTGAGTACGATTGAGTACAGCAAAACCTACACTAAAACATCGACCGTATTGAAGGATATTAAAGTATTAGCGGTGGATCAAACCGCCAAAACGCAAGAGAACTCACCGGTTGTTGTTCGAGCAGTAACACTGGAAGTATCTCCCAAAGATGCCGAAAAATTACTTACGGCAAAAAGTAAAGGTACGATTCAACTAGCTTTACGAAACCCTCATGAACCAGAGGAGAAAGTAGTGAAGAGGCGCGTTGCACCTAGTGTCACTATAATCAAAGGGACGCAGTCTTCAAATATTCGAGTTAAGGACTAAGGTGCATCATGAGAAAGATAATTATATTTTTCACCCTACTATTCTTGAGTGCGACAGCAGTGGTGACCGCATCGACTCAAACAGGGAAAATCGTTAAGGTCCCTCACCATAAATCGACACATGTTAATTTGTCAGCTAAAGCGAAGCGTGTGTCGTTAGGCGATCCCGATGTGCTTGATATTGTCATGCTGAAATCGGATGAACTGTTTCTTATAGGTAAAAAGCTTGGGTCTACAAACCTAATGGCCTGGGATAGTAAAGGACAGCTGATTGAATCGATAGATATAGAAGTCACCCATGACCTAAACAGCCTAAAGGCTAAGCTGTTTGAGTTTCTTCCTGATGAGAATGTCAAAGTACACAGTGCACAGAATCGCTTAATCTTGAGCGGGCAAATAAGCTCCCAAGAGAAGATGAATGTTGCACTACGTGTTGCTGAAACCTATGCAGTGGGGCAAGTTGCAGATGAAGAAAACGAATCAGGTAGTGAGCAAGTAACAAAAGCGGGTGTTATTAACTTAATGTCAATTGGTGGTGCCCAGCAAGTAATGTTAGAGGTGACGGTTGCTGAAGTTCAACGAAGTCTAGTGAGAAAGTTTGATGCCAACTTTCATTTCTTCCAATCCAGTGGGTCTGAATTTGGTTGGGGAGCGGCGTCCGTTGGAAGTGCTTTAGATGGAGCGACTCCAATATTTAATCTACCGGGCAGTAGTGATTACGGTCTATTAGGTTCATTTGTTGACGGTAATACACTATTTAGCTTTGCGCTTGATATCGCGAAACAAACGGGTGCAGCTAAAGTTCTTGCTGAGCCAAATCTCACTGCATTAAGCGGCGCTAGAGCTGAGTTTTTAGCAGGTGGTGAATTTCCTATCCCCGTTCCAGACCAAGACGGTATTACCATTGAATATAAAGAGTATGGGGTCGGTCTAAAGTTCATTCCTACTGTATTAAGTGATAAGAAAATCAACCTAAACCTTGCTATTGATGTAAGTGAAATTGCTAACTCAAGCTCGCTTACTCTTAGTCCTACTGATACGAATAGTACTTATATCATTCCCCCAATTACACGTCGTAGTGCTTCTTCAACACTAGAGCTCGCCGATGGTCAAACGATAGGGATTGCTGGATTATTGAGCGAAAATGTTCGAGATGTCGCGACTAAGATGCCGGGCTTTGGTGATATCCCAGTTCTAGGTCAGCTGTTTAATAGTTCCGAGTATGTTTCGGGTGAAACTGAGCTAGTAATTCTTGTGACACCTCGCTTAGCCAAACCGATAGATCGAAGTCGAATCTCATTGCCTACAGACGCATTTGTTGAACCAAATGATGTTAAGTACTACTTGTTGGGTCAAGGAGCTTATATAGCTGAACCAAGTGGCAATAGTAATAAATCACCAGAAAATGCTGCCGAGTTTATGGAGTATTCGCAAGGTGGATCTGAAGGTTCATTTGGACATAGTTTATAGGAGATCAGCATGAACAAAATCAAAATAGTGACAGCATTGTTGAGTTTTGGTGTGCTTGTAGGCTGTGCAAATGATGCGAAGTTAGGACATCACATGGCAAGCGTAAAAGCGGAGCAAACGTACAATCCTAATGCAACAGCAGAGAATGCATCAATCATTCCATCAGGCAGTGGTGAACGAATGGAAGGGGCTTATCAAGTCTACACAGGGTTACAAAGTGAAAGCTTGAAAGGTACTGAGAGTCAAGTATTACAAGGGTTTGCACAGTAGTAGCCCTTAAGGACCACAAAATGAATCGAAGTAAACTCGCTACTCGAACAAGGGGGAAGGAGTCTGGTTTGGTATTAGTCTTAGTGACAATGGCAATGCTCGCATTAATAGGTGTTGTTGCGCTCACTATAGATGTAAACCATGGCCTAATGAATAAGACACGCCTACAAAATGGTGTGGATGCAGCGGTGCTCGCTGCTGCATTAGTCATTGATAATGACGGAACCACAGCCGAAGCCACGACGGTTGCAAATACCACACTCACTACTGTTGCAGGTGCAACAGGCAACAGTGAGATGGACTTCTCTGCGGCCACAATCAGTGTCCAGTACTCCAATGATCCCAAGGTTTTCCCTGATGGTAGTTATACCAGCACTGAAGATACCTACGTTCGAATATCCGTTTCTGACTACGAACTGGAAGAGTTCTTTATGCAAATATTTGGGATGACCAAAGAGATTACTGCTAGCGCAGTAGCTGGGCCAAGCCCTCCAGAGGTGATTTTAGTTAATATTGTGCCTATGGCGGTATGTGAAGGAGAAGATGGAGGAGCAAATGGATTTGACCCAGGAACATTATACGCAGTAAAGCTCCCATCTAATCAAAACTCAGATATGGGCCCGGGTAACTTTCAGCTTCTTGATTTTGGTTCTGGGGCCAGTACTGTAAGAGAGGCTCTAGCCGGTGGTTTTGAAACAGAAGTTAATATTAATGACCCAGTTTTAACTAAGCCCGGCAATACGGTTGGACCTGTAGGGCAAGGTTTAAATACTCGCTTTGGTCAATATGGTGGTGGTGGTGTCAATGCGACGGAGCACCCATCTGATGTTTATGTTCGTCAACCTGTTGAAGAAGCGACAATGGATAACAGTGGTGTTATCACATACGAGGACGAGTCAGGATCAGGGGGTGAGCCTTGGGGATACTCAGACTATGAAGCCGCTTTGCCTGATTGTACTGGTGATAGCGACTGTCGAATTGCACAAGGAGGTCAATATAACCGAAGGATTTTACCTGTACCAATAGTTGATTGCACAGGAGCTACTGGTGGTGTGAACTCATTTACAATTACAGCAATAGGTTGTTTCTTTCTACTACAAGAGGCACCTACAAACAATGGTAGTAAACAACCTGTATTTGGTGAGTTCATCGAAGAATGCACCGTTTCGGGTGGTGTACCAGGGCAAGATGCAGATACAGATGGACCGTATAAAATTGTTTTATATAAAGATCCTCTGAGTACGGAGTCGTGATATGAACATGCCAATAAAACAAAAAGGTGTCGCAGCGATTGAGTTCTTAATTGCCGTTCCTGTGTTGTTACTCATTATGGGTGGGATTACAGAGTTTGGTAATGCCTTTATTGAGTACAACACCCTAAACAAAATGGCTCGAAACGGAGCTAGATACGCGACTTCTGGAGTGACAGGAACAAGCAGTTACGACCAAATAGCAGACGAAACAGAGATAAAAAACATTATTGTTTATGGCACGACATCGGCAGGTGAAGGCAGTACTGCGCTGGTAAGTGGTTTAACTACAAGTGATATTTCTATCGATCACTCCAATCAATTTGTCACAGTAACGATAAATCATACCTATACTCCTATAACAAGCTTGTTTTCTGGGTTCATTACAGCAGAAGTCCCGTTGAATACCTCTGCGATAATGAGGACAGCACCATGAGGAAGCAGAATGGTATCACCATAGTTGAGTTCACATTGGTATCAACTGCGTTGTTGATATTGGTGTTGGGAATCATTGAAGTTGGTCGATACATGTATTCATTACAGCTGATAAATGAAATGACCCGTGTTGCCGCAAGGCTTGGTGTGGTGTGTCACATAGATGATCAGGACGATATACCTGCGTTAGTTGTTCCTAGTAATGCACCCGGTGGTTTTACGGCAGCTAATTTAACTATTGAGTATATAGATGGATCTGGAGTAGTGGTTGGCAATCCTGATGCGGATTTTTTAGACATTGAATATGTACGCGCAAGGGTTATCGACTTTGATTACGAATTTGCGGGCTTGTTAAGCTTTCTACAAGGCAACATTCCAGTCCCTACGTTTGAAACGACTCTTCCCAGAGAAAACTTGGGTGAAATCAGAGGCTCGGTGAACGATACAGACTGTTAGGAGAATAATGTATGGGAGAGGCTGTGAAGCTAACCAGAAATGATGACAATCAGATACGCTTGAAAACCAGTCTTAATATTTGGGTATTTTACTCTAGCGATCGATTTCAATTACACATAGGTCAAGAGCTTGCCAAGTGCCAAAGTATTAGCTTCGAGACCATTTCCCTACATAGCCTTGTGGTAGCTAACCTTGCTCAATTCACCGCGCCTGATCTTATTTTTGTTGAAACTGGCCCCAATTGGGCACAAAAGATCGTAGAGCTTCAACAGTATGAGGCGCCTGCTGCATCAGAAGGTTATGAAGCCTCTTTGATTGTTTTTGGTAATGAAAGTGATAACGGTGCATTGAAAATTGCGCTCCGTATTGGCGCTGCTGATTTTGTTTCAGATCGGTCTGAGATTAATGCACTTATTCCGATGTTCAAAAATGTAGCAGAGGAAAAAGTAGCTAGCAGAGATTTAGGTCAGATGTACGCTTTTGTAAATTCAAAAGGTGGTGCAGGTGCATCTACGTTGGCGCTCAATTCCGCTATCACGATCGCGAAGGAGTTTCCTGACAAAGTTCTATTGCTTGATTTGGATCTGCAATTTGGCGTAATTGAGGACTATCTCAACGTATCTTCGCCCTACAGTTTATCTGATGCTATTGCGAGTGTTCCTGATCTCGATGAGGTATCACTAGCAAGCTTAGTCACTAAGCATTCATCTGGGTTACATGTACTCGGTTTTAAGCATGAGAATACCCATGATAATTATGATAAAGCGAAGCATATAAACAAATTGCTTCCTATACTTAGGGAGTTTTACTCTTATGTGATTGTTGATCTTTCTAGAGGAGTAGATCGCCTTTTTGCTCCGGTGATAGCACCTGTAACCAAGGTGTTTCTTATCACTCAGCAAAATCTAGTTTCGATAAAAAATACGTCTCGTATCGCTAAATTGTTAGCTTTAGATTTTGGTATTGGTACAGAGCAACTTGAAGTTATTGTGAACCGCTATGAAAAGCGTCAATCGATTAAGTTGAAAGATATAGAGTCAACCATACTTGGGGTCAAAGTGCATATGGTCCCGAATGATTTTAAAGTGGCGATTGAAAGTGCGAATTTAGGTCGACCATTTATTGAAGCTAAGAATAAAAGCTCGATAGCAAAGTCAGTGGCGGAATTTACCCTAACTATGATGCCAGAGAGTGAACAAAAACAAGGTTGGTTTAAAAGCCTGTTTTCCTAATGGAGTAGGGAGTTAGGATGTTTTTTAAAAGAAAAAATATAAACCCTGAACTGCAAGAAAAGTTAGCTGAAGCCGAGAACCAAAACTTTGAGAGACAAGAAAGTGAAAAGAATATTGTCAGTGAATCTTTGGCGAGCAACTCGGAAGCATCAACACATGTAGGGGAAAGAAAGTCGCTTGAGAAACAAGAGCGAGATAAAGCCGTAGATGATGCGAAAAAGCAGTTAGAGCAAGAAGTGGAAACTAAGCACTATTATCATCAACGCCTACTTGAAACCTTAGATTTGGGTCTTTTAGCGAGCCTAGAAAAAGAGCGAGCGAAAAAAGATCTGCATGACGCCATTGTTCAATTGATGGCTGACGACCAAACTCACGCGTTGAGTGCAGAAGGTCGTAAACGTGTTATCACACAAATTGAAGATGAAGTATTTGGATTAGGACCACTCGAGCCCTTACTCAATGACTCCACTGTATCGGATATTCTCGTCAATGGACCAAAAAGCGTCTTTGTTGAACGACACGGTAAACTGGAAAACACGCCTTACACTTTTTTAGATGATCGCCATTTAAGAAACATCATCGATCGAATTGTTAGTCAGGTAGGGCGCCGTATTGATGAAGCCTCGCCAATGGTTGATGCGCGTCTTCTTGATGGTTCTCGTGTGAATGCCATTATTCCTCCTCTTGCACTAGATGGACCTTCCGTCTCTATTCGTCGCTTTGCCGTTGATAAGCTCACTATGGATAATATGCTTGGTTATAACTCCTTGTCTGAGCCTATGGCTAAATTTGTAGAGGCCGCAGTTCACGGGGAGTTAAATATCCTCATTTCTGGTGGTACAGGCTCAGGAAAAACAACCACACTGAATATATTCTCGGGGTTTATACCAAGTGATTGCCGCATCATAACAATTGAAGATTCAGCCGAACTTCAATTGCAACAACCTCATGTGGTCCGCCTTGAAACCCGACCTGCTAATTTGGAAGGGAAAGGTGAGATCACGCAACGTGATTTGGTTAAAAATACCCTTCGTATGCGACCTGATAGGATTGTATTAGGCGAAGTCCGTGGAAGTGAAGCGGTTGATATGTTGGCCGCGATGAATACTGGTCACGATGGTTCACTGGCAACGATACACGCCAACACACCAAGAGATGCTTTGAGCCGAGTTGAGAATATGTTCTCAATGGCAGGTTGGAACATTTCGACTAAGAATTTACGAGCCCAAATTGCATCAGCGATTCACCTTGTGGTGCAAATGGAACGTCAGGAAGATGGTGGCCGACGAATGACCAGTATCACGGAAATTAACGGCATGGAAGGTGAGATAATTACTATGTCAGAAATATTTAAATTTCAACGTCAAGGAATGGATGAGGACGGCAAAGTAATAGGTTATTTCACCGCCACTGGAGTTGTGCCTGCTTGCCATGACCATTTGTCAAAAAAAGGCCTGCACATGCCATTTGAAATTTTTAATGAGACCTATCAATAGGAGTGGCAACTAATGGGACAAGATCCGACGCTCTTTTATGTATTACTCTTTTTTGCTGTGGTGTTTATATCCCAAGCATTAATATTACCTGCAGCAGGGAGCAAAGCGAAACACAAAGAGCTTTCTGACAGGTTAAAAGAGTCTCAGTCTAACTTAGATGAAGAGACGCGCTCTCTTCTACATGAACATTACTTAAAGAGCTTGACACCAACCGATAGGAAATTGGTTCAGATAGGTATCCTATCCAACTTGAAAAAGAGCATAGAGCTATCTGGATATGACTGGTCTTTGAGTAATACATTAGCAGTGACTTTCATGCTTGCACTAAGTTCCTCGATCATTCTGCTTATTCTAGGTCAACCTTGGTATGTTGAAGTAGCCTCTTTTATTGGCGTGTGGGTTCTTATGAATATGACTATTCAGAGAAAAATTTCACAGCGTTTAGCTAAATTTGAAGAACAATTGCCAGATGCATTGGATATTATGCGTCGGATGCTTCAAGCCGGCCAGCCTGTAACGCAGGCATTTAATGAAGTTGGAACTGAAATGCCAGCGCCTATAGGGATTGAATTCAAGAATACATTTAATTTACTTAATTATGGTTATGATATGCGCCTTGCAATCATGCAAATGGCAGAACGAACTCCCACAGTATCTATGCTCGCCTTTTCAAGTGCAGTTATATTGCAAAAAGAAACGGGCGGGAATTTGTCTGAGAATTTAGAGAAAGTATCACACGTTTTAAGAGCTCGTTTTAAATTACAGCGAAAGATCAAAACAATATCAGCAGAGAGCCGTTTATCAGCATGGATTTTGGTTTTGTCTCCCTTCATTCTATTTATTTTCATGTACTTCTCTAATTCAGAGTACGTTGCTCCTTTGTGGGAAGACCCTAGGGGAATGAATTTAGTGAGTGGTGGGATAATCAGTCTATTTTTTGGCTCTATTTGGATCCGAAATATAATTAACTTTGAGGTGTAACTATGGATCGCCTTATTGAAATGCTTAACCAAATAAATATTGATGAACAGACATTTTTATTAATGTTGGTATTGGTTACAACAACTTTAATAGTCATGACTGTAGCATTTATAATATTTGGCTTTAAATCACCAATTAAAAGAAAGCTTGAAGCGATAAGAAAGGAGTCTGGGGGAGAGAAGCTCAAGAAAAGTCGTAAGCTTGACAACACTTTAGAGTCTTTAGCACCAATGATGACCCCAAAAAACTCTAAAGAGAGTGAGAGCATTCGACATCAGTTGATGCATGCAGGCTATCATGACGCTGATGCTCTAACTATATTTTACGCGATTAAAGTGTTTTCCTTTGTTGTCGGAGTAATGATGGCCGCTTCATTTTATTACTTCTTACCTGATATGGGCAGCCTAAGGTTAGCTATGGGAGGGAGTGTCGGTTTTGGTCTATTTATACCTAATATTGTACTCAGCCAAATAGTGAAAAAACGTCAATCAAAAATTCGAGGAGGGGTCCCAGATGCCTTGGATTTATTAGTAGTATGTACCGAGTCTGGCCTAGGGTTTAACTCTGCATTACGACGTGTGGCGGACGAGTTAATGATCTCACACCCTGAGTTTGCTGATGAATTAGATACTGTTTGTGCCAAGATTAAAGCTGGGGTTGAAATGTCAGATGCCTTTGAAGATTTGGTTGATAGAACGGGTGTAGAAGAAATTACGGGGTTGGTCAAAATGCTTGCTCATGCATCGCGAATTGGTGGCAGTATTTCTCAAACTTTACGCGAATATACTGAAGACTTTCGAGATCGCCGTAACCAAGAAGTTGAAGAGATCGCAGCTAAGATCCCTACTAAAATGATTTTTCCATTACTGCTCTTTATTTGGCCATGTTTCTTCATCGTTGCGATAGGACCATCTATGTTGAGTATCACGGCAACGCTAGGTAAGTAAGGAGTGTTTATGAAAGGATGTAGATTATTCGTTGGTATTGGTTTATCACTGCTATTGACGTCGTGTGCTGCTGAACCTGAACAACCTGGTTTTGATACTACTTTATATGATGGACGACCCGTCGATACACTAACGTCAGATGCGCCACCATTAAATGAAAAAGAAGCAATAATGCGTGGCGATATAGCACTGAGTAAGAACAATATTGATTTGGCGTTGTATGAATATATTCGGTCTCTCTCTTTTCCTGATGGTCAATATCACGATCAGTCACTGTATAACATTGGTCGAATTCACCAATCACGTGGCAATCTCGCATTAGCTGAAAAATCTTATTCAATCGCACTGCAAGAAAACCCAAACAATATAAAAGTGCTTGAGCAGTTAGGCAGTATTTATGCAAAATCTGGCGACGTTGATCAAGGTTATAGCTACTATTTACGCGCATTGAATGCCGACCAAGTACGGCTACAAAGTATCTCGACACTTAATCAAGATGACTTAGTCAATCCTGAGGATGTGGACGTGCTTCAAGTTGATAATGAGTCACCAGTAACAGCTTACATGGGGCTTGGGGTGTTAACCGATGTTAAAGCGAACCATGTGTTAGCGCAGGCCTTTTACAAGAAGGCGCTATTGATAAAGCCTCGCTCGATTAAAGCTCAAATCAATACGGGCTATTCGTACTATATGTCGGGAGATTACCAAACAGCGTTGAAATATACCTTATCTGCATTGGAGCAAAATCCCAATGATGAAAAAGCTCAGAATAACTTAGCTCTGATCTATTTGAGTAAGGGACAGATAAAGAGAGCAATTAATGTCTTTATGCGTCAAATGGATGCGGCGGAAGCCCTCAATAACGTGGGGTATTTCTTAATACTTCAAGGGAATCCAGACAAGGCTATCCCTTACTTACAGCAGGCAATCGATAAAAAACCGTCTTACTATAAAGTCGCTAATGAGAACTTAGAGCGAGCACTTGCTGAGGTGAGAGCAAAGACAATTGAAGATCCCGTTGATGTAGAGATTCAGTAATAACGTCTGTTTTGATTAAATGAATACAGTTAGAAACTAAAAAGGAGAGCGAACGCTCTCCTTTTTTATTCGCTGGGGTTAATAGCCGTGATTTTAACGACTCTAGCACTAAAAGATGGTGATTAAATGAGTCCTGAAGCAATGCCAGATAAAGCAAAGAACACAACCATCCATACAATCGGTAGTTTAAGCTGTTTCAATAAAAAGAAACCGATCAATACCAGAGATATATCGAGACCGCTAAATATGGCACTCGTAAACACCGGTTGATATAAGGCTGAAATTAAAAGACCAACTACAGACGCATTAACGCCTGCAATCGCACCTGATACTTTACGGTTGCTTGCTAGCTGCTGCCAGTTTTTTAATACGCCAAGTAGCAGTAGGAAGCCGGGCAAAAATACGGCCAGTGTCGCAACGATAGCACCAACGACAGGGCTTTCAGGGAGCATTTCAAAGCCAATATACGTGGCAAAGGTAAACATTGGGCCAGGAACAGCTTGAGCAGCAGCGTAGCCAGTTAAGAACGCATCTGTGCTTATCTGGTCGCCTACAATGTTTTGCAGCAGTGGAAGTACAACATGTCCCCCTCCAAAGACTAAACTCCCTGCCTGAAAGAAGTCACTAAACAATGCAATGCTTGGAGCTAGGTATGTAATAAAAGGTAGGCCGAGCAATAATACAGCAAATAAAACTAGGGGCCATACAGATGCCTTAAAGGGTGTATTGTCTTGCTGTGGGGTTGAAGTAGCTAGGTGCTTAACGCCAATGAGTCCGGCTACTAGCAAAACGACAATTTGGGTAGCGATACTTGGCATAATAAGTAACGCTACCGCGGTCGCGACGCACAATCCAACAGTTAAAGTCTGCTTACAGAAATTCTTATACATCCCCCAAGCCGCGTCAGCAACAACAACAACAGCGAGTAGTTTCAAACCGTGAATGATACTTTGAAACAATGAGTGTTCAGTGAGTTGGCTACTTAAAACAGCCAAAGTGAGCATGATTAATACTGAAGGTAGTGTGAAGCCTAAGAAAGCCATACTTGCACCACCGAGCCCTGCTTTTTTGTAACCAATAGCAAAACCAACCTGACTCGAACCTGGTCCGGGTAAAAACTGACTTAGAGCAACGATTTGACCGTACTCTTTATCATCCAACCACTGTCTCTTTTCCACAAACGCATTGCGAAAATAGCCAATGTGAGCAGCAGGACCACCAAAACAGATCCAACCTAAAGCAAAGAAGGTTTTAAAAATAGACCACATAATTTTCTCTACATTCTAAATTAGTAATTACATTCGGCGGTACTGTATGAAATGCACTAGAATGATTCAAATTAATAGTATTAATCTGTACTATTAATAAGATAGGATTATCGATGATGAACGTATATTGGAGAGTGTCGATTGAGTGATATTAATTGGAAAAACATAGATTTAAATCTACTGGTGACATTCTCTCAGCTATATCAATATCGCAGTGTTAGTGTTGCAGCCGAAAAAAGTTATGTCAGTCAGTCAGCAATGAGCCACAGTTTATCTCGTTTGAGGCTACTTCTAGATGATCCGTTGTTTGTGCGTAAAGGACACAGTATGGAGCCGACAGATCGGTCGAACCAAGTCGCGCCAGTGGTTTTCAAGTTGCTTGATTCAATTTCGACACAACTACTAGCAACAGAAAACTTTCTGCCAGAAAACTACGAAGGTGTGTGTCGAATAGGACTTACCGATTACGCTGAATTTATTTATGCCCCCGTTTTGTATGATGCAATTCGTCATAGTGCGCCTAAAGCGCAAGTCAGCTTTATCAATGTGAATCGCTACAATTACGTTAAATTGGCGGAACAGGAGAAGCTTGATGCGGTGATAGGTAGTATTCCTGAAGTCGATACATTATTTAATTCAGCGAAACTTTATACCGAAAAGCATGTTTGTTTGTTCGACCCTAAACAAGTCACGTTTGAAGGACAATTGACAATAGAATGTTTTGCTGATATCGATCAAGCGTTAGTCAGTCCTGATGGTAATTTATCGACACAAGTGGACAAACGTTTGGCTCTACTTGGTTTATCTCGCCAAGTTACTGTAGCGTCACGTAATTTTTTAACTATTCGCAGCTTGCTTAATAACCGTCGTTTGATCGCGATTGTTCCAGAACTAATGGCAAAAGCAGACGCATTTAATGACCAATTGATGACGGCTCCGCCTCCAATAGAGGTTCCTGATTTTGACATTTCGTTATTGTGGCGAGCAAGCAAACATCAAGATGACAAAACTCAATGGCTTCAGGGACTAATTCGTCAAGTTGTGAATAAAGATAATTTAGAACAAATATAGAGGCTGCTTTACTTTTTTGAGGTCCAATTATGCCTTACTAATATTGCTATTTTTACTTATTCGGTAGATCAGGCAGCAAGCAGTTATAACCAAGCCATATCTGAGTTTTAAACTCTGAAGCTTGCTCTACTTGAGGATAAATATCGACACGTTGCTTCACTTTGTTTGTGATAAAGAAAATACACAGAACAGAGAGAAGAATAATGATGGTATGTTGATAGAGAGAGCTATGGCGAGCAAGTGGTGGTGTCGGCTTCATGCTCGCCCAATACATAGCAATACTAAACGTACCGATCAACTGGCTGATTGGGGAGTCCAATACCCCAGAAACTAAACTATAGGTTAGGCCTATCAACATACTGAGGCCGGTAACTCGAACCATCTGATTTTTAGTTTTCGCAACTGATGAAAAACCATAAATAAGAAGAGCAAAGTAGGAGACAAGAGGCACTATACCCCAACTAATATTTGTCCATTGAGGCCAGTTAGGTGGTTGTGAAAAACTCTCCTTTAAACATAGAAAAGAGTCGCCACCCAGCCCCCAGAAGCTTGTCAGTGAAAAAGCTTCAAGCCACAAGGTTATCTGCCCTGATGATTCCGTTTTTAGTGTGCTCCACGTAAACACGTTGCCATGTAAAAACCACTCAGGCACAGGGGAGAGTAAGATGAATTTGAATACTACGCCAAATATAATGGACTGAATGAGTAGTATGATGATCTCTTTACGCCAGTTTGCCTCTAGCCATGCCCATAAAAGTATTGAAACCACACCTACCGCGGCAATTCCCTGCGCATCGGTGGCGAGTATAGTCGTCACATTAAGTGCACAAACGATCCGCATGACATAATGGTAATAATGCTTTCGGTTGCAAATGATTGTGAGATAAAAAATAGGGATCAGTAGCCATATTTGAACTTGATTGATAAATCGAGGATTTAATATCGAATGAATGGATTCTGGTAATTGCATGTAGGCACGAAACCAAAATACTGATGCGATGGATAAAAATAGAAAGATGGAAATCCAAGAGAAGTACTGATAAACCAATACTCGGTGGTGGCGCAATATAGGAACTAAGCTGGTGGCGACAATAGCGAGGCCGAGTATGTAGAAGTAATTCTCTTGTGCATTCCAAACATAAACACGCTGCCAGTTTGCAATAGCTGCAAAGGTAAACAGAGCCATAACAAGCGCAGTACACAATGGTGTGACATTACTAAAAGTTGACCAAAACTGAAATCGATGTTCTTTAAAAAGAGCGAGCCCCAAGCAAAAAATAACCACGATTGCGCAAACAAAGAGTCGCTTAGAGTCATACATCCATAACGATTCACCACGAGTCATCACGGTATTGAAACTAAAAAAGAGGCAGCCGATAAAAATAGTCGAAAGCAGTATTCTATTGGGTAGCTGTGCTTGCTTCATACACTCCATAGCCTTTTGCTTTTTATAAGAGTGTAGACCAATCTAAGCCTTTGGTGCTTGCTATACGGTGGTTCTGGCGACAATCGCTCGGTTTTTAGTACGTGATACCAATAAACAAGCACTTACTACTTATAAAGAGAATTTAACCCACTCTTTTTTACGCCAGCGCCTTGCCATTATTAAGCCTCTAAACCATTCATCAAGTGCAATCGCCATCCATGCACCCAATACGCCATACCCCCAATGAACACCAAACAAGTAACTCATTGCTACGCCAATCCCCCACATACTCAGTATGCCCATTTGGACTGGGAACTTAATATCTCCCGTCGCCTTGAGTGCCGAAATAAAGATAAGATTAAATACTCGGCCGGCTTCAAGAAGGATTGATCCTGTTAATAAGCTAGCGGTGATGACGACGATCTCTGGTTCATGAGTGAATAAATGAATTAACTCGAAACGAACGAGGTAGATGGCAATCATTAATGAGGTTGAGGCTAAAAAGCCAATCACAAAATATTTCTGGACCCTAGTTAATATTTCGTCTGTCCAGCCTTTACCAACATAGTAACCCGTTTGAATCTGCGTCGCTTGCCCAAGCGCTAGTGAAAAAGCAAACGCGATTCGGGCAATATTCTGAGCATAAGTAAAGGCCGCAAGGGATGAAGTGCCCATCTGAACGACGAAATAGACGATCGCCATTTGCGCCATGTTGTACGACAGCACTTCCCCTGCATTCATGCCGCCGATCTTGATGATCTTGCGGTAAATCTCATTTGGTATTTGCTTGTATTGATGGAAGGGTAATTCAATATCTTTCTTTTTCAAGACAACCCAAAGCATTCCGGTGGCGATAACTTGGCTAATCACCGTTGCAATCGCGACCCCTTCAACACCATAAACAGGGATTCCAAAAGGTTGATAGAGAGCGATGTAGTTACCAATGACGTTGATTGCCCCTGCGATGAGGTTAATCACCATAGGCGATCGGGAATAACCGTGGCTGCGTAATATCGTCGCTAAGACAATACCAATCGTTAGGTTAAACGTCATAGCCCCACTGATTACAAGATATTCATAGCCGTACTGTTCAACTTGAGCTTCTAGCCCATAGAGAGGTAAAAAATAGTGTGCCCCTAAAATAGCGATGACGCTGAGCGCAATACCGAGAATGACCGATAGGATAACGCTGGCGATACCCACATAACTAGCGTCTTGCGCGCGTGATGAGCCATTGTATTGAGCGATTAAAATGCCAGTACCGCTGCTGACCATAGATGAAACGATAATTAAGAAGAACGATATTTGCCCAATGACACCAACGGCGGAGACGGCTTTGTCTGAATAACCACTCAACATAAATACATCGCTGGTATTGAGGGCTGTTCTTAGCAATATCTCAACAAATATTGGCCAAGTTAAGGCAACAATACTCATTCGTTTGTTCATCGTGGAGTCGGTGTTTGGCATCAAAGTGGCTCAAAGGAAAAGATAACGCGCCATTTTAGAGTGCGCTATGAGTAAACGGTATCTGAATATGGAAAAAAATAGCGATGGAATAGGGTAAACCTTATAAAGTGCACACAGAGCACTTAATGCGTAATGTGCGTGAAATATTTCATAATGAAGTTCTTCAAACAGCAATAATTTCCAATCATTATGGCAACGTTTCCACATGACTGCATTTATTTGTCGTTTTCTTTGTGGATCTGGTTTCAATTCAACCTTATTAGCAATCAGTTAAAATCGTGACACAGCACTCTTTTTGTATCGCTGTATCGAATTTTCCGCTCTAAAATCGTACAAAGTGTTACCGTCATCATAGAAATAACATAAATCGTTACATTTCCTTCGAGAGTGAACAAACTTTTAACCAATTCACATTAATTGTTCTAAATATCACTATACTCGATTGGGTAAACGTTTCCATTCATTGTTTGAATATAACAAAAAGACGTTTTTACCTCCTACACCCTTTAGAAAGACACAATTACAAATAGGACTTGTTCAATGAGAAAGCTAACACTATTGGCAACGCTGTGCGCCGGAATGACTTTTGGAACTCAAGCTATCGCAGATACGACGATTGGTTTCACTGTCTATAAGTATGACGATAACTTCATGTCTGTTGTACGCCAAGCAATTGTAAAAGAAGCAGATCAAGATGGTGATACTCGTATCTTGATGAATGATTCACAAAACAACCAGTCGATGCAAAACGACCAGATTGATGTGATGTTGGCGCGTGGCGTAAAAGCGTTAGCAATCAACTTGGTGGATCCAGCTGCTGCACCAGTGATTATCAAAAAGGCAAAAATGGATGATGTGCCAATTGTGTTTTACAACAAAGAACCGTCAGCAAAAGCACTCGCAAGCTACGACAAAGCTTACTACGTGGGTACAGACTCTAAAGAGTCGGGCATCATTCAAGGCGACTTGATAGCGCAGCATTGGCAAGCGAACCCTGCTTGGGACCTTAATGGTGATGGCGTAATTCAATATGTACTTCTAAAAGGTGAACCGGGCCATCCAGATGCTGAAGCGCGTACTTCTTACGTTATTAGCACTCTTAATGACAGTGGGCTTAAAACTGAAAAACTTCATCTTGATACTGGCATGTGGGATACAGCCATGGCGAAAGATAAGATGGATGCATGGATTTCAGGCCCGAACGGCAGCAAAATTGAAGTTGTTATTGCCAACAATGATGGCATGGCAATGGGCGCGATAGAGTCGCTTAAAGCCGCAGATTCTGATTTACCTGTATTTGGTGTCGATGCACTAAGTGAAGCTCTCGCATTGGTTAAATCAGGAAAAATGGCGGGTACTGTTCTAAACGACGCTGGATCTCAAGCGAAAGCGACCTTTGAATTAGCACGTAACTTGGCTAACGGTAAGCCTGCGGCAGAAGGTACTCAGTGGGAAGTTGTCAACAAAGTAGTGCGTGTTGCCTACGTGGGTGTTGATAAGAGCACTTTAGAGTAATTTTCTAACGATTAAAGTAAGTAAGGGGCGTTTTGCTCCTTACTCATTTCTCACTCTGTAGTAAGTGAAGCCATGGCTAATCAAGAAGAATTCCTGTTAGAGATGACAGGTATAAGTAAAGAGTTCCCGGGTGTTAAGGCATTAGATAAGGTGAACCTTAAGGTTCGTCCACATTCCATTCATGCTTTGATGGGCGAGAATGGAGCAGGGAAGTCTACCCTCCTTAAGTGTCTGTTTGGCATCTATGAAAAAAATGAAGGCGATATAGTCTTCCTTGGCGACAAGATTAATTTTCAATCGTCAAAGCAAGCGCTGGAATCAGGCGTGTCGATGGTACACCAAGAGCTAAACCAAGTTTTACAGCGTACCGTGATGGACAATATCTGGCTTGGTCGTTATCCAAAAAAAGGTTTTTTTGTCGATCACGACAAAATGTATCGTGACACTAAAGCGGTATTTGAAGAGCTTGATATTGATATCGACCCAAAAGTAAAAGTGTCGACGTTATCAGTATCGCAAATGCAGATGGTGGAAATCGCCAAAGCATTTTCCTATAACGCACGTATCGTGATTATGGATGAGCCAACATCATCACTGACTGAAAAAGAAGTAAATCACCTATTTACCATCATTAAAAAGCTTAAAGAAAAAGGCTGTGGCATCGTTTATATCTCCCACAAAATGGAAGAAATCTTTGCGATATGTGATGAAGTCACCGTTCTACGAGACGGTCAGTGGGTTGATACTAAGCCATTGAAAGATCTCGATATGGATAAGATCATTGCCATGATGGTCGGCCGTGATCTCACACAACGTTTTCCGGAAAAGGATAATGAACCGAAAGATACCATTCTCAAAGTCAGTAATCTCACCGCTTTAAATCAACCTTCTATAAAAGATATTAGCTTTGAGCTTCGCCAAGGAGAGGTGTTGGGTATTGCAGGGCTTGTGGGTTCTAAACGAACAGACATTGTTGAAACACTGTTTGGCGTACGTGAACGCAGTGAAGGAGAAATACACCTCCACGGTCGACCAATGAAAAACCGAGATGCTCATGAAGCTATTGGTAATGGTTTCGCGTTGGTTACCGAAGAGCGTCGCTCTACTGGGATCTATTCAAACCTCGATATTACGTTCAATTCATTGGTCGCGAATGTTGATGAATATAAATCTACTTTGGGCCTGCTAAGTAATAAAAAAATGAGCAGTGATACCCAGTGGGTGATTGATTCAATGCGAGTGAAAACACCATCTCATGCCACCAATATCGGTTCGTTATCGGGCGGTAATCAGCAAAAAGTGATTATTGGTCGATGGTTGCTAACTAGCCCTGAAATATTGATGCTTGATGAGCCGACTCGCGGTATTGATGTGGGGGCTAAATACGAGATTTATCAATTGATTTTGGACCTCGCGAAAAAAGGAAAAGGGATCATTATTATCTCATCAGAAATGCCGGAGCTTCTCGGAGTGACCGACCGAATTATGGTGATGAGTAATGGTCGCAATGCTGGGATCGTTGAGACAAAAACAACGACTCAAACTGAAATTATAGAACTAGCTTCTCGCTATCTTTAAGGAATATCTTAGATGGATACTTTAAAAAGACTGAGCATGTTGAAATACCTCAAAGAAGGCGGTATTTACGCGGTACTGTTCATCTTACTTGCGGTCATTGTCATTCAAGAACCGTCATTTTTAAGCTTGCGTAACTTAAGTAATATTCTGACTCAATCATCAGTACGTATCATTATTGCGCTTGGTGTTGCTGGCCTTATTATTACTCAAGGTACTGACCTTTCTGCGGGTCGTCAGGTTGGTTTGGCGGCAGTATTGTCGGCCACCTTGCTTCAAGCTACTGACAATGTGAACAAGGTTTTTCCGGCTCTAGGTGAAATCCCAATTGTCGTGGTGATTATTGCAGTCTGTGCAGTTGGCGCTTTGATTGGCCTGATCAACGGTATTATCGTCGCGTATTTAAAAGTGACGCCATTTATCGCCACCTTGGGCTCAATGATCATGGTGTACGGCGTTAACTCGCTCTACTTTGACTCAGTAGGAGCATCCCCAATCGCTGGCTTTGATGATCGTTTTTCTGAGTTTGCTCAAGGGTTTATTCGCCTCGGTGACTTTAGGCTTTCATACTTAACTTTCTACGCTATTTTTGCGATTGGTTTTGTCTGGGTACTGTGGAATAAAACCGTCTTTGGTAAGAACATTTACGCGATTGGTGGTAACCCAGAAGCGGCGAAAGTATCCGGTGTTAATGTTCCTATTACTTTACTTAAAATCTATGCATTATCCGGTGTGTTCTACGCATTTGGCGGCATGTTGGAAGCGGGGCGCATAGGTAGTGCAACTAATAACTTAGGCTTCATGTACGAGCTAGACGCCATCGCTGCCTGTGTGGTGGGTGGCGTGTCATTTGCTGGTGGTGTTGGTAGTGTAATGGGGGTAGTAACTGGGGTTCTTATCTTTACTATCATTAACTACGGTATGACCTACATCGGCGTAAGCCCTTACTGGCAATACATTATTAAAGGCGGGATCATTATCTTTGCGGTCGCGCTCGATTCAATGAAGTACGCGAACAAGAAATAGTGTTGCAGCTTTAAGATACGATTAAATATTAGGTCACGTAACTATTGAGCGCTAAGGTTCCCCTTGGCGCTTTTTTGCACTCTATTATCAATAGAAACTTGGATCATTCAGAGCACCCCCATACTCTCCTTAAGCCCATACCTTATTTGCTACGTCGGTCGTCATCTCTGACTATACTTCAAACTTATTGTATAACACCCAACTACACGTCCTCTCTTTATGTAATCGTTTCCAAATCGGTTCGAAAACAACATGGTAAATATATTTATTAAGTTGTTTCGAGTTCTTTTTGATAAGCATTCTCCCTAAATTTACTATTGATAATATTGTTTGTAACTTAGTTGTCGGCTAAATATATTAAAGCCTATTCATTATATACAGCCTCGTGTGGGCGTGATCTTTCTCACGGTGTTGGTGTCTGTTATTTCTCAGATCACAGTTTTCACGTTCATGACTAACTGTTCATTTTCTTAAATGATAGATTTTGTGTAAACGTTACCAAAGCGTTCCCTACAATAAGAGAGATAACACAATGAAAAAGACGATGACCAAAGGATTGATTGCTTCTGCTATCGGTATGTCGCTGTTTAGCCAGGCTTTATTGGCTGAAGAAGTTACTGTGTGGGCATGGGATCCAAACTTTAACGTAGCCATTATGGAAGAAGCGGCAGCACGTTACACCAAAGAGAATCCTGATGTGACATTTAACATCATCGACTTTTCTAAAGGTGAGGTTGAACAGAAACTTCATACCATGTTGGCGTCTGGCGTAACGTCTGCTCTGCCAGATGTTGTCCTTATTGAAGATTACAATGCACAAAAGTATCTACAATCCTACCCAGGTTCATTTGCTCCAATGACTGAGAAAGTGGATTATAGCGCTTTTGCTCCTTACAAAGTGAGCGTGATGAGCTACAACGGTGACGTATACGGAATGCCTTTTGATACGGGCGTAACGGGCATGTACTACCGTACTGATATTCTGGAAAAAGCAGGGTTCAGCGCTGAAGATATGCACAACATTACTTGGGAACGTTATATTGAAATTGGTAAGCAAGTAAAAGAGAAAACAGGCGTTGCGATGCTTGGAACCAACCCAGATGACTTAGCCATGATTCGTATCATGATGCAGTCTGGCGGTGAGTGGTACTTCAATGAAGACGGTTCTCTAAACCTTGTAAACAACGAATCACTTAAAGAAGCACTAGAAGTGTTTAGGCAGTTGATGTCTGATGATCTTTCTCGCCCTGCTGTTGGTTGGTCTGAATGGGTGGGTACCGTTAACCGCGGCCAAGTTGCAACGATCACAACCGGTGTTTGGATTACACCTTCAGTGAAAGCATCCGATGATCAAACGGGTAAATGGTCAATTGCACCGACACCAAAACTATCAAAAGAAGGGGCGGTTAATGCCTCTAACCTTGGCGGTTCAAGTTGGTACGTATTAGGTACGTCGAAAGTAACCGATACGGCGATTGATTTCTTAAATGACGTTTACGCGAAAGACGTGAATTTCTACGAAACGATTTTGAAAGAGCGCGGTGCGGTAGGTTCTTACTTACCTTCTGCAAAATCTGAAGCGTACAAATACACATCTGATTTCTTTGCAGGGCAACAAATTTACTCTGATTTCGCTGGCTGGTTAGTTGATATCCCACAAGTGAACTACGGTATCTATACGTATGAAGTAGATAACGCAATCAGTTCACAAATGCCAGCGCTGATGCAGGGTATGCCTGTTGATACAATGCTTGAGCGCGTTCAACAGCAACTAGAATATCAATTACGTTAATACGGCTTACAAGGCACTTACTCAGCGCTAAGACTTCGTATTACCGAATGACTACGCTGAAAGTGCCTTAATTTAATAGGTATGTTTAATGAGTAGTGCAACGCTAGCAAACTCGACAGATAAGAAAATGAAAAACAAAAGTTTTCACCGGTTTTATGACATAAATGGTTGGGCGTTCGTTTTGCCTGCGGTCACGCTTGTGGCTCTATTTATGATCTACCCAATCCTAAACTCTTTATGGATGTCGCTGCACTCTGGCCGCGGTGTCATGGTGGAGTTTGTAGGATTTGGCAATATTGAGCGTTTATTTAACGACCCATTTTTTATAAAAGCACTGACCAATACCTTTATTTTCTTACTGTGCCAAGTGCCGGTAATGATCTTCCTCTCTTTGGTGCTCTCTTCATGTCTAAACTCACCTAACTTGAAGTTCCGTGGGTTGTTTAGACTTGCGATTTTCTTACCGTGTGTGACATCACTGGTTGCCTACTCAATTCTATTCAAAAGTATGTTTGCTTATGAAGGGATAATGAACCAGTTCTTGCTTTGGGCTGGAATAGTTGCAGACCCAATTCCATGGTTGTCTGACCCATTTTGGGCAAAAGTCACCATCATTCTAGCGATCACTTGGCGCTGGACAGGCTACAACATGATCTTTTTCTTATCAGCAATGCAGAACATTGATAAGTCGATTTATGAAGCCGCTACGATTGAAGGCGTGAGCAAAGTGAAGCAGTTCTTCTTCATTACGGTTCCACTGCTTAAGCCCGTTATATTATTTACCACCGTGATGTCGACGATCGGTACGTTGCAGCTGTTTGATGAAGTGATGAACATTACGGAAGGTGGACCTGCAAACGAAACCATGACGTTGTCGATGTACATCTATGACCTGTCATTTAAGTTTGTCCCTAACTTTGGCTATGCCGCGACAGTCTCTTACGTCATCGTTTTCTTCGCAGCTATCTTAGCTATGCTTCAATTCAGAATCGCTAAGGATAAATAATGTCTAAAACAAAAATATCTACTGTTTTTATGTACGCAATGTTAACTATTGCGTCGGTTGTTTCCTTGTTCCCTTTTTACTGGATGCTGGTCTCGACAACGAATACCACAACAGAAATCAACACAGGTAAGTTCACGTTTGGCGATCAGCTGTTTGTTAACTTAGCTCGATTTGCAGAGCAAGTTGATATCACTTTGATTTTTGGTAACACGGCAAAAATCGCGATTTTAAGTACTCTGCTAACACTGCTTATTTCATCGATGGCGGGCTACGGGTTTGAAATTTACAAGAACCGTAATCGTGATCGCGTTTATACCGCGATGCTGTTAACCATGATGATCCCATTTGCAGCCATGATGATCCCGCTGTTCACCATGATGGCGAAGCTGAATTTATTGGATACGCACTTCGCGGTTATCTTACCAACGGTCGCATCGGTATTTATCGTTTTCTACTTTAGGCAGTGCACCAAAGCATTTCCTAATGAGTTGATCGATGCAGCCAGAGTTGATGGTGTTTCTGAATGGAAGATCTACTTATACGTTTATCTTCCTGTGATGAAAACAACCTACGCAGCGGCATTCATTATCGTCTTTATGGGCTCATGGAATGCGTTCCTATGGCCGCTGATTGTATTGCAATCGGCAGAGCTTAAAACGATCAACTTAGTGTTGTCATCCATGTCATCGGCTTACTTCCCTGACTTCAGCGTCATTATGGTTGGGACGGTCTTGGCCACATTGCCGACGCTCGCTGTGTTCTTCTTAATGCAGAAGCAGTTTGTAGCAGGTATGACAGGTTCAGTTAAATAGACACAACCGATACGAATAAAAAGAATAATGGGCCAAGCGACAATGCTGCGCTTGGCTATGAACAAATTAACTCGATAAAGACGTGTTTAACGAAAGCGTTGTACACATCCTGAGGAAGAATTATGGCTGACATCAAGCTATCTAAAATTGTAAAAAACTACGGCGATACAAAAGTGATCAAGGGTGTTGATCTCGATATCAAACAGGGTGAATTTGTTGTTTTTGTAGGGCCATCGGGCTGTGGTAAATCAACGTTGCTGCGTTTGGTTGCAGGCCTTGAAGAGATTACTTCTGGCGATCTAGAAATTGAAAACCGAGTAGTTAACCACCTTGATCCATCTGAGCGTGGCATTGCCATGGTATTTCAATCTTACGCACTGTATCCGCACATGACGGTACAAGAGAACATGGGCTTTGGCATGAAGATGAACGGTTTCCCGAAAGAGGAGATCGCAAGTCGTGTAGACAGAGCAGCAAAAGCTCTTCAGCTTGATCAACTAATGGAGCGTAAGCCAAAAGATCTGTCTGGTGGTCAACGTCAGCGTGTGGCTATCGGCCGAGCTATTGTTCGCGATCCAAAAGTATTCCTGTTTGATGAGCCACTATCAAACCTCGATGCAGAGTTGCGTGTTGATATGCGTCTGCAGATTTCAAACCTGCACCGTGAGCTAGATACAACAATGATCTACGTAACGCACGATCAGGTTGAAGCGATGACTTTAGCTGACAAGATTGTTGTACTCCGTGATGGTCAAGTTGAACAGGTAGGGTCACCATTAGAGCTGTACAACTACCCACAAAATGAGTTCGTAGCCGGTTTTATCGGCTCTCCCAAAATGAATATGCTGCCAGCAACGATTACCGCGATTCAAGGTAACTCAGTTACTATCATCTTGCCTGATCAACAGTCGTTTACATTGACGTGTGAAGCTGCCCGTTTGTCGATTGGCGATAAGGTCACGTTTGGACTTCGCCCAGAGCATCATGCCGCAGGTGTTGAGTTACCAAACCAATTAAAATTCACCATGAGCGATATTGAGCGACTAGGTAACAGTACTTATTTGTTTGGTGAAGTGGGCGGACATCATAACTATAAGATTCATGTTTCTGGTGATATGGAAGCGCAGCGTGGTGATGTAATGACGTTTAGCTTCGCACTCGAAAATACGCACTTATTTAAAGATGGTTTGCGTATACCAAGTCTGTAGATTTTCCCCCTAGCTACCGTATTTGAACCTGATAACGTATTAGATAAACAAAAAGCAGTGCATGAGCACTGCTTTTTTTTTCATAACATGCCTTTAGAGTATGTTCGTTTAAGACTATGCCAGAGCGACGCTGATGAATAAAACAATCCAACTCAATAGCCAAGATTCCACCATTCTTATTAATTTGTTGCCTAGCCCTGCGATCATCTATTGGGGAGAGAAGTTAGAGTTATTAAGTCATCAGCAGATTGAGAGCTTTTTATCGTTGACTGATAGAGGATTGATGCAAGCTCGAATCGATGAAGATATTCCGATTACTCTGTGTCCTGAACTTGGCCGAGCGAACTTCGGCTCTCTGGGCATTGAAGCGCATCGAGATGGGCAAGCTTGGTCGCCTCAGCTAGATTACCACTCTCATCAACAGACAGGGCAGACTCTAGTGATAGAGTGCCGAGATGAACTGGCATCGTTAAACGTATCTATTGAGATGACTTTAGATGAAGTATCAAACGTGCTTTCAAAGCGAATGAGCGTCACTAATATCCATCAAGATTTTCTATCTCTTAATCAGTTTACTCTAACGCTTCCTCTTCCCTATCAAGCGAATGAAGTTCTCTCATTTCATGGGCGATGGAGTAGGGAGTTACAGTCGCAACGAACGGCATTGCATCATGGTCAATTTACCCAAGAGAACCGCCGAGGAAGAACTTCACACGAATACTTTCCAGGATGTTTGATTGGCGAAGAGAGTTTCTCAGAACAACAGGGGCAGGTTTGGGGCTTTCACTTAGCATGGAGTGGTAATCATCGCTGGAAAGCTGAGGTGAAAAGTGATGGTCGTCGTTTGATGCAAGCCGGAGAGTTATTGCTGCCGGGCGAGGTGCAATTAAATCAAAACGAGCGTTATCAAACCCCTACGCTTTACGCCAGTTACAGTTCAAGGGGCATCAATGGGTTGAGAAAACATTTCCACCGTTTTATTCGCGAGAACTTGATTCGATTTGATGACGCGAAAGTTCGACCTGTCCATCTCAACACTTGGGAAGGAATCTATTTTGATCACAAACCTAGTTACCTGAGTGAGATGATTTCTGAAGCCGCTAAAATTGGTGTTGAAAGATTCATTATCGACGATGGTTGGTTCAAAGGACGTAACAATGATAAAGCGGCGTTAGGTGACTGGTTGGTGGATAAAACTAAGTATCCTCAAGGGTTATCTCCGCTGATCGAACAGGTTAATGATCTGGGAATGGAGTTTGGTCTATGGGTTGAGCCCGAGATGTTTAATCCCGATTCCGATCTGTTTCGTTCTCACCCTGATTGGTTATTAGCTACTGACGGATACTGCTCTATCACTGGGCGTAACCAATATCTGCTTAACCTACAAAATCCAGACTGTTTTGATTACCTATATGGCGCACTAAACACTTTGCTAGCTGATCATAATATCGGCTATTTGAAGTGGGATATGAACCGAGAAATCGTACAGGCTAGCCACCTTGGACGAGCGGCAGTCCATGGTCAAACTCGTGCCTTGTATCGCCTACTGGAGAAGTTAAATCAAGCTCACCCAGATGTAGAGATTGAATCATGCTCCTCTGGGGGCGGGCGGATGGATTATGAGATTTTGCGCTATACCTGCCGTTTTTGGACGTCAGACTGCAACGATGCGTTAGAGAGACAAACAATTCAGCGCAACATGAGTATATTTTTCCCACCAGAGCTTATGGGCGCGCACATAGGCCCTAAAAAAAGCCACACCACGCGTCGAATCCATGACATTCACTTTCGAGGTTTAACCGCGTTGTTTGGCCATATGGGGGTAGAGCTGGATCCTGTTGCTGAAACTGAACAAGAGAAGCTGGAGTTTAAGCACTATATCAATCTACATAAACGTTTTAGACCATTGCTTCATTCAGGGCAAAGCTTTTATCTAGATAGCCAAGACAAGGGCCGACAGGCGTACGGAGTGTTTGATGAGAAGCAAATGCTCATCACAGTCGCGCAACTGGCAATGCCTGAATACATGCTCATGGAGCCGCTAAAGCTTGCGATGCTAGAGGGGGAGAGTCACTATCTAGTCACACTAGTTAGCTTCCCACAATCAAGTTCGGGCCTAATGAAGTGTCAGCCAGCTTGGACCGAAGAAAGTCCACTCATGGTGAAGGGGAGTTTGCTACAAAAGGTAGGTTTGAGTTTACCGATCTTAGACCCTGAAGCTGCAATATTGATCCACATTCAAAGGTGTGACTAATTAGCTTTTGAGAATGAAGTAATGATAGCGATATCAGAGTTCGAGTTGATGTCCTAGAGGCTTGTAGGGTTGCCAGAGAGTTTGGGAAAAACGGTTAGAGTGTCGACAAGAAGAAAGTCGCTCCTATTTGGGTGTATAGCGTAAATAGTAGAGCGACTCTTTTGAGTGATTAGCTGGCTGCTCGTGAGAGTCCTAAGTATAAACCTACGACAATTGCGACTACGCTAGCTGATCCCATGATTAGAACTGAAGCTACATTAAGGTCCATGTTAATCCTCTATTTTTTAAGATTTTAAAGACTGAATTATATCGATTAACAGGGTTGGAAAAATGATTTTCGGGTAGGGGTTATTCTCTTGTTACAATTTTTAAATTACGTTTAAAATTGGAAACATTTTCAATTGAAAATCGTTTTTTATTCGTATGTAAAACCCATCTCATTCGCATAATTGGGAGATGAAAATAGAGACAGGTTTTATTATATTGAATTGTTCTACAGCTTAAACTGCAACCATATTTTACTGCGCCAGCGTCTAACCATAATAAGGCCTCTAAACCATTCATCCATGGCGATGGCTATCCATGCACCAAGAACGCCCATACTCCAGTGAATGCCGAGTATATAGCTCATCACGACCCCAATCCCCCACATGCTAATGATGCCCATTTTTACGGGGAATTTGATATCACCACTGGCTTTGAGAGCCGAGATAAACACCAAATTAAACGCACGGCCTGCTTCTAGAAAAATAGAAGCGCCAATCAGAGCCGCAGTGAGCTGTATGATTTCTGGATCTTGGGTGAAAATGCTGAGTATTGAGAAGCGACATAGGTAGAACAAGCCCATCATCAATACTGAGACAATAAACCCTGCAACAAAGTACCACTGCACTCGTTGCCAAATTTCGTCGATGTATTGTTTTCCAATGTAATAGCCTGTTTGGATTTGTGTGGCTTGACCAAGGGCTAAAGAGAAAGCAAAAGCGATTCGAGCAATGTTTTGTGCATAGGTGTAAGCGGCTACTGAAGCGGTTCCCATTGATATGACGAAATACATAATGGTTATCTGAGCCATATTATAAGAGAGTACTTCACCTGCATTAAGCGCACCGATTTTCACTATTTTTTTGTAAACCGCTTTTGGAATCACACGGTATTGAGCCAGTTTTAGCGGTATTGAGCAGTATCTAAGCATTGCAAAGAGCAATAGTGTGCTGACAATTTGGCTAACGACGGTTGCTATGGCGACGCCTGATACTCCGTAAACAGGGAGTCCGAACGGTTGATAAAGCGCAATGTAGTTACCAATTAGGTTGATCACCCCTGCGATCAAATTAATGATCATCGGTGACTTTGAGTAGCCATGGCATCGCATGATCGTTGAGATCACCACGCCAAACGTGACGACAAAAGTAAAACTGCCACTAATCACCAGATACTCTTTTGCGTAGCTAAGAACTTCAGCTTCTAGGCTGAGAAAAGGCAGTAGGTAGAACGCTGAAAAACAAGCAAACAAACTTAGTATTACACCGACGCCAAGTGCCAATACAAAACTAGCGACGTTTACTTGGTGTGTTTTTTCTTTATTTCCTGCGCCAAGGTATTGAGCAATTAAAATGCTGCTTCCGCTACTTACCATGCTTGAAACGATAAGAAGAAAGAAAGAGATTTGCGTGACAACGCCAATAGCGGAGACGGCTTTATCTGAGTAACTACTTAGCATAAACACATCGCTGGTATTTAGCGCTGTTCGTAACAAAACCTCTATAAATATAGGCCATGTTAGCGCAACAATACTCATGCGTTTGGCTGTGTTTGGCATGTAAGAAACCCTTAAAAAGTGTGACGTGGTTCAAAAAAGAAAGCGATGCTAATGCATCGCTTTAATTAAGGACAGTAAAATTTTATTAATATTGCTGATTACAAGTAGTACTCAATACCTAAGTGCCATTTAGTTTCTTCACTCTTATCTGAATCATTAAATGCTAATACACCAAATACTTTAAAGTGATCAGTTACATGGTAGGTTGCGCCGTAGTTGATGGCGTCAGTTTCAGAGTACTTACCCGAGCGCATACCTTCGTCACCGCTTGGAGTATACGACCCTTTCACTTCAGTGTTACGTTGTGCGTATACCGCCCCAAGTGTCCACTGATTAATGTCGTAAGTAGCGGCCACTTCAAAATCGAACCATTCATCTTTCTTATTTGTAGCCGTGTCTTGGATGTCTGCAAAAGAGGCTACGCCACCAAAGGTCCAACTAGCAATACGGTACTGTAAACCCGCCCAGTATTGGTGCTGAGTTTCATTTTCTTTGTATATGCCATTACCCCAGTCCATTTCTTTTTCTTTGCCGTAAACATAGCCCAGACCAATATCTAAACCAAAATCAGTTTTGTATTTACCAGACATGTTAAAACTAGTAGCTCCGTCATGGGTATCACCACTGTTTAGAACATAAGCTGCTGAGAAATCGAATTTTTCTTTCCATACTTTGTAGGCAATGGTGTTGTCATTCCACCAGTTCTCACCATCTTGCGCACCCACGATTCGGCGACCGTCAAATATAGACTCTGAAACAATATCCGCCATCGGGCGGACGTTCCACAGTACGTTCTCTTCACGTCCAAAGGTTAGACGGCCGTACTCTTGGCTCTCGACACCAATCCAAAGGGCACGCTGCTCATCATTTTCATTTGCAGCAAATTCACGCTCAAAGAAACCAGCAAACTTAAGGTCTGCACTTAATTGGCGCTCTCCGTATACGTTGATACGTGCATTCATGTTGCTCCAATTACCTTGAGGATCTGCATATTGATCGCCATCTTGAGTAAAGTGCTTTTCATCGTAGCTTTGGTAAAGAGTGAATAGGCGTCCGCCTAGATGTAGAGAACGTGCGCCATCACGATAAACTTCGTGAGCGCTTACTGTAGCTGGCACTGCAGTAGCTAATGAGCAAGCAACGGCGATAGAGGTAAGAGTTTTTTTCATTATTATTTCCGACTATTTTTGTAAGAGGGATAGATGTTCGAAGCAGAGATTAGAAAAGAGTGTAAACGTTTGCAATCGTGATTTTGATGAAAAATGATGCTGCTCACACATCCAAAATAGGAGATGTGTAAGTAAGTATTTCATGTGCCACATAACATATTGATTATAAGGGGATTTATTGTCATTTAAATTATCATTATGAAACTGAACTTCTTCAGGTTCCCTAAAAATGAGTTTTGGATCACGTATATATTCACTTTAATAAATTAAAATGGAATCGTTTACATTGATTGGGTGTTATATCCATTTCCCTACAGATAACGATAAGAAGTACAACTATGTTAACGAACTTTAAATTGAAACCTATTACTGCTGCCCTTGTTGGATCTTTGCTGCTAGCTGGCTGTAGTGGTGCATCAAATGACTCGGCTGCGAATCGCGTAGTCAGTGATAATGCATCACAACTTGCTGTTGATACCTCAACGACTTATCAAACTATGCATAGCTTTGGTGCTTCTGATGCTTGGACAATCAATCCGCTGATCAATCACTGGATTGAGAATGGCCAAGAAGAGCACGTTGAGCAGCTAGCGGAGCTTCTGTTCTCGACTGAAAATGGTATTGGGTTATCTGCATGGAGAGTGAATATTGGTGCAGGCAGTGCTGAGCAAGGTCGTTCTAGCCAAATCTCGGATACCTTTCGTCGTGCTGAGTTATTAATGGCTGAACCTAATGGTGAGATTGATACGAGTAAACAGCTTGGTCAGATCCGCATGATGCAAGAAGCACAAGCGTTAGGTGTCGATGAGTTCGTTGCATTTATTAACAGCCCTCCACACTGGGCAACCAAAAATGGTCTAACTTATCCTGCAAACTTCACCGACTTTGGTGGGGTAGGTTCAACCAACTTAGACCCTGAACAAGAAGAGAACTTTGTAAACTTCATGGTTTCAGTTTTGGATTACCTGCAAAAAGAAGCGGGTGTTCCGGTTAATCACATCAGCCCAATTAATGAGCCTACATGGGACTGGGAAGGTGGTACGCCACAGGAAGCGAACCGCTACAACATGGATGAACTAAAGTCTCTTTACTTCAAATTAGACGACGCACTAAAACAAGCAAACCTTTCTACACCCGTCGCGGTTGATGGCGCTGAAGTGGTGGAATACACCGCTGCACTGAGTGATGAATACAAAATACAATTTGATCATGGTGCCTATACCGGCGCAATGAATAGCCGTAATCAAGGCTTATATAAGAACTACATTGATGAGCTGCTTGGTGACGAGCAAATGAGAGACGTTCTACACAATAAGATCTCGGTACACGGTTATTGGTCAGATCACGTTCCAGAGCGTATGGGTGATTTGCGTGATTTACTGCGCCAGAACGTAGATTCAGTCTCTCCGGGTGCTGAAATCTGGATGAGTGAAATTTGTATCTTAGGCGGTGAAGGTGATGTACGCAGCTTTGGCGGTCATGGTTATGAGGCGGATGACATGGATTTAGCTATTCATGTAGCCAAAGTTATGCACCGTGATTTAACGCGTCTTAATGCCTCGGCATGGCACTGGTGGTTAGCGGTAACGCCATATAACTACAAAGATGGCCTACTGAAAATCGATTCATCATTAGATGCAGATACGTTGGAAGAAACAAAACTGTTTTGGACAGTTGGTAACTACAGCCGCTTTATCCGACCGGGCTTCGAGCGTGTCTCTTTAGATGGTCATGATGATCTTAATGGCCTAATGGCTTCTTCTTATTACAGTGAAGAAGAAGGTCAGCTAGTGACTGTTGTGGTTAATGCATCATCCACACAAGCAATGCCTTTAGAGCTAAATACGGCGAAGATTGAGCTTGCTGATTCAGAGGTCTATGTCACCAATAAAAATCACAATCTTGAAAATGTAGGTCAGTTTGAACAGGGCTACGTTATTGAACCTATGACGACGGTTACTATCGTATCTGCCGTTAAATAGCTTAAAGAGTAAACCTTAGAAAGGCAGTGAATCTAACGATCTACTGCCTTTTTTCAACCCAGTACGATCAATTCACCAAGATTATGTAAGTGCTAATTTTAAAAAATGAAGCGATCTAAATCACAGCCAGTCGCACTTTTTTTGACAAGGTTAGTTTTCCTTAGATAGAGTGGAAACGTTTACATAGGTCTTCGCTGTTTAACATCACTAGGCATGAATAATAATGAAAAGTTTTGAAGAAATCCTACGAGCGCGTGATTGGGAAAACCAACATGTGACTCATGCTAATACTCTTAATCCGCACACTACATTGAATGCTTACACAACAGAGCTAAGCGCTCGTAATGCTGAGCCTTCAGAGAATAATGTATCACTGAATGGTCAATGGAAGTTTGAGCTGTTTGAACAGCCAGAATCAGTGCCTAATAACTTCATGGATGAAGAGTTTGATGTTGCTCAGTGGAGCGAAATTACCGTTCCAAGTAACTGGCAGATGGAAGGCCATGATAAACCTATTTACACCAACGTTAAGTACCCGTTTGACGACACCCCTCCATACGTACCAAATGATAATCCAACGGGTTGCTACCGCACTTCGTTCAACCTAGACAGTGATTGGTGCCAGCGTCAGCTACGCATTCAATTTGCAGGTGTGAATTCAGCATTCCATATCTGGTGTAATGGTAAATGGGTTGGTTACTCACAAGACAGCCGCTTGCCTGCCGAATTTGATTTGAGTGATTTCGTTAATGAAGGTGAGAACCAACTGGCGGTGATGGTTATCCGTTGGTCTGACGGCTCATACCTTGAAGATCAAGATATGTGGTGGTTAAGCGGAATATTCCGTGAGGTTTCTCTGATCAGCAAACCTGAAGTACACATTGCCGATGTTGATGTGGTTACAACTCTCGATGATGTCTATCAAGACGCAGTATTGAACGTCACAACGACGCTAAACCAAAACAGCGACAAACACGCGGTTAGCATAAAACTATTTGATGCAGAAGGTGAGTTAGTCGCGAGCCATAAAGCAGAATCAACGAATAATGTCGATATCGATGAGAAAGGTGGCTGGAATAACAAAGTCATTCATGCCATTGATGTTGCGAACCCGAACAAATGGAGTGCAGAGTCACCGTATCTGTACCGCGTTGTGGTGAGCCTTGTTGATAGTAGCCTCGAAAATGAAGAGCAACAACTCATTGAGTGCGAAGCGTATTCGATTGGTTTCCGCAGCGTAGAAATCACCGATGGTTTGCTAAAAGTGAACGGAAAAGCGGTATTGATCCGTGGTGCGAACCGTCACGAACATCACCCTGAGCTTGGTCATGCCGTTAGCTATGAGAGCATGGTTGAAGATGTCAGAATGATGAAGAAATTCAATTTCAACGCCGTACGTACTGCGCATTACCCGAACGATCCACGTTGGTATCAACTGTGTGATGAGTATGGCTTATACGTGGTTGATGAAGCGAACATTGAAACGCATGGTCAATTTCCAATGCGTAACCTTTCTGAAGATCCAAGCTGGTTATCCGCGTACATGCGCCGCATGATCGGTATGGTTGAGCGTGATAAAAATCATCCATCGGTGATTATTTGGTCTTTGGGTAATGAATCAGGCATTGGTCTGAATCACCATGCTATGTACCAGTGGACAAAACAGCGCGATAACACACGTGTGGTTCAATACGAAGGTGGCGGCTCACGAACCGCCGCAACAGATATTTTGTGCCCAATGTACGCACGTGTTGATGAAGAGAACGACGGTGAAGGCATTAAGCGTTGGTCCATTAAAAACGAAATTAGCCAACCGGGTGAAGATCGCCCGTTTATCTTGTGTGAATATGCTCATGCAATGGGCAACAGTTTAGGTAGCTTTGATCAGTACTGGGATGCTTTCCGTAAGTTCCCACGTCTGCAAGGTGGCTTTATCTGGGACTGGGTTGACCAAGGCATCACTAAAACTGATGACCAAGGAACAGAGTACTGGGCATATGGTGGTGATTTTGGTGACACGATCAATGATCGCCAGTTCTGTATCAACGGTTTAGTATTTCCTGATCGCACGCCACATCCACACCTTTGGGAAGTGAAAAAAGCGCAGCAGTTCTACCAATTCAAGATCAATGAAAAAGAGCTAAACCTCGGTTTAAGCAATGCGTTGAAATTAACTGTAGTTAGTGAGTACTTATTTACCAAAGGTTTGAATGAAACGCTAACATGGCAACTGGTTGAAGATGGCATCACTATCAAACAAGGTGAGTTTGAACTTGCGATGCTGCCTGAATCAAAGCAAGAATTTGAATTAGCCGTTGAGCTTCCAACGCCAAAAGTGGGCAAAACGTATCACTTGAATATTGATGTATCACTTCAGTCTGATACTGCGTGGGCAGATGCTGGTCACCTAACTGCTATTGCGCAGTTTACTCTGCCCGGCAGTAATGAGCTGTTATTGACGGAAGAGACTTCCGCTGCGTCGAACATGACCATCAATGAGTCTGAACTTAGTGTTGAAGTGGTTACATCAGCGTTAACTCTGACGTTTAACAAGCAAACCGGTCACTTAGAGAACGCTTTGCAAGACGGTAAAGCACTGTTAGCTCGTGCAATCAAAGATAACTTCTATCGTGCTCCTATCGATAACGACATTGGCACTAGTGAAGTTGACCGAGTCGACCCAAATACCTGGGCTGCACGTTGGGCGAAAGCAGGTCTTAACCGAATCGAGTCAAGCTGTGTTAATTTTGCAGTGAATACGGTTGGGCAATTCGTAATCGTCTCTTCTCGTCATAAGCACGAAGTCGACGGACGCACTGTGTTTATTTCAGATTGGCAATACAAGGTGCAATCTTCTGGCAAGGTTGAGTGTCTAGTGAACGTTCAAGCGGCGCAAGGCTTGCCATCGCTACCACGTGTTGGTGCTGAGTTTGCCATTCCGTTGAGTAAGGGAAGTACTCATACTCAAAGTGAAGATGTTCAAGTAGATTGGTTTGGCCGTGGCCCTTACGAGAACTACCCAGATCGCATCATGGCGGCGCGTGTTGGTCACTATCAATCAAGCGTTGATGAGATGCATGTGGATTACATCTTCCCAAGTGAAAATGGTCTACGTTGCGATGTGAAGCAGGCGCAAGTGGGTGACGTTAATATTGAAGGTGATTTCCACTTCTCGGTAAGTCGTTATTCAATTGATTCACTGGCTCAAGCGAAGCACACCAATGAGCTTGTGAAAGACGATTTTATTTATGTACGCGTTGATGGTTTCCACATGGGAATTGGTGGTGATGACTCTTGGAGCCCTAGTGTTCATAGTGAGTACTTACTTGAAGCTGAGCAATACCAATATACATTCTCGCTTTTTTCGTAATTGGACTTAAATCTGCGAACCGTTAAATAAAAATCCCCGGCTTAATGGCCGGGGATTTTTTTATGTTCTTTTTAAACGAAGCTCAAACTCTTTCGACTTCAGGCGACTAATGCCGCTTTGTTTTGCATAACAGAGTCTCTTTGCACTAACGTTGGCGAGAAGCAGAAAGCTTGCTCTGAGCTATCGATGCCTTTGGCTAAGGTTAACGCGAGTTCCGCTGCCTTTTGTGCCATAAGTTCTACAGGGTAGCGAACCGTTGTTAGGCGAGGGGAGACATATTTGGCGATAATGCCGTCATCAAAGCCAACGATAGAGAGCTTATTCGGTGATTGAATGCCATTTTCTTTTGCAACGGAAAGCGCGCCTGCAGCCATATAATCGTTGTAACAAACCACGGCTGTCATATCGATAGACTTGGTCAGCATGTTTGTCATTGCGCTTTCACCTCCTTCACTGTAAGGCTCTGCGTATTCAATGTAGCTGCTTGTCAGTTCAATATCGTGTGCTTTTAGGGCTGCCAAATAACCTTCCACTCGGTCTTTTGCATCATCAATTTGATGATTTGAAGCGATACAGGCAATTTTATGGTGCCCATTTCGAATCAGTAGCTCAGTGGCGAGGTATGAGCCTCTAAAGTTATCTAGTGAAATGCAGCGCTCAGCCAGCTCTGGAATATGGCGGTTGATGATCACCAATCCTTTAATTTCATTGGCGTATGCGATGAGATCTGCATCAGAAAGCGCTTTGGAATGAACGACTAATGCTTCACATCCGTTATTGATCAGCAGTTCAATCGCTTTCTTTTCGTCTTCGGCGTTATGGTAGCCATTGCCAATGAGGATGTGCTTATTGTGCTCATGAGCAACCTTATCAATGGCTTTAACCATGCAGCCAAAGAAGGGTTCAGAAACGTCACAAACTAATATACCAATGGTTTGATTGCTTTGATTTACGAGTGCACGAGCAGCAGCATTGGGTCTGTAACCGAGTTGCTTCATCGCTTTATTCACTAAGTCAGTGGATGCTTTGCTGGCTTTTGGTGATTTATTTAAGACGCGTGAAACGGTAGCAACGGAAACACCTGCTTCTTTAGCTACATCCTTGATCGTTGCCATGGTTTACCTCGTAATATCGTATCCGCCCATTAGACACTGATTGGTAACGTATATCAATGAATATGCAGTTGTGGTTTTTATTAAATTGTTACTTGTTGATTTTATATGAATAAAAATAATGAAAACGTAGATCAAATGTTGGCTGTTATTATAGAGATCAGCGACCAGTTATTAACTAACAGGTCCTCTAACTACCTATTTCTGATTCATTAAAAGAAAAAGCGCTAGAGCCCCAACTCTAACGCTTTTTATTCATACTTTGTAAGTAACCAGCTTATCAATAGGCAGATTGATAGACTGGCTGTCTTTCAAGACTAAATTACTCTGCGTCAGTAAAGAAGTCGTTGTATAGCATGTAAAGGTGAGCTGCACTCCAAGAGAAGTTCGGTGCACCTTGTTGATCGCCAGTCAGTGGGTTGTAGTTCTCACGGATTGGACCATCTTGAATCAGGCCATCAGCGTTATCAAAGAAAGCACCAGCCATCTCGATAGCATCATCACGGTAGCCGTAGCTTTCCATGCCTTTTAAGCCGAAGTAGAACTGATCCACCCAAACACGTCCACGCCAGTAGATATCAGGACCAAACGCTGGGCTTGATAGTGCAGCGGTACCAAGTGGAACGTGAGTGTTGAATTCTTCAGTGTCTTTCATGACTGAAACAACCGCATCAGCGTGATCTTGTGTTGCTGCACCGTTGAACAGTGGAGACCAACCCTCAGGACCTTTACCACGTTCTACGATTGGTTTACCCGCACAGCCATTTGCTAGCGGTTTATCTTCGATACGAATGTCGTAGAAGAAGTTAGTGCTTTCATCGAACATACAAGTATTGATGTAGTTTGATAAATGCTCGGCTTTTTCACGGAATTCCTTCGCGTCAGTATCTTTACCAAGAATGTCTGCCATTTCAGCTAGGTACTTGTTGTCGCTGTACATGTAGCTTGCTTGATCAACAGATTCTTGGAGTAGTGAGTAACCTAATAGCGTGCCGTCTTCCGCGCGGTTTTGAGCAAACTCTACGTCCCAATCAGAACGCTTGCCGCCATTTGCTACATATTCGTTTAGCTGATCGATATCGATAAAGCCAAATGCTGCAGCATCATCACGACCTGATTCCCAAGACGCTGCGATTTGTGCAGGGCTTTCGATGAAGTCGTAACCGCCTTCTGCTACCACTTTATCTAGCGCTTCTTGGCCTACGATAGTTTCATGTTCGTCGCCACGTACTACTGTGAAGAACATATCGCCTTCAGGTGTGTTGTGCGCTTTGTCTAGTGCAGCACCGTATTCTGGGATGCCGTTACCGTTGTTGTCACGGTTACGTAGCCACCAATCATGATAAGCAACTAGCTTTGGATACATCTCTTCGATCCATTCTTTGTCGCCAGTAGTTTTGTACACTTCCATTACAGCCCATGCAGCAAGGCTTGGCTTAGTGTTACGTTCGTTCCAGTTGCCACCGTCACCGCCGCGCTCAGGGCTAAGGTTGTAAGCAAGCAAGTCTGGCACGTAGCCTTCATCCCATGGACGAACCGAATCATCGGCTTGGATTTGGTAAGCGAACATCGCACGAATGTTGTCTTTTGCTACTTCTGGGTTGAAGTGCGCCATTGCATAAGCTTGTTTCCATGTATCCCACGGCCATGTTTGGTTACCAGAGAACCAACGAGCAGTAACAGAAGGAGTAACAGAATCAAATTCCATTGCACCTGCTGCGCCACGCCAGTTACCGTTTAGGGTTTCCATCGCTTTAACGGCAACACGCTCTTGTTCAGGCGTTGCGTTAGGGTTAGTTAAACCCATCTCAAGGTAACCTTCCCAACGTGCTTCTGAAGCATCTAAATAGTCGGTAGGGGTTGCCATGATCTTTTTGATCTCAGCCTGTTCAGCTTGGCTTTCTTCTGCCGTAAGAACGTGAGAATAAGTGGTGTAGATAGTTGTCGATTCTGCAATGCTTGCCGTTGATGTGAAGCTTAGGCCTTCTACATTGGTTTGAGTTTCAATCGACTTGTGAACTTGGTACTCAGACTCACCCGAAGTCAATAGATCCCATGTTGAACGGACTTCCCCAAAGGTAACCTTTAGACCGTCATCAGTAGCGACGATTTGGCGGTTATAGTTTGGGTAAGTTTCAGCGATTGTTTTATCTGTCTGAGCTTCACCTTCTTTCGCGTGCGTCTTCTCTAGTAGCTCACCATCCCAAACAAGCTCTACTGGCGCGTCAGTTGTGATTTTAGTCTCCAGCAGCGATGTACGGTCAGAAGCGAATCGAAGTGTCAGCTCAATCGTCACGTCATCTGATGTTAACGTCTGAACAAGCGCACCCGGCAAGCTGTAAGCGTTCATCGTGAAATCAACTTTATTGCCGTCTTTGTAAACGCTTAAACGGTCAAAGTTATTCGCCATGAAGTTGATGTACTCTTCCGTTAGTAGCGCAGTACCTGGGAAGCCGCCCATGCCTTCATCTGAGTCTGGAAGCAGGTGGCCGTGCCATGCGCCCAAATCGAAAAATGGGTTGAAGCGTTGGTGGTCATCAAAATCATAGTCACGCATGTATTCTGGAGAGCCTGTACGGTCAATGACATTTTTAAAGCTAGCGGCGTGTAGCTGTTCTGTTGATGCAGTTTCATCGCTAGAGTTTGAACAACCAGCAAGCGTAATCACTGAACCGATTGCTAGAGCTGTAAGGGTTTTACGTAAAATCATTAAGTTATCCTCGGCTTACCAGTAGAAGTATTGCATTACGAATACTTTGTTATCGTTGCCATCAGTATTGTCGTTGCTCATGTGCCACTTAGTATCAAATGCGGTCGCGTAAGTGCCGTTGCCGTATTCATACCAAACACCCGCATTGATGTATGAGTTGGTTACGTTATCCTCGACATCGCTGTCGAATTTAGCGTAGTTGTAGGCTGCTGATAGGTAAACGCCTTGCGCTGCTTCATACCAAGTGCTGGTTTGGAAACCAGACTCGCTACCAAAAGATTTTTGGTTGCCTTTGTCGGTGTCGTGCCATACACGAGCTGCAACATTTTTGTATTCAGCACCAAGAAGAACTAATTCACCACCGTCATTGTCACGTACTTCAGCACCCGCTAGTAAAGTTAGGTCATCAATCACATCGTATTGAACGTAACCGTTGACCATAGCGTTCTTGTCTTTCCACTGATCGGCAAATTCGTCGTATTTACCGAAGTTGACCCATGCGTCATCTTCTGAGAAATCTGACTTTGGTGCTGCAGTCACGCTGTAGCGAAATTTGCCTTCAAGGTTTTGAATTTTCAGACCGATGTTTACGTCGCGTGTGTTTGAAATCGCGTAGCCGTACTCAACGGTTGCATCACCCCACCACTGAATATCATCAAGTGAAGAGTCGTTTCGACCAATAATAAATTCCGTTTTACCATCTGTGCGGTAGCCTGCGTAGAAACGGTTAAAGCCGCCTTCAAAGCCACCCCAGCCGTGACCAGTAGCCCACGCTTCTCCATTATCGTCAGCTTGAACTGTCCAGCCTTCCATGTACGCTAAGCCGAACCAGTTACCGTGCTCGATTGCTAGGCCAGCTTCAATGTAAGTACCATCGCTGTAACGGCCTTTTTTGTCACCTTCCAGTGCAGTGTGTCCACCCAGACCAAGCTCACCGTAAAAGTTGTACGAAGTATTGGATTCAGACTGTGGCGCCTGAGTGGTGCTGTGGTTAGCTTCAGTCTCGGCAGCATTGACAGATAAAGCAGCGAAAATGCAGCTAGCGATAAAGGTTATTTTAGTAAAACTACTTTTCATTTAATGATCTTCTATATTAGGTTTAATCAATGAATGTCCATAAGTCTCTTTGGTTCTAGTAAAGAATGCTCTATTCGGCGTATTGACCAATCAACTTATATTTCAGGAAAGATAGTAGCGTTATTTTAGGGCTCGAAAAATAACTTTGGTTTAAAAGTGTGATCTATTTTAGTAAAACTTTACTTAATTTTTGTCGCAGCAAAACTATCAAAGTAATTATCAATAACCTATATGATTTGCATGCTAAATAAAGCGCATATTTAAAAACAGATAGATAAAAGCACCGACCAAAGGTCAGTGCTTACATTTTTGCTTTAGCGCAGAGAATTATGCGCTGATGGGAGTTGCTTCAGCCTTTTTTTCTTCAGCCGTTAATCCTTTCTCATATTTTCCATACTTCCACCACGCGTAGCCAAGGAAGATAACAATACCGCCTACGTTGTAGAAGATGATCGTCATAATATCGCCCCCAGTAGGGAAGGTCGAAGCAAAGAAACCGACAGTGAAAATCGCAATCAGTACGGAAACTACAGCGATACCCGTAAAGCGTGAGCCCATTCTGAAATCACGCGGTAGGTGATCCAGTTTCATGCGCAAGTTTAAATAGGCAATCATAATAAACAGTGGTGGCAACATAGACGCTGCGGCTGTCATGTTGATGATGGTACTCATGAGATCTTGCACTGTGTCTGACGCCAATGTCGGAATGAACATCAGTGGGATAACAATTAAAAACTGAATCCACGCTGCACGTACTGGCACCCCTTGTTTATTAAGCGCGACTGTCTTCTCGCCAAAAATACCTTTGGGGATTTCAGAGAAGAATATTTTAACCGGTGTCGCTGTCCACATAAGTAGCGAACCAAGCATGGCAGTAAATGAGACCACGCCTACGAATCGGTTCATTAGTATTTCCGATAGACCAAAGTGTCGTGCCATTCCTTCAAATACCTGAACGGATCCTCCGGTAAATTTCAACTCTTCGCGTGAAACAAAGACATTGGCGAGAACTGAGCCGACACAGTACAAAGCACCTATAAATACGCCTGCAATGATGATGACTCTAACAAAGGACTTATGGCCACCTTTAATGTCATTCACGTAAACCGCAACCGATTCAGCGCCACCTGCAGCCATAAAGATCCAAGTGAGAACGCCCAAGAATGCCCAGTTAAAGGTAGGGGTCATCGCTTCAATAGTGATTGGGTCCGCAGGTTCAATACCACCAATTAACGCACCACCAGAGAGTACGATGTAGGACATTGTAAGGAGTAGCATCAGTGATGAGGTGATTGAGGTAATTGGCCCTAGAAGCTTCGCACCGTTATTAGAAATATGAGTGGCGATGGCAAACAGAATCATACTCAATACAGCGGTCGTCAGTGGTGTAAATATGTATTCAAAGCCTAAGAATGCGTAAGACGCATAGGCAATGATTCTTGGTAGTAGTGAGGTAAAAAAGAATAGATTTACAAACCAGTAGGTATAGGCCGAGATGAAGGCCCAGCGACCTCCAAGCGAGCTTTTTACCCAAGCGTAAACTCCGGCTTCTGAATTCTTATTGAGCGAGACAAATTCCGCCACAATTAAACAAAATGGAATGAAGTAAAAAATGGTTGCAAGGAAAAACATCGGCGCGGAAGAGAGACCGATTTCGATGTTATTGTTAATTATATTGTTAAAGCTATAGACAGCAGCAAAGGTCATAGACAGTAAGGCAAACTTGCCTATCGTGCCACGTGCAGTTTCGGACATGATGTTCTCCGGTGTTTCACGTTAATTATAGTAGGTGCATGGTCCTATGGGGGTTAATAGGCCGTGCTTTATTGTTATGTTGGTTTGGCAAACATCCATCGAGTTAGGATGGATTTGATTTTGCTAAGTAGTCACTCTATTACGTATTTACATAACTGATTGACTGCACGTACTCGAACCGTATTTGAAATCTACTTTTAGTAAAAATATTCTAATTTCAAACTGTTACTTTTAAATAAGAGGTACGTGAAAGAGAGCAAAATTTAAATTCTCATCTATGACCTATATTTTTAGGTTTGTGATTTTTACATCGATATAAATGAGTGGTTTCTTCATGAAAGATATTAAAGATTTGGCGGGATAAAGTTAAATGAAGCTGATCATTTTTGTGAGGTTAAGTAAATTTTTTACTTAATTTTTTGTTGGGGTTTTCTGAAGTGTTTTTGCTAGGTAGAAAATAACCGAAACGCCATCTCTGACGCTTCGGTTATTAGGGGGGTAATGATTACTTAATTGCTAGAGCAAAGATTAAGATTGCTTAGCTGTTTCTAGTTTTTCACCTTCGGCCTGCTTTTTTTCAAAGCGAGATATCCACCACCATGCAATCGCAGAGAATACAGCGGTCATGAAGACGTTAATGAAGAATGCTCTCATGAAGTTCACACCGGTAGGGAAGGCTGACGCTGTCATACTTACAATGAAGATGGTGATCAGAACAAGTACTACGCCCATACCGACTTTACGTGAACCCATGCGGAAATCACGTGGCGTATCATCGTATTTCCAACGGAATACAAAGTAAGCAGCCATGATAAAGATAGGTGGTAGCATCGCGGTACCTGCAGTTAAGTTGATCGCGACATTCATCATATCTTGTACTGACTCTGAGCCAAATCCACTAACTAGTAGCATGAATACTACAAAAGCAAACTGCCACCAAGCTGCGCGAACTGGAACACCGTGTTCGTTTAGTTCTGTTGTTTTCTCACCGTAAATGCCTTTAGGGATTTCAGAGAAGTGGATTTTTACTGGTGCAGCTGTCCACATCATCATTGAACCGAACATTGCGATGAACAATACGATACCAACGAAACGACCAACCAGTGATTCTGAAACGCTGAAGTACTGTGCCATACCTGTGAATATTTCAACCATGCCACCAGCGTAAGTTAAGCTTTCACGAGCTACGAATACGTTAACCAGTAATGAACCAACTGCGTACATTGCACCAATGAGAACACCGGCTGCGATAATCACTTTAATGAAGGTCTTTTGGCCGCCTTTCACATCCTTTAGGTAAGCTGCCGCTGTTTCCGCACCACCTGCTGCTTGGAAGATCCAGCACATGATTCCTAGCGTTGCCCAGTTTATGGTTGGAGTCATTGCCTCTAGTGTAATTGGTTCAACAGGAACGTGATCGCCACTTAGCGCCATGATTGCGCCCAGAACGTAAATACCGAACAAAGCAAAGACACCGTAAGCAACAAACTCAGAGATCTTACCTAACCAAGATGCACCTTTGGTTGAGATGTGCGTTGCTAGTGCAAACAGAACAATCGATATGGCAGATGTCACCAGCGGCGAGAATGCATACTCATAACCTAGCATTGCGTAAGATGCGTATGAAATTACGTTTGGCAGTAGTGATACAAACCAGAACAAATTTACAAACCAATATAGAAATGAGCCTAAATACGCCGATTTAGTCCCTAGTGGCTTTTTAAGCCAGTCATACATACCCGATTCAGAGTCTTTGTTTGCAGAAACAAACTCAGCAATGATGAATACGAATGGGATGAAGTAGACGATAGTGGCCAATAAAAAGATAGGTGCCGAGCTTAAGCCCAATTCGATATTGTTATTTACGATGTTGCGAACGTTAAATACCGCTGCAAGCGTCATCGATAGCAAAGCAAACTTGCCTATCGTGCCACGCATAGATTCAGACATAATGTCCTCCATTGAATCACGTAATGTTTTGTCGTTATTTCTCTTAGTTTCCAAAGTAGGGTGGATGCTAAGAGTACATTTATAATGAACCTAGTTCGCGTGATACTGGTTTGAGCCTTGAACGGCAAGGCTCAGTCATATCCAGAGAAAGGTTCTATTTATTTAGGAACTTATTTAGAAACGTATTTGTTTAGAAACCTACTTATTCAAAAAGTAGCCATCTTCAATCGTGACTTTTAGTACGACTTTTCGTACTAGGTTGTCACCATGGAAGCGGTAAGCTTTGTTGTTATCAAAAATAGCTACTTGGCCTTGTGATAACTGACGAACTTCTCCGCTCCCTGTTAAATGTTCACGGTCAGTTTCATCGCTGTAAGCTTCTACAACGTTAAGTTGATCTTTATCTGCAAACTCGACACTTTCACGTCCTTCAAGGTAGTAGTGGACATCGAAGTAACGGCGATTTCCGGTAAAGGTTTCTGTGTTACGCGCTGTGCCATCTTCAATCATGTAGACCAGTGAATCGCCAATGGAATACATAACGCCATCTTTGAGGTTACCGATGTTGTCTATTGCTTCCACACAGCGGTTCCATTTGCGACCGTCACGATAGACGACCTTGAATTGTTCTAAGTTTTCTAAAACGATCATCGGTTACGCCTCGTTAGTCGCAGGCTTAGTGCAAGCTGCGTTAGTTTTGGTGAAAAAATCTTGTTCAAATGAGTGGTTCATCAGAGCTTGAGCGCTGCAATCACCCGCTTGGAATGGAATCAGAGTTAGGCCGTAGCGGAACTCATCCATGTAGACGCGGTAAGAATCAAGCACTTCACTTCCCCAGGAGTTAGAGCCAAGTCCCATCACTTGATGATCAAGGTTTAACGTGATGTAACCGCTCTTCTCTAGTTCAATCGTGTGTTGAGCTTGGTGCATGTTTTGGTTGGTGTAGAACCATGCGCTGAAGTTAATCTCTTGCTGAGGTTTCACTGCAATGCCATTACCCGCGCGGCTTGAAAGTGCTGCCCAACGAACATGTTGTCGGTTGCCATTGTTTTGTGGGAATGGGTAGTTTTCGAACATGTCGTCAACGGTTGATTGGTATACGTCAATCATGTTGGCTTGCTTGCTGTCTTGGTAGTTCTCTTCAGGGCCGCGACCGTAGTATTGAACTTGGTCGAAGTTGCTGTTGATGCCAAGATCAAAGCCAATTACAGGGATAACGTGAGGGTAATTGCCGTAGCGTTCGCCACTTAGTTCCACGTTCAACTGACCTTGTGCATTGATTTGGTAGCGATACTCACAGCGCATACCAAAATCAAATACCGGTGGTGCAACGATGCTGGTGGTGGTGATCTCTACTTTTCCATCAACCGTTTCTACATTCACGCACTCAAGGTTAATGCTACGGAAGTGCTCTTGCATGATTTGTAAGTGTGCAGGCTCCCAGTAACCATCGTGCTCTTGCTTGTGGTTATCTATCATCGGTTTGAAGAAATTCAGCTTAGGCTCTGATTTAATTAGCTCTTCACCGTTAACCTGCCACGACGTTAGCTTGCCGTTTACTTTCGAGAAGTTAAGCGCAAAGTTGTGACCTTTTACTACGTAGTCTAGGCGAGACTCAATCACGTCCAGTGCTGTTGCATTGTTGGTGGTGAAGGCCGGTAGAACTGCGGTGTTCTCTTTTACTTGGAATTGATAAATCGCGATGTCGTGGTTTGCTTCACTGTACGAGGTGCGAGAGTCTTTACGAACAGTAAAGTTAACGAATACTTCGCGAGGATCTGCGCTCTCACCTTGTAATGATGCAGGTATTTCAAGTGTAATTTCACGGCTAGAATTTTCAGCTAAACCAGAAATCTTAATATTTTGAACTGCTAGAGTTTCACCTTCAGCGCGTATTTCTGCCGTGATGGTGTAGTCATCAATATTTGAGAACCAAAGTTTGTTATCAACCGTGAACGTGCCGTCTTCAGCGTTGAAATCACGTATTTTCACTGGAGCGATAACTTGCTTGTACTCTTTTAAGCCAGGCCCAGGAGTTTGGTCTGAGTAGATTAGGCCATCCATACAAAAGTTGTAGTTGTTAGGGTAATCACCGTAGTCACCACCATATTTGTAGAATTCAGTGCCGTTTTCGTCACGCGCTAGAATGCCGTGGTCACACCATTCCCAAACATAGTGCCCTTGAATTGAGTCATGTTTGTAGAACACGTTTTGGTATTCAGTCAGGCCACCTGGGCCGTTACCCATTGCGTGAGCGTATTCGCAAATGATGCGTGGTTTTTCGTGTGGGTATTCACCAAACGCGTTCATTAGCTGGGCACGTGAGTACATAGTTGAGATGATATCAACCACTTCACCGTCACGATCTTCTTCGTAATGCACCAAGCGTGTATCATCAATCGCTTTTGCAGCATCGTACATAGAGCGAATATTGCAGCCATAACCAGACTCGTTACCCAAAGACCACATGATGATAGAAGGGTGGTTTTTCTGAGCATGAATATGGCGTTCAATACGCTCAACAAAGACCGCTTCCCAAGCTGAGTCATTGGTGATTCGGCTTAAGTCATCAACGTTTGCAAACCCGTGTGTTTCAACATCGGTTTCCCCCATGACGAATAGACCATAAATATCACACAGTTCGTAGAATCGTGGGTCATTTGGGTAGTGAGCAGTACGTACTGAGTTGATATTGTGCTGTTTCATTAAGACTAAGTCTTTTTCAACTCTGTCCATGCCCACAGCGCGACCTTTTAAGTGATCGTTATCGTGTCGGTTTACACCATGCAGCATGACGTACTTGTTGTTGATGTAGAAAAGACCGTCGCGAACTTTGATGTCACGGAAACCAACTCGTTGAGGAATAACTTCTAACACATTTCCAGCTGCGTCTTTTAGCGTCAGAAGAAGTTGGTATAGGTATGGGTTCTCAGCGTTCCATTGGATTGGGTTAACAACATCAACGGCAAACTGAGCAGATGCAGTGTCGCTAGTCTGTTTATTAGGAACGGTTAAGTTATCCAGTGAGCCTTGCGAGATAACTTGGTTGTTGTCATACAGTGCATATTCTAATGTTGCGGCTGTACTTGCTGATGCTAGGTTCTCAAGCTCAACTTGGCATGACAGTGTTGCGCTTTGGTATGCGTCGTCAAAATCAGTGCGAACCGTTAAGTCTTGAACGTGAAGCTGTTCTTTGCCGACAAGGTAAACGTCACGGAAGATACCGCCTGTCCACCACATGTCTTGGTCTTCAATGTAGGTAGAGTCAGCCCACTGCATGACGCGAATTGATAGTAGGTTTTCACCTGACTTAGCATGCGCCGAAATATCAAATTCAGCCGTTAAGCGGCTACCTTTACTGAAACCCACGTATTCGCCGTTTAGGTAAACTTCAAAGTAGGTCTCTACGCCATCAAACTTAATGATGGTCTGCTTGTCTGCCCAGCTATCACCAAGAGTAAATGTACGTTGGTATGCGCCAGTCGGGTTATCTGAAGGTACGAACGGCACATCAATTGGGAATGGGAAACCTTCGTCTGTGTATTGAAGATCGCCGTGGCCTTCCATTTGCCACATATTTGGAACCGTGATGTTGCCCCAATCGGTCATTTTTTCGCTGTAAAACTCTTCAGGAACCAACAGAGGGTTAGTGAAGTAATTGAAATTCCATTGACCGCTGAGCAATTGAAAATGACTACTTAGCTCACGTTGAAATGTTGTTGCGTTTTGAACTGAGTCGTATGAGAAGAAGTAAGCGCGGGGCGCTAATCTATTCTCATGCAGGTGAAGAAAGTTTTCCCAGTTGTTCACGTTGATTCTCCCCTCGGCTATGGCGATCACTATGGTCGTGCCGACGTTCTAATTGTAAAAATAAGCATCTGGGGAAATATATTAGTAAAACTTTTACTAAAATAAATTGGTGAGAACGTTTTACTTTAACTAGATCACGTTTTATTGAGTGATTGACGAGAGAGATGTGATCGACTTAAAAGCGGTGTTTATTAAATAGAATCGGCGTTATTTAAAGCAATATATGCAATAGAGGGAGTAGCGATAAGGAAGGTTATTAACTAATGACGCATCGTTGAATGATGAGATATGGCAAAGGGAAAAATACAGTATGGAATGTAAAGCGCTGATAAATCAGCGCTTTGATAGATTAATCTTAGTTTGTGGTATCACGAAGCTTCAATTTACTTGGTACATAGACTTGCAGGGGCAGTGCACGCCCATCGCGAACCCTTTCTACTAAAAGGTTAACGCCTTGAATTCCCATCATTTCAGAGTGAATTCTCACCGTAGATAGAGATGGAAAGGTAAATTTAGCCGTTGGGATGTCATTGACACTAATAAGAGAGATATCTTTGGGAATAGACAAACCATGCTCATGAATAGCACGTAAAACACCGATAGCAATTGAATCGGAAGCGATGAACAAGGCCTTAGGGTAGTCTGTTTTATCGAGCATTTGTTTAGCGAGCTTATAGCCAGAAGAGCTAGAGAAATCACCGCGATAAATATCGTCTGTCGACACTACACCTTTCAATTGCCCGTACTCTGAGAACGCTAATTCGCGAATATCAGGCGTGTTAGGTTGATCTTCCCCGCCAATAAACCCAATTCGTTGATAGCCTTGATTAACAAAAAAGTCGGTGATCTCTTTACTGATTTTAGCGAGATCAATATCAACCGAATCATAAGGTGAATCAAGGTCATTGAAATCAACATGGCAGATGTTATCTGTTAATTTTTGCAGTTTTTTCAAGGTACTAGGCTTGCAGTGGCCAACTAAAAGGACACCGGTGATCTTTTTACTTTCGACTTCGATATTACTGTCGTAGCAGTTGGTTAGGTCAATGCCTAGTTTGTCACACTGGGTCTCAATACCATGACGAATCGATAAATAGTACGGGTCGTTCACTTCCGCTTCTTGCTTGTAGTTATACAAAGCAAGAAAGTGGTGGTTTTGTTTTTTGTTTAATGTTGATTTCTTTGAACTACTGGTTTTGTACTCAAGCTTTTCCGCAATTTCAAAAATACGACGTTTGGTTTCTTCTTTAACGCTTAGCGTTGGATCATCGTTTAATACTCGAGAAACAGTAGCCAATGAAACGCTAGCTTCGGTTGCTATATCTTTTAGTGTTGCCATTATTCACTTCCAGTCGGCGTAACTCACATCCTAGTGAGAATAAAATTTCCTGTTCCCATTGTAATTGAAGCTAAAAGATATGTACTGATTTTTTTAGTAAAAATTATTTAATGTGATACAGCCGGTCCTCCATGCTCATTCCTGTGTTAACTGTATGAATTAACGGGTATTTATTGTTGTTAAGTAAAATTAACTGGCAAGGTATCAGGATATGATGGAAAAAGTCTTTTTGTGGAAACGTTTACACAATGCGAATTTGATCACAGACTATGATCCGGTTTGATTGATAAACTTTTGGTCATACAAAGTTGCTGCTCAAAAGCAGCATGGACGAAAGCATTAGGAGAGGCATAAGTGAAAGTACTCATCACTGGCGGTATGGGCTACATAGGTAGCCACACCTGTGTGCAAATGATTGAAGCGGGTATGGAACCCATCATTGTCGATAACCTATGCAATGCTAAAGTAGAAGTTTTAAATAGAATCAAAGCATTAACAGGTGTTAAGCCAACCTTCTATTTAGGTGATATTCGTGATGAAGCCTTTCTTGATACGGTGTTTAGAGATCATGACATTAAATCGGTTATCCATTTTGCAGGCTTAAAAGCCGTTGGTGAGTCAGTCGCTAATCCTCTCGAATATTACGATAACAATGTGAATGGCTCTTTAGTTCTTGCCCGTAGCATGCGCAAAGCAGGTGTGAAAAGTATTGTCTTTAGTTCATCGGCCACCGTATACGGTGACCCTGAGATTGTTCCGATTACTGAATGTTCCCCAACGGGTGCAACAACGAACCCGTACGGACGCAGTAAATACATGGTTGAACAGTGTTTGAGCGACCTGTTTGACGCTGAAAATGATTGGAGCATAACGTTGCTTCGTTATTTCAACCCTGTCGGCGCTCACCCATCGGGAACCATGGGTGAAGACCCACAAGGTATTCCAAATAACCTGATGCCTTTTATTGCTCAAGTTGCGGTTGGTCGTAGAGAGATGCTCGCTATTTTTGGTGACGACTATTCAACGCCAGATGGGACGGGGGTTCGTGATTACATTCATGTGATGGACTTGGCTGACGGTCATATTGCAGCATTAAAATCAGTGGGTGAGAAATCTGGCTTACACATTTACAACTTAGGATCGGGTCAAGGCTCGAGTGTTCTTGAAATGGTTGAAGCTTTTGCCAGCGCGAGTGAAAAGCCTGTGCCTTATGAAATATGTCCTCGCCGTCCTGGTGATATTGCCGAATGTTGGGCAAGTACTAGAAAAGCTGAGCGAGATTTGGGCTGGAAAACCACGCGCAGTGTCATGGACATGACCAAGGATACTTGGAATTGGCAGTCGAATAACCCACAAGGGTACTGATTCTTTCAAGGAACAGGCTGTTTTTAAATTTAGATTGAATTATTAACCAAAAATTTTGTGAGTATTTAAGATGTCAAAAATAGAATTTAACCCAGTTGATCACCCACACCGCCGTTATAACCCATTAACAGGGCAGTGGGTTTTGGTTTCCCCTCATCGCGCTAAGCGCCCGTGGAGTGGGCAAGACGAGCAGCCTTCAACCGCTCAATTACCGAACTACGTAGATAACTGTTTCTTGTGCCCGACAAATGAACGTATTTCTGGTGATAAAAACCCTGACTACAAAGGGACGTATGTATTTAGCAATGACTTTGCGGCGTTAATGCCTGACTCGCCTGATGCTCCTGAATCGGAAAACCCGTTATTTAAAACTCAAGGCGTACGAGGTCTAAGCCGTGTTATCTGCTTCTCTCCTGATCACAGTAAAACTCTGCCAGAGCTTAGTGTTCCTGAAATCCGCAATGTCGTTGATACCTGGAATGAACAAATTGAAGAGCTAGGCAAAGACTATCTTTGGGTTCAAGCTTTCGAGAACAAGGGCGAAGCGATGGGCTGTTCACAGCCTCACCCACATGGACAAGTGTGGGCCAATAGCTTTTTACCCAATGAAATTGAACGCAAAGAAAAATTGTTAAAAGAATACTCCGAGCAGCAAGGAACAAATCTGCTTGTTGACTATGTTGAGTCAGAGATGAAAGACGGTTCACGAACCGTGGTTGAAACTGAGCACTGGATTGCGGTGGTTCCTTATTGGGCAGCGTGGCCATTTGAAACCATGCTACTGCCAAAAACACACATTCGCCGTATGAGTGAATTAACAGATGCTCAGCGTGATGACCTAGCATTAGCGATTAAAAAGCTCACCAGTCGCTACGACAATCTATTCCAGTGTTCGTTTCCATATTCAATGGGTTGGCACTACGCGCCATTTTTCGAAGAGGGTACAGACATCGATCACTGGCAGCTGCATGCTCTTTTCTATCCACCGCTTCTTCGTAGCGCATCGGTACGCAAGTTTATGGTTGGCTTTGAAATGCTTGCCGAAAGTCAGCGTGATTTAACCGCGGAGCAAGCGGCGCAGCGTCTACGTGATTTAAGCGATGTTCACTACCGAGCTGAATAGTTAAAACATAAAGAATTTTTTGTAATCGCCTGAAGAGTTGGCGCTTTCACAACATGAATTATAAATTTAGAGAGACTGTCTATGCCTTGCCTAATCAAAGAAGTAAAAAACTCGTTTCAAAACGTATTGAATTACGCTCCGACTCATATCATCCAAGCGCCAGGGCGTGTCAATTTGATAGGGGAGCATACGGATTACAATGATGGATTCGTTCTGCCGTGTGCCATTAACTATCAAACAGTTGTGGCTGCAGCCAAACGTGAAGACAATATTGTTCGTGTTATTTCTGTTGATTATGGCGATGCACTTGATGAGTTTGATTTAACGGAAACAATAGAATTTCAGCAAGAAAAAATGTGGGCGAACTACATTCGTGGTGTCGTGAAATGTTTGCGTGATCGCGGTTTTGAGTTTAGCGGCGCTGATATTTCAGTAAGCGGTAATGTTCCTCAAGGCGCGGGTTTAAGTTCATCGGCTGCGCTTGAGGTTGTGATTGGCCAAACGTTCAAAGTGCTTTACAACTTAGAGATCAGCCAAGCAGAAATTGCGTTGAATGGTCAGCAAGCTGAAAATGAATTCGTTGGTTGTAACTGCGGCATCATGGACCAAATGGTTTCAGCTGAAGGGCGCGAACATCATGCCATGCTATTGGATTGTCGTAGCCTAGAAACCCAAGCGGTTGCTATGCCAAAGGATATGTCTGTTGTCATCATTAATTCAAACAAGAAACGTGGTTTGGTTGATAGTGAATACAACACACGTCGTGAACAGTGTGAAGAAGCGGCTAGAAACTTTGGCGTTAAAGCGTTGCGTGATGTCACCATCGAGCAATTCAATGCAAAAGTAAATGAACTAGATGAAACGGTAGCAAAACGTGCTCGCCACATCATTACCGAAAATGATCGCACAGTAGAAGCGGCAAAAGTACTCGCTGCGGGTGATATGAAGCGTATGGGTGTGCTGATGGCTGAATCACACTCTTCTATGCGTGATGACTTTGAAATCACAGTAAAAGAAATTGATCTATTGGTTGAAATTGTTAAAGAAGTTATCGGTGAAGAAGGCGGCGTGCGTATGACCGGCGGCGGTTTCGGAGGCTGCTTAGTTGCTCTTGTTCCGCCTGCAAAAGTGGATGAAGTTAAAGCTGCAATAGAAGCGAAATATCAAGCTGAAACGGGCCTAAAAGAGTCTGTTTATGTATGCCAAGCGAAAGATGGTGCTGGCTTGGTTGAGGCGAAATAGGCTTACTATGACCCAGACGTTATCAAGCACAATGACGCAAACGGTGGCCTTCGACGGTCACCCTGCGAAAGTTGTAGAACTCACCAATTCAAATGGCTTCTCTATCGTAGTGATGGATATCGGTGCTACTTGGCTTAGTTGCATGGTTCCAATCACCGATGAGCCGAACCGAGAAGTGTTACTCGGTGTGAAGACGATGGAAGACTTTCAACGTCAAGGAAGCTACTTAGGTGCAACGGTTGGGAGATACGCTAATCGAATCGCCAATGGTCAGTTTGAAATTGATGGTCAGTGGTATCAAGTTGACACCAATCAAGCTGGACACTGCTTACATGGTGGTGAGAACGGTTTTGATAAACGACGCTGGGATATCCTTGAGCAGAGTGAAAATTGTGTGGTAATGGGGCTTAAGTCTCCTGACGGTGACCAAGGGTTTCCTGGTAACTTAGCGGTTTTAGTCTCTTATCAAGTGACGGAAGAAAACCTAGTGACCATCCATTACCACGCAACGACAGATAAAGCGACGCCAGTGAACTTAACTAATCACGGTTACTTTAACTTGCTAGGCGCAGAGTCGGGTGAAGATTGTAAGCAGCACGTCGTGCAAATTCATGCCGATCAATATCTGCCTACTGATATGTACGGCATTCCGGTCGATCAGCCTATTTCAGTTATGAATACCAATTTCGATTTCCGCCTGCCGAAAACTATTGCACGCGATCTATTTAAAGATGATGAGCAAATCAGAGCTAAGGGATACGATCACAGCTATCTATTTGATTGCAGTTTGCAGGGCGTAGCAGCGGTTGCTCGTGTTATCTCACCTGATGAAAAAGTGCAATTGGATGTCTTTACCGATAAGCCAGCTATGCAGCTTTACAGCGGTAATTATTTAGCGGGAACGCCAAATCGAAGTGGTGGTGAATATGAGGATTACGCTGGCTTAGCGCTAGAAACCCAATTTTTGCCAGACACACCAAACCATTCTGAGTGGGAGCAGCCAAGCTGCATCTTGCGACCAAATAGTGAGTACAAGTCTACAACGTGCTATCAGTTTACATCTCTAGGCTAGTAATGCGTCGGGGGACGTATTGTTAGCTTAAAGGTGGTTTAAGTGAAAAGCCTTGTTGATACCTATTTTTATTCATAGAAAGTACTGTGAATAAATGAAGTATTAACAAGGCTTTTTTATCGGGTAAATGATTCACTATTGGTTTAGCGCGTAGGTGCTTATTTTCCCACAGAGTCACGGCGCACTAACGTTGGAGAGAACACCATCGGTTCGTTTTCAACAGGCTCTTTTTTTGCCAGTGAAAGCGCTAGACGAGTCGCTTTTTCGGCCATCATTTGAATAGGGTAGCGTACTGTTGTCAGGCTTGGATGAGTGTAGCGAGCAATTAATCCATCATCGAAACCAATAATCGACATCTTTTCCGGTACTTGAATGCCATTTTCCATTGCGATAGAAAGTGCACCTGCAGCCATGTAATCGTTGTAGGCTACGACTGCCGATATATCTAGAGACTTGGTCAGCAGGTTTGTCATTGCGGTTTCACCGCCATCACTGTTTGGATCACCGTGTTCGATATAGCTTGTTGGTAAGCTAATATCATGATCTCTTAATGCCGCTAAGTAGCCTTTAACTCGCTGATCTGCATCTTCAATGTTATGGCTTGAGGCAATACAAGCGATCTTGGTATGACCGTGGCGAATCAAATACTCAGTGGCGAGGTATGCCCCTTTCTCGTTATCGAGTGAAATACACTGTGTAGCTAATTCAGGTATATGGCGGTTGATAATAACGAAGCCATTAACTTCATTCGCGTAGTCGATGAGCTCTTGGTCAGACAACGCTTTCGAGTGCACAACTAATGCATCGCAGCGATTATTTATTAACAATTCAATAGCCCGACGTTCGTCATCAGCATTATGGTAACCATTGCCAATTAGGATGTGCTTGTTGTCTTTGTGGGCTTCTGTATCCACGGCTTTTACTAACGTGCCAAAGAATGGGTCAGAGACATCACCGACCAATACACCAACGGTATTTGTGCTTTGGCTCACCAATGCTTTAGCTGCTGCATTTGGTCTATAGCCGAGCTTTTTCATTGCAGCGCTGACAGACTCAACAGACTTTTTACTCGCTTTCGGTGATTTATTGATTACACGTGAAACGGTGGCTATTGAAACGCCCGCTTCTTTTGCAACATCCTTAATAGTGGCCATGGTCTACCTCATTTTTATCCTTCGCACATTTAACACCTTGAGTGTAAATAAGGCAATCATCGATTAAATTGACTTGTATAAATGCGATCTTTACCACTTGAAAACACGAAGATTACTGATAGTGTAAACGTTGTGTTTTTACTAAAATTTACTAAAGGTATTAATGATGGAAACGATCGCTTACGGTGACTTCGCTAAACTTGAGATTCGAGTTGGAAAAATAACGGAAGTGACCCGCCACCAAAATGCAGACAAGCTTTATATTGTACAAATAGACGTGGGTGAGAAAAGCTTACAGACAGTCACAAGTCTGGTGCCTTATTACACTGAAGAAGAGCTACTTGGTAAGCAGGTAGTGGTTTTGTGTAATCTTGCGAAAGCAAAAATGCGTGGTGAAACATCAGAATGCATGCTGCTTTGCGCGGAAACGGATGACGAGTCAGAGAGTGTATTACTGACGCCTGAGCGCGCAATGTCTGCAGGGGTTCGTATCGTTTAACGACATTGAGATCAATTGCTCAAAAGAAATCAGAGTAAAAATGTCCGCCGTAAGCCTGCGGACATTCATTGGTGACTACGAATTAGCGAACCGTCTCTAACAACGAATCAATCGTTTGATGGTGAGAGGGCTCAACTCCGGCCACGTTGCCATACTTAGGTGAATCACGATCGTTTTCGAATGGGAAGTTCCAACCAACGGTATTTTCAATGAAGTGCTCGGCAAAGCTTTCGGAGACTTCGAGGCAACCTGCTAATACGGTGTCTACGTAAGACTGCATGATTGGGCTTAATGTACAGGGTGGCTCTGGCTCATTTTTCACGTAAACCCAAATGACGGCGTCATCTTTGAGTATGGTTCCATTGGCACGTGAATAGTCTACGTCTACTTGTAGGGCACTGATCTTAATTCGGTGATAGCCGCGCTCGCGACGATCAAAATCAGCTAATGTGTGCTCATCAATCTTGAGCAGTACACCATTTACTTGCCCTTCACCTTCGTTAACAACCAGAGGTGAAAGCGTGTAGCTGTCATCAATCTTGCCCCAATATCTAACTAATCCGCGTACATTGACGGGGATAGTCGCGCCAGTTTGCCCTGTTAACTTCCTTGAGGCTGAATTCATTAAGCTGCCATAGCCAAATATATACATACATTTCCCTTCGTTATACATTGATCCTAGCGGTACACTAAAACTAACATTTCTTTTCTAATAAGGTCAAATATCATACGCATAGTGTGACGCTTTTGTGTCTTATTGACATGTATTTATTGTGTCATTATGACTTCTTTATGGTGTTATCTATTTGATATTTGGTTGTTTTTGTTTTGGCTCGAAAAATGCAATCTAAGACTAGTTATCATTATTCGCACTTTGTTTCCTCGTTGGATTAGAAAGTGGTTTAGGAGTTGATTTGCTTAATATTACCGATAAAAAAGTTGAAGAAGCGATCCCCGCTTATTTACGTTTAGGTTTCCGTCCTTTCTTTTTACTAGGGAGCATTTACGCAGTGCTTGCCATTGCATTGTGGGTATGGATGTTTCAAACAGGCCAACCGGAAGCTCTCAGTGTTCCTGCGTTATGGTGGCACGTACATGAAATGTTGTTTGGGTTTGCAATGGCGATTGTCGTGGGGTTCGTATTAACCGCAGTTCAAAATTGGACTGGTATAAATGGCACAAAACATCATCGATTAGCGATATTAGTCTTGCTTTGGTTACTGCCTAGAATTCTATTTTGGACGCCTGCGCCGCTTTGGTTAGTGTCGAGTATTGAAGGGCTATTTTTAGCGTTTACAGCCTATGAGATAGCGACTCGCGTAGTCAAAGCCAAAGGGTGGAAAAACCTTTTCTTTATACCGCTGTTTATCTTGGCCATTGTCGCTAACTTTGCGAGTTACGCCACGATCAAAGGCCTTCCTCCATTCCCTTCGTCTGCGGTGTGGCAGGCTATGCTATGGTGGTTTGCTATTTTACTTTCTGTAATGGGTGGCCGTGTTATCCCATTCTTTACCGCAAGGCGCTTTAATTTTGAAAAAGCGCAGCCACTTGTTTGGCTAGACTGGGTGGCAAACCTTCCGTTGGTTGGTCTATTCATTCTTAGTTTTTTCCCAGTCACTTTCGCTCAATTAGGTCAGCCGTTAATGCTTATTGGTGGACTTGGCCAACTTGCCCGATTCATTCGCTGGAAGCCATGGTTAACATTAAGCGAACCACTTGTATGGTCACTGCATGTCGCGTACTTGTGCTTACCTTTAAGCTTGATTTTACGCGGTGTTTTACAAAACCCATTTGCGAATCATAATCTCATCCATTTGTTTGCAATTGGTGCGTTAGCTGGAGTGATTCTAGCGATGATCGCTCGTGTCACCATGGGACATACAGGGCGCGCGATTTATCAAGGACCAAATATGAGCATTGCGTTCATTGCATTGGTTTTGGCAGCATTAATACGAAGCTTAGGTGTGACCTTCTTCCCCGCTCATTTAATGATGATAGTGAATATCAGTGGTGGGCTCTGGATATTGGCGTTTGTTATGTATATCAGCTTCTTTGGTAAGATGCTGATTAGCCCAAGAGTTGATGGTCATCCTGGATAACAAGCCTGCTGTATAGGAAGTGATTCAGAAAAGCAAAGGCTTGGATAACTCTATCGATTAGAGCTTACCAAGCCTTTATTGTTTCTGTCGTTAAAGAATCAAACTTGCGAATAGCTGAGCTATCTTACTTTGATTTCGTTAACCAACTTGCGATAAGTTAACGACTTTTTTCTCAAGCTTTTCTTTCACATAATCAGCGATCGCTTGTTGTTGTTGCTCGTTGAGGTATAAACCTAACTTGGTTCGACGCCATAAAATGTCTTCTGCTGTGACAGCAAGCTCGTGTTCAATTAAGTAATCGAGTTCACGTTGATAGACACCATGTGCACCTTCTTTACCTAAAGCGAACTGGATTCCCAGATCAGCTTCATTAACGATGTTTTCTAATAGATTCCATGTATCTGTGCCAAATTGAGTCACATAACGAAGAATTAAAGCTTCTGATAGTAATGGATACTTAGTATGAATCGTATTAGCTAATTGCTCTCTGCTGCAACTGAAGTTTCCGCCCGGAAGCGTATTCGTTGCTGTCCACTCTTTGCCCATATTCGGTAAATAAGGGCTCAATTTTTTAAGCGCTGCTTCGCCAAGTTTTCGATAAGTCGTCAGCTTGCCACCGAATACAGAAAGCAGTGGGGCTTGGCTGTTTTTCGCTTCAAGTTCAAGCGTGTAGTCTCGGGTGATCGCTTGTGGTGAGTCTGACTCATCATCACAAAGAGGTCTTACACCGCTGTATGTCCAGACGACGTCTTCACGTGATAGTTGATCGACAAAGTGTTGGTTAACAATATCGATTAAGTAATCGACTTCTTGCTCGGAAATTGAAACATCGCGCGGATCACCTTTGTATTCCATATCGGTAGTGCCAATGATCGAGAACTTATCAAGATAAGGAATAGCAAACACAATACGGTTATCTTTGTTTTGTAGAATATACGCTTGTGGTTCGTTGTGAATGCGTGGAACAACAATATGTGAGCCTTTGATCAAACGAATGTTGCGCGGCGATGTTTGCTCTAAGCCATCATCAAAGAATTGTTTTACCCATGGCCCAGCTGCGTTCACAAGTGCCTTGGCTTTGCGCTCAAAGCGTTGGTCTGTTGTTACGTCATGAATAGTGACATGCCAGATTCCATCTATTCTTTTAGCGGATTCAACTTTGCAGTAATTACGAACTTCAGCATCGTTCTCCTTTGCTGCCAACACATTTAAGAGCACTAACCGCGCATCGTCGACCCAGCAGTCTGAATACTCAAAACCCTTTTTCATTTCAGGCTTGAGTAAACCAGATTCTGCTAAATTAACCGTTTTACTTCCAGGTAGGGTAGTTCGACGACCTAGATTGTCGTAAAGAAAGAGGCCACAACGAATCATCCATGCAGGGCGCAAAAATGGTCTGTGTGGCAGTCGAAAGCGCATTGGTAGCGCAACATGTGGCGCTTTTCTTAATATGACCTCTCGCTCAGCTAACGCTTCTGATACTAGACGAAACTCATAATGCTCAAGGTAACGTAAGCCACCATGGATTAATTTAGAACTGGCTGAGGAAGTGGCTGATGCAAAATCATTAGCTTCATATAGACCGACTGACAATCCACGCCCTGCTGCATCTGCGGCGATTCCTGCGCCATTAATTCCGCCACCAATAACGAGTAAGTCTAATGTTGTGGACGTGTTAGCAGCTGTGGTTGTTTGTTGGATACTCATGTATTGGACCTCTTCGTGAGCGAACGAGCATTTATGAACGTGAAACAATCGTAGCCTAGCTTTCGTTATTGGTCATTAAATATTTTCGTTTATGAGCGTTTTTTGTGATTTGAACATAAAAAAACCTCTAGTCGAATAGCTAGAGGTTTTGAAAGGGTATTGGTGAGTGCGTTCGAAATTAGCTAGCGATAAGCTCTTGATTGATGACTTGGACAGGAATGGAGTGCTCTTTAAGGATTGCAGTGATCTCTTTAGGTGGCTGTTTATCGGTAAATAGCATATCAAGCTGAGCAATATTACCCAGTTTAACCATCGCATTTCGACCAAACTTGGTGTGGTCGACCGCTAAAAATACACTGCGACTGTTATCAATGATTGCTTGCTTAACACGCACTTCGTGGTAGTCAAAATCAAGCAGTGAGCCATCGTAATCAATGCCGCTGATCCCCAAAATACCAAAATCCAAACGAAACTGTTTTACAAAATCTAAGGTTGCTTCACCAACAATACCACCATCTCGGTTACGAACTTCACCACCGGCGAGAATTACTTTAAATTCGGGGTTTGGTAATAAGATACTCGCCACGTTAATGTTATTGGTGACAACACGCAGCTGTTTGTGGTTTTTATTCAGAGCGCGAGCAACGGACTCTGGTGTCGTACCAATATCGATAAACAGCGTTGCACCATCGGGTATATGTTTGACGAGTTCTTCGGCAATCACATCTTTTTCGTTAAAGTTGGTCTCTTTACGTGTGTTATATGAGGTGTTTTCTGAGCTTAGTGGTACGGTCGCCCCACCATGGTAGCGTCGAATCTTATTTTCATCAGCAAGTTCATTAAGATCGCGTCTGATGGTTTGAGGACTGACATTAAATTGTTCTACTAGCTCGTCTGTACTCACATATCCCTGTTTTAAGACCAGCTCAATAATTTGTTGATGTCTTGGTATTTGTTTCACCTATTACTCCCTAATACCCTGAATACGCGTTCGGAAACGCAATCGAGAATCTAATTAGGGCTATTGTGCGTTAAAGAGAGGGTGCTGAGAAGGATGTATTAATGGTAGTAGGGCTCAAGACACAAAAAAGAGCGCGAAGAACGCACTCTTTTTGATCCAAACGAATGATTAATCTTCGTTATCGCGCAACTCTGCCCAGGTTTGAGCACATTTTACTGCACGCTTCCAACCTTTATAGCGTCGTTCACGCTTCTCTTCATCATGGTGAGCGGTGAAGCTGCGATCCAATACCGCTTTATCTTTTAGCTCATCAACGCTGTTCCAAAAACCAACAGCTAGACCGGCTAGGTAAGCAGCGCCAAGTGCTGTTACTTCGGTAACTTCTGGGCGGTGAACGTCGGTATCTAATACGTCAGACTGGAACTGCATTAGGAAGTTATTCGCTACTGCACCACCATCAACACGTAATGCTGATAATTTGATACCTGAATCTGCTTGCATTGCATCGAGCACATCACGCGTTTGGTAAGCAATACCTTCTAACGTCGCACGAATAATATGATTTGAATTTACACCACGTGTCAGGCCAACAATTGTACCGCGAGCGTAAGCATCCCAGTATGGCGCGCCTAGACCGGTAAAGGCTGGAACAACATAAACACCGTTAGATGAATCAACCTTAGTGGCAAAGTATTCAGAGTCTTTAGCATCGGCAAGAAGCTTCATTTCATCACGAAGCCATTGAATAGACGCGCCACCCATGAATACAGCACCTTCTAGAGCATAAGCTGGTTCACCTTTTGGCCCACATGCTAAGGTTGTCAGTAGACCGTTCTTCGAAGTCACCTTCTCTTGGCCAGTATTCATCAGTAAGAAACAGCCTGTCCCGTAAGTGTTTTTCGCCTGGCCCGCTTCAACACACATCTGCCCATAAAGTGCAGCTTGCTGGTCGCCTGCAATACCGGCAATAGGGATACGTGTTCCGCCCTTACCACCAATATTAGTTTTGCCGTATATCTCTGATGAGCGTCTTACTTCTGGCATCATGGATGCAGGAATAGTCAGCTCATTGAGCATTTTCTGATCCCACTCTAATGTGTTGATATTAAATAGCATTGTGCGAGATGCATTGGTGTAATCGGTGACGTGAACACGCCCTTGTGTCATCTTCCAAACTAGCCATGTATCGACAGTGCCAAAGAGCAGCTTGCCCGCTTCTGCATCTTCACGAGCCCCTTCAACGTTATCTAAAATCCATTTCACTTTGGTGCCTGAGAAGTATGGATCTAGAACCAAACCGGTGTTGTCACGAACGTAATCTTCAAGGCCACGCTTTTTTAAATCTTCACAAATATCGGCGGTACGACGACACTGCCACACAATCGCATTATAGACAGGTTTCCCTGTCTCTTTATTCCAAACAATGGTGGTTTCACGCTGGTTAGTAATACCAATGCCTGCGATCTGATCGCTGCTAATACCTGATTTTCCCAACACCTCAACTAGTGTAGAGCTCTGAGTTGCCCAAATTTCTAGCGGATCATGTTCTACCCATCCTGCTTGTGGGTAGATTTGAGTAAATTCACGTTGTGATACGCTGACAATGTTCGCATCATGATCGAGAATTACGGCGCGAGAGCTGGTTGTTCCTTGGTCTAGAGCCACAATGTACTTTTGCTCAGTCATGGTAAGAATCCTTTTAGTGTTATTTATATTTTAGTTGATGTTCGGGTATCAATAAATTATGCGTTAGCTTTTTCTGCTACACCTTCGTTGTCGCACTGATTTGGGATAGTGCAGCCTTGACCTTGTACTGGTAAGTAAGCTGAAATCACTTTCGGGTACAACCAACCGCCAAAGCAGGCGCCAGCGATAGGCCCTAAGATTGGAACGATGAAGTAAGGAATGTCTTTCGCACCTGTTAGCGCGTAATCCCAACCAGCGAAGTAAGCAAACAGCTTGGGAGCAAAATCACGAGCAGGGTTCATAGCAAAACCGGTAAGTGGCCCTAGTGAACCACCAATGACTGCAATGAGAATTCCGATGAGCAGTGGGTTCATAGCTCCGCGTGGTGCTCCATTGTTTTCATCGCCAAGCGCCAAAATAGCAAACATCAATACGGCTGTAATGACAAACTCCACAGAAAATGCACCAAGAAAAGAGAGTGAAGCGTGTGGGTAAGTTGAGAATATTCCGGCAGTTGCCAATGCGTCTTGGCTACTACGTACAAAGTTATGAGCGATTTCGTAGTCTGTAAATAGGTTGCTATATAGGCCGTAAACCAGAGCAGCAGAACAAAATGCACCTAGCATCTGAGCAATGATGTAAGGAATCACCTTCGCCTTATCAAAGCCATGAAATGCAGCCAGAGCAATGGTTACTGCTGGGTTTATGTGTGCCCCTGAAACGCCCGCTGTGCAATAAATTGCAATAGCAACGCCAAGACCCCACATGATACTTATTTCCCACTGACCAAACTCGGCACCAGTGAGGACCAAAGCGGCGACACAGCCTACACCAAAAAAGATCAGTAGACCTGTACCAATGAATTCAGCGATGCACTCGCCAAAAAGGGAAGGGTGTTTGTTATTGGCCATTTAAAGACTCCTTTATTATCTATGCTCGTTCTTGAGCGATGTTTATCTTTGTTTTTGTTCGTTTGCGTTTTATGTTCGTTATCAGAATCGTATTTTGCATATTTAAATCTTTACGAACATAAACGAGCGTTAAAAGTGAGTGTTTGCGCGTGCTTTTGTTAATTTTTCGCAACTGGTATGTTAAATGACGCAGGTTTTATTAAAAAACAGATCGAATGAGATTAGATTTAGTAACAATGAGCGTAATGATTTGTACATTTTGCTGTTTGTTGATTAGTTTTGGGCTGTGATGATAGGGCGATAAGTTAACGCTGAAAGTGAAATTAGCCAACTGGTATGACGAGATGAGGTGTCAATTTGTGAAGAAGATACGCAAGTGAGGAAAGCTTGTTCGATATAAATGGTGGGGAGCAGTTGAAAGTAGTGAGACATATAAACAAAAACAGCCTCAAAAGAGGCTGCTTGTCATAGTTATTCTGTGAGTTCTAATTAGGCTATGGCTAATTAGTTGTTGCTGTGAAGCTCAGAGTTAAGCTCAACCGCTGATTTGTTTGCAAGACATTCAATCTGACCCGTTACAGAGTTGCGACGGAACAGTAGGTCAGATACGCCAGCAAGGTCGCGAGCTTTAATGATCTCGACTTCATTGCCTTCTTTATCTAGCATGCGAACTTTTGTGCCTGCCGTAACGTAAAGACCAGACTCAACCGTACAACGATCGCCCATCGGGAAACCAAGACCAGCGTTTGCGCCAAGTAGGCAGTTTTCGCCGATAGAGATAACCATAGTACCGCCGCCAGATAGCGTACCCATGATAGAAGCACCACCACCAATATCAGAACCGTTACCGACTACAACACCTGCAGATACACGGCCTTCAACCATGCTGACACCTTTAGTACCTGCATTGAAGTTGATGAAACCTTCGTGCATAACCGTTGTTCCTTCACCCACGTGAGCGCCAAGGCGTACGCGTGAAGTGTCTGCAATACGAATACCTGTTGGTACAACGTAATCAACCATTTTCGGGAACTTATCTACGCAATCAACACTTAGAGCGAGACCTGCTAGGCGAGCTTCGATTTGACGCTCAGCCAATTCAGGAAGATCAATAGGGCCTTCGTTAGTCCATGCGATGTTGTGCAGTAGACCAAAAATACCGTCTAGTACTGTGCCGTGTGGCTGAACTAGGCGATTAGAAATAAGCTGTAGCTTTAGGAAGCCTTCAGCAACTGACTGAGGTTTTTCATCCGTTGCTAGAACAACAAGAACCAGTGGCTGCTCTGAAGAAACAGCTTTTTCAGCAAATGACGCATTAGCGATATCGCCACTTGCTGCGAATGCCGTTGCAAGTTCAACGCACTGCTCAGAAGAAACTTCAACAGCTTCATTACCTTGCTCGTAATCAGAGACAGCTGTAACAGCATTGATTAGTGCGTCACTTGGGTTTAGTACAGGGCTTGGGAAGAATGCTTCAATGATTTTTCCATCACGATTTTTTGTTGCTGTACCAAAGGCAATTGCAAAGTTAGCCATAGTTATCTCCATGCGTTTAATTGTTTGAACCAAGAATCAGCCTTAGCTCTAAATTTGATGTAGTCCATCATAGTGAGAGGTTTACTGAGTTGAAAGCCCTAAAGCAGAGAAAGTCTGTAAACCGATATGTCTTGTCTTATTGGAGATATGTTCGTCCAATAAGAAATATACCCGTCGTACTTGAAGGTGCAGCTTTGTTAACTGCAACTCCAATTATTTTGGGTATAGGTGTGAGTTGAGTTTGTTTTCAGATAAAAGAAAACCCGAAGCAGGACTTCGGGTTTTAATTAAGACTTTACTTATAACTGATTGGCGTGCGCTTTGCGCTATAGCTTTTAGCTTTATATGTTCTCTTTATAGAGAGTCCAACCATATCACCCGTTTGAGCGCGGGTGTTTTCCCTAATTATTGATCTTGTAGCTAGCTACACTCTTAATAATTAAGGAACCTAGCAATATTACTTGCTTAGGTCGTCAGCGTGCTCAGATAGGAACGCAGCAACACCTGTTGGTGAAGCGTCCATACCTGCTTTGCCTTCTTCCCATTGTGCAGGACAAACTTCACCATTCTTCTCGTGGAAGTTTAGTGCGTCTACCATGCGTAGCATTTCGTCGATGTTACGACCTAGTGGAAGATCGTTAACTACTTGGTGACGTACAAGGCCGTCTGTATCGATTAGGAAAGAACCACGGAAAGCAACGCCTGCTTCTGGGTGCTCAACATCGTATGCTTTACAGATTTCGTGCTTAACGTCAGCAACTAGTGGGTACTTAACTTGACCGATACCGCCATCTTCGATAGCAGTGTTACGCCATGCGTTGTGAGAGAATTGAGAATCGATTGAAACGCCGATTACTTCAACGCCTTTAGCTTGGAAATCAGCTAGACGGTTATCAAAAGCGATTAGCTCTGAAGGACAAACGAATGTGAAGTCTAGTGGGTAGAAGAATACAACTGCTTTTTTACCTTTAGTAAATTCAGCAAAGTTGAAGTTATCTACGATTTCACCGTTACCAAGAACTGCTGCAGCTGTAAAGTCAGGGGCTTGACGTCCTACTAGTACCATTTTGAATCTCCTAAAAAGTTGATGTCCAAACATCTTTGTTTGGGCTGTCGTTTCTACGCGACAAACTATAGTACAAAAGTTACTATAGAAAAAAGCGAATTAAATAGATTAAGTTAATCGAAAAAAGCGATGGAACTTGATCGATTGCCTCCCTCAATGAAACCCAAAAACTTATTGATTACATTATGAATAAATGGCCTAGCTTAAAGCAGTTACACTACCTTGTTACTTTGCACGAAACTCGTCACTTTAGTGATGCGGCGGACAAGTGTTTTGTTAGCCAATCGACACTGAGTAAAGGAATTCAAAATCTAGAAGAGCTTATCGGTTGTCCTTTATATGAAAAGAAAGACAAGAAAAGTCCTTTAGTCTTTACCCAAGCTGGAGAGCTGGTGGTAACGCATGGGCGAGAGTTACTCGCCAAAGGGCAGGACTTAGTTGAGCTTGGTCATGTATGTCATGGTGATAAAATGCAAGGGCAACTAAAAGTAGGCTGTATTCCTACCATTGCGCCTTTCTTATTATGTGATTTGGTACAAGAGGCGAATAGAAGCTTTCCTCATCTTAATTTACTATTAAGAGAAGACACTACAACGAACCTTTTGGCTGCTCTTCGTCATGGTGAGTTAGATGTACTTATTCTTGCATTGCCCGTCGATATTGATGGAATGCACAGTAAAATAGTAGGGCAAGATCCATTTAGAATGGTTATAAGTCGCAATCAAGCTGATGCTATTCGAGTTCCTATTCGCTACGATGATTTACCGGATGAATCGGTCTTCCTACTAGAGAAAGAGCACTGTTTAACAGAGCACGCCGTTTCTGCATGTAAGCTGACTGATAAAGAGAAGATAAACCCATTTAGCGCGACAAGCTTACATACCCTCGTTCAAATGGTGGCCAACGGTCTTGGAACCACCTTTATTCCACAAATGGCGATTGATCATGGGTTACTTGAAAACCAGAATTTAGTCGTTATTGATCCCCCTGGTCAGCAAGCGTATCGAAATATCGGTTTAGTTTGGCGACCAAGTTCATCTCGAACGACGACATTTAATCAGTTAGCGGATGTAGTTTCTGACCTACTATAGAGTTTGGTCGTAGCTTCTTTTTTCATCTGTATCACATAAAAGCACACTGATTTTAGTGTGCTTTTTAGCATTTTATGCTGTTAGTTAACTTTAACTTGTAAAATTTCACAGGCTTTTCTTTCTGAACCTTTCATAACATTGTAAAACTTCACAATGTAAATTTTACATATCAAACACTGCTCAGTGTTTAATTATCACTCACTTCGCTCTCGGTAAGCTTATATATCAAGGCTTATGCCCCCACTAATGATTTTCATACGCTTGTTTGAAATTAGTTTTGGTACAAAATTTTACGTAATTAAATTACGTAATAACTTACGTGTTTAGGGTGTAAATCAATCACTTGTTTCAAACGGAATAAAACTTTGAATTTAACTTTTTGTTAACTTTGGAGCTGTTGCTATATGGTTGTTTGATGTAAGTTAAGTATGGAATCTACAAGGGAAGTTAAGACTTATGTCTAGTTTGTAGGGTCTTGAAAATCGTTTCTTAGTAGGTGAAGGTATAGACAAGAAACAACAAAACATAAGAAAACCCAAAAATAGTTAGGATGTCATTTTGTGGTTTTATAGTTACAAAAGTTGCGTTTGGTTACCTAGATAGCTTTATGCTGAATGAAGATAGTTCTAAGGAAGAGAGTTATGTTTGCACCAATTTCAGATAATACGATAGATAGTAAAACAACAGGTAAAGCTAAAGAGCAACTTGAGGTTGTTGGTGAAATTTCACCAGAACATCAAGCTATATTCCCTGTTGGAGCCCAAGCCCTTTTATCTGAGTTGTGTGGGAAGTTCGCCAAGAGAGTTGATAATTTGCTTGTTGCTCGCCAACAGCGTCAGCAAAAAATCGACCAAGGTGAACTGCCCGACTTTCAAGAGGATACGCAAGATATCCGAGAAGGTAGCTGGAAAATACTTGGTATTCCCAACGACTTGCAAGATCGTCGAGTGGAGATTACGGGCCCAACCGACCGTAAGATGGTGATCAACGCTCTGAATGCTAACGTAAAAGTATTTATGGCCGACTTTGAAGATTCGATGTCACCCGCGTGGGGGAAAGTGCTTGATGGACAGGTTAACCTACGTGATGCGATTAACGGCACGATTAGCTATACCAATCCAAACAATGGCAAGCATTACCAATTGACGGAGGATCCCGCAACACTGATCTGCCGAGTACGTGGTCTGCACTTGAAAGAGAAACACGTTACTTATAATCAAGAGGTTATCCCTGGAGCCTTGTTCGATTTTGCACTGTATTTCTTTAATAACTACAAAACGTTATTAGCAAAAGGCAGTGGCCCTTATTTCTATATTCCAAAGCTTCAGTCTCACTTTGAAGCGAAGTGGTGGAGCGACGTATTCCACTTTACGGAAGAGTATTTTGGTCTCGATACGGGAACCATCAAAGCAACAGTATTGATTGAAACATTACCGGCTGTGTTTGAGATGAATGAAATTCTTTTCGCGATGAAAGAGCATATCGTGGGTCTTAACTGTGGCCGCTGGGATTACATCTTCAGCTACATCAAAACACTCAAAAATTACCCAGATCGCATCTTGCCAGATAGACAAGTTGTGACAATGGAGAAGTCTTTCTTAAACGCTTATTCAAGACTGCTAGTTAGAACCTGTCATCAGCGAGGTGCTTTTGCAATGGGAGGTATGGCCGCCTTCATCCCTGCAAAAGATCCGGTCGCGAACCAACAAGTACTCGATAAGATCCAACACGATAAGTCGCTTGAAGCGAACAATGGACACGACGGTACTTGGGTGGCGCATCCGGGCCTTGCTGACACAGCACTTGCTGTATTCGATGCCACGTTTGGTGAGCGTATCAATCAGCTCGATATTTCTCGAAGCGACGATGTACCAATTACCGCTAAAGAATTATTAGAGCCGTGTTCCGGAGAGCGAACAGAGCAAGGGATGCGTCATAACATCCGTGTTGCTTTGCAATACATTGAAGCTTGGATCTCAGGCAATGGCTGTGTCCCTATCTACGGAATGATGGAAGATGCAGCAACCGCTGAAATATCTCGTGCTTCAATATGGCAATGGATCAAACACGGTAAAGATTTAGATAACGGACAAACGGTCACCAAAGCTTTGTTTGAACAATACCTGACTGAAGAAATTGAAGTAGTGAAGCAAGAGTTGGGAGAAGACAGATTCAGCAGTGGACGTTTTGATGAAGCCGCTAAATTGATGGCCAAACTGACCACCAGTGATGAGCTGACCGATTTCTTAACAGTTCCAGGTTATGACTACTTGGACTAAGTAAAACTTGAACAAGATTAACTAGAAAAACCAATAACGTGAAATCAACCTTCAGACGCAGAGTAGCTTACCGTAAAGATTAAGCACTGCTATGAAATGGAAGACCAATGCGCATGTCGTTCACCAGAGAGTAAACACACAGCGCACTACCTAAGAGGGAAACACCATGACATTAACTCGACGCCAACAAATCGAAGCTCTAGAAAAAGACTGGGCAACTAATCCACGCTGGAACAATGTTAAGCGTACTTACACTGCGGAAGAGGTGGTTGATCTTCGTGGTTCAGTAGTCCCTGCTAATACGCTTGCACAACGCGGTGCGGATAAACTGTGGTCATTGGTCAATGGTGATTCCAAAAAAGGTTATGTGAACTGTTTAGGTGCATTGACTGGTGGACAAGCGGTTCAACAAGCTAAGGCGGGTATTGAAGCGATTTACCTATCAGGTTGGCAGGTAGCGGCAGACAACAACACTGCATCGACTATGTACCCAGACCAATCTCTTTATCCAGTAGATTCAGTGCCTTCAGTCGTTAAGCGTATAAACAACTCGTTCCGTCGTGCGGATCAAATTCAATGGGCAGCGGGAATAACACCACAAGATGAAGCTGGTCTTGATTACTTCCTACCAATCGTTGCTGATGCTGAAGCCGGTTTTGGCGGTGTATTGAACGCTTATGAGCTGATGAAAAACATGATTGAATCTGGTGCGGCGGGTGTTCACTTTGAAGACCAACTGGCGTCAGTGAAAAAATGTGGCCACATGGGCGGAAAAGTACTGGTTCCGACACAAGAAGCGGTACAAAAACTAACGGCTGCTCGTCTGGCTGCTGATGTAGCGGGAACAACAACACTGGTTATTGCGCGTACCGATGCGAACGCTGCTGACCTACTGACGTCGGATTGTGACCCGTATGATAGCGACTTCATCCAAGGTGAGCGCACAGCTGAAGGTTTCTACAAAGTAGATGCAGGTATCAATCAAGCGATCTCTCGCGGTCTAGCTTACGCACCGTATGCCGATTTAATCTGGTGTGAAACAGCAAAACCATGCTTGGAAGAAGCGCGTAAGTTTGCTGAAGCGATTCATGCAGAATACCCAGATCAACTGCTAGCCTATAACTGTTCACCTTCGTTCAACTGGGAGAAAAACCTAGATTCAGAAACGATTGCTAAGTTCCAACAAGAGCTTGCGGATATGGGTTACAAGTACCAATTCATCACGTTAGCAGGCATTCATAACATGTGGTACAACATGTTCGATTTGGCTCATGCTTACGCACAAGGTGAAGGTATGCGTCACTATGTTGAGAAAGTACAGCGCCCTGAGTTTGAAGCGGCAGATAAAGGCTATACCTTCGTGGCTCACCAACAAGAAGTAGGTACTGGTTACTTTGACCGTATGACCAATACGATTCAAGGCGGTAACTCGTCGGTGACAGCGCTAACTGGTTCAACGGAAGAAGAGCAGTTTAAATAACGAATAAAGTTGGTCTATAGACCAAACCCTAATCCACTATAAAACGTCATTATAATAAAGAAGCAACACTATTTGAGCAGCCTAGGCTGCTCTTTTTTTTGAGTCTACCGAGGGCACTAGTAAAGTGAAACTCGATGGCATACCCATTCAATATCATGGTAGTGGCAAAATTGTTTTTTCCCCTCTCTTGCCGCTTGAGAGAAAAGCTCTTTTTCATTGCTTGTTTTGACCAAGGTCTTCAACTCTTCAAGTTGGAACGGTATTGGTTGATTATTGGTGGCCTTAGTAGCTTTATTTCCTTGCTCTAAAGCCAGCAGAAATGCATCTTCATTGACGACGGGTATATGGAAAACACCATCAGCATCACAACCCACCACTTGAAAAGAGAGCATGGTAAGGATGGTAAATAGAGTACGCTTAATCATTGTATACCTCAATAATTGGCTACCCCAAAAGGCAGCCAATATAGACACTTAGTATTAACGTAGTGTGGTGTTATAACCTTGTGCTGGTTTGTCTAGCGAGCCAAAGAATTTAGGCACTAGACTCGGCTCACCTTCAATTGTGATCAGTCCTTTCGCAACAGCATCTACGAAATCAACTTTCCCCATAAGTACGCCAACAAATACATTCTTGCTTAAGTTAACCGTTGTCGCTTCGCCTTCATAGTTTGCATGAAATTGTGCTAGACCATTACGTACTTCAAGAGCATGAGTTTCTTCACCAAAATCAAATGAAATCGTATAATGATCATTTATGGTACGCTCTGCGTTAACTGAGAAGCGTAGACCATTGACTAGAATTTCAGGAGAAAAAGCAGCCAGTAAGTCTGGAGAACCAAGGTCAATTTTCTTACTACGGTCAAGCGTTCCATCAAGCTCTTGTGCAGAAGTTATGTACCAATTACGCCAGTTGATGTTTGATTCACGATAGCCTAATTCACGTAAAGCAAATGCTTTTAGGTTACGTGGCTCCATATCATCGAAATCGACTCGGATAGCATGAGTAGCAAGTTCTGCACACCATTGGAATTCGCCGCTATTACACGCGTCGGTAGCAAACTTCATCACGTTATCTTTTCCACCCATAAGGTCGACATAACGTACTGAAGAGTCAGTTGAATGCAGTGGGTTTAGTGTTGTAGGGTCACCATCAAACCAACCTAACTCACCAACAAAGATTTGCTTAGCAGAGTGACGGATTGAACCGTAGTAGTCCCCAAGCCATGGGTGATTTTTTAAGTGTTCTGGAAGTTTAATATCACGAATAAGATCTTCTTGTGTCGCACCGTTATTAATTGCTTTGATGGATTGGTCATAGGTGAACTGAATAGCATCACGGTAAGCCGTTAAAGTATCAGCTACGTGCTCAGCACCAATAACAGGGCGGCCATGTGACGTCATCATAATGTCAGCATCTAGCTCGCGTAATACATCAATACCAGGGAACCAGTTTTGTGGGTCGCGGTAACGAGTGCCACGAATAGTGTGTAGGTTAGGGAAAGACTCACCTTGAATGACTTCTGCAGCCCACAACACATCTTGTTCTTTAAAGTGAACAACAATCTCATCTGATGCTTCTGATGGGATGTGCTTAATCACCATGTCCACTCCAGCTATGTTTATCTCTAGCTCTCCCCAATGGCCTTCAACAAGAGTGTTAGGGCGGATTAGGGTCAGCTCTTTGATATAAAAATCAGTACCTAAACCACCGTTAACTCTTCCTGCTTCTTCAACTTCAAGTAGGGTACCTAACGAGTAATCGACTCGGGTACCAATAGCAGGACCGAGACCACCAGCAGAACCTGCTGCAAGTGTTTTCATGAAACTGTCGTGAGCAATGATTTTCACGTCGTCAGTAAATTTATCGATACCGCGTACGCCGCCGTAGTGATCAACGTGCCAGTGCGAGTAAAGTACTGCCGAGACAGGCTTTGTGATTCCAGTAACGTCACGGAAATCGGCAATCGCTTCACGCATTTTGTCTGCTGATTCCATCGGATCTAAGACGATAAGAGAATCATCCCCTTCAACTATGGTTGCTGAGGTTAAGCCGTAGCCATAGAGCTTAAAGAATTTGTCTTTGATAACAAATATTCCAGCATCCATCTTTTTCGAGTGAGCAAGAAGGTTAGGATTTACAGTATTATCGGCACTTTCAGTGACAGTAAATTGCTTATTGGTTGGAATCCACTTTGTATCGCGGTTTTCACCGTGCCAGTAATGAGTTGCGTTTGACCCTTCACCTAGGTAGTAATCATGAGAAAGCGTTGGGATTGTTACTTCTACATTAGAAAAACGGTCTTGTGACTGTAACTGTTGTACAGCATCAGGAGAGCTCATTGCTAAACTTATTGGACTTAACGTGGTGGCTAACAATGCTGTTGCGAGTAAAGTCTTTTTCATAATATGCCTTCAAATTGGATTAGTTTGATTAACGTAGGCAAAGATAAATGATATAACTATAAGTGTGTTTATAATGACTATTAGATATACTTATATTTGAAAGGTTGGGCTTATGGCTCTCACTATTAGACTTATATCAACGAAGGTTTTGAAAACTTGAAACACTCATATTTTTCGTTATTTCCTGTCTTTGTCGCTGTATTTGAAGAGGGAAGTTTATCGTCTGCTGCGAAACGGCTCGATATTACACAGTCTGCGGTCAGTCAATCATTAAACAAATTACGAGACCTTTATGAAGACTCACTGTTTATTCGCTCTGCTAGTGGAGTAAAACCGAGCGCATTGGCGGTTGAAATATATCCAAATCTGGCAGAGGCGGTGAATAGGGCGGAGGTAACCTTACCTGGCAAACGAGAGTTTCGAGCGAAAGAGAGTGAGCGAATATTCTCTATATGCAGTATCAGTGTCGCAGGGTCGAATATTTTGCCAGAACTCTCAACTATTATGGCTAAACAGGCGCCTAACAGTAGTGTTGAGGTGCACCCTCTGTCTGGTAAAGACCTTATTACAGATTTACGGTTTCAGAATTATGACTTGCTGTTAACGTCTTACCCTCATTTATATCCATCATTAAAAAGCACTCAATTGTTTGAAGAGGAGTTGGTTGTGGTGGTAAGAAGCGATCACCCGAGGATTCATCACTCTATTTCTGAGCAGCAGTTTTTAGTGGAAAAGCACGTCACGCACTCTCAAACAGCTAACCAGTCAGGCTTTCTGGAAACATTAAATCAAGCCGTTTTAAATAAGCGCCAAGTGGCTTGGAAAGTAGCGGGTATTTTGGATTCAATGCCGATTGTTGCAAAAACAGACTTGATCTCAATTACAACTCGCTCTATTGCTCATCGTTATGTAGACACGTTTGATGTAAAGGTGCTTACAATAGATTTCATTCCGAATAAAATTGATTTGTATATGTTATGGCATGGTTCACGTAGCAATGAAGCTGCCCACCGATGGTTTAGGCAACAATTGCTTATGGCTGCTTCTATAGTGAATACTTAATTAAGGAACTTTGCCGCCATTCATCTTGCGATAATATGGCAGCAATAAGTCGGGGGGCTACTCGACCTCTTCAGGCTCAATCTCTTCTTGAAGTTCAAGCAAGTTAATTGCGATAGAAACGAAATCACTGTCGGTGATGATCCCGACAAGTTCGCTGTTTTCTACGATAGGTAAGCAACCAACTTTATGCTTTTGCATATACTTAGCACTTTCCTTTAATCCTGCACACGGTGACACCGTCATGATACTGGTGTGCATTACGTCATCCAGTGGTGTTGTTAGGGTGTAAGACTGATCGCTCGGTACTTTTTGTAAGCTCGATTCTTGCGCTGCAAGTACATCACGCTGAGTGATAATACCCAGTAGTTTTCTTTCTGCATCGACAACTGGAATATGGCGAATATCAAGCGCCTCCATCATGTTTTTTGCATCAGCCAGCGTATGAGAGCGTAACAGTGTATGAGGGTTACGGGTCATCATGTCTTCGACTTTAATCATATTCGCCTCCTGCTTATTAGCTGTACCTTATGACTATAGTTTTTTTTCTAGAATTTAGTTGGGAGCTAGTTCGTTTTGCCGCGTATTTTTCTAAGAATCGGCGCTAACTTTGACCTATGTTATTTTTGATGCATATAGCCTAAAAAATTTGCTATAGACGCGACAAAACTTGCTATTAAATCTAAGGAATCTATACTGTTCGGCTGCGAAAAAACCATCGCTGATAGCTTTGTTTTTTATTGATAGCTTAGCTTCTCAATGATGGTAAATGTTTTCGCTGACGGCTCTATTTATGAGCGCGGATTTTCACTAGATAAGACGATTAACATGCAAGTTTCTGATTTTCACTTTGAACTCCCTGATGAACTGATTGCTCGCTACCCAACAGCTGAGCGTACAGCAAGCCGCCTTCTGCATTTAGATGGCATGAATGGTGAACTTAATGACCGTTCATTTAAAGATGTACTCGATCTGGTTAAGCCAGGGGATTTGATGGTATTTAATAATACCCGAGTGATCCCAGCGCGCCTTTTCGGCCGTAAAGAATCGGGTGGTAAGTTAGAAGTACTTGTTGAGCGTATGCTGGATGAAAAAAGCATTCTTGCGCATGTTCGCTGCTCAAAATCACCTAAGCCAGGGACAAAACTGTTCCTTGGTGAGAATGATGAGTATCAAGCGGAAATGGTCGCTCGTCATGATGCGCTATTTGAAATCCAGTTTAACGATGAAAAATCGGTACTCGATATATTAAACGATGTTGGCCACATGCCATTGCCGCCTTATATCGACCGCCCAGATGAAGATGCCGATAAAGAACGTTACCAAACGGTATATAATGAGAAGCCGGGTGCGGTAGCTGCGCCAACAGCGGGCCTGCACTTTGATGATGGGATTTTAGCGCAGATTAAAGAGAAAGGCGTTGAGTTTGCTTACGTTACATTACACGTTGGAGCGGGTACGTTCCAGCCAGTAAAAGTCGACAACATCAATGATCACCACATGCATGCAGAGTACGTAGAAGTACCGCAAGAAGTGGTTGATGCTATTGCTGAAACGAAAGCACGCGGTGGACGTATTATTGCCGTCGGTACTACTTCGGTTCGTTCATTAGAAAGCGCTGCGCAAGACGCTGTGAAAAAAGGCACTGACCTTGTTCCTTTCTTTGGCGATACTGAAATATTTATCTTCCCAGGCTACGAGTATCAACTCGTGGATTGCCTCGTGACTAATTTTCACCTGCCAGAGTCCACGCTGATTATGTTAGTGAGTGCTTTTGCAGGTTATGACAACACCATGGCTGCGTATAAGCGCGCTGTAGAAGGTGAGTACCGCTTCTTTAGCTATGGCGATGCCATGTTCATCAACAAAAAGACAGCTTAAACCAAGTTTTAAAATTTAGATTAACGAGTGCTAGCAGTAGGCTAGAGAAAGAGCTTAGCTCTTACTTCGCAAGGAATCGCGACCGCTCTCGTAGGGTGAAAGCCCATCAATAATAGTCAGACTGTTTTTCTGGCAAATTGGAGTTCTCGTGAGATTAAAGTACGAACTGAAAAAAACTAACGGTAACGCGCGTCGTGGCCAACTGCAATTCGAACGTGGCACGGTTGAAACACCTGCATTCATGCCTGTTGGTACCTACGGTACGGTTAAAGGTATGACACCGGAAGAAGTAAAAGACACGGGTGCTGAAATTCTTCTTGGTAACACGTTCCACCTTTGGCTACGTCCGGGTCAAGAAATCATGAAATTACACGGTGATTTGCATGACTTCATGAACTGGAAAGGTCCTATCCTGACTGATTCAGGCGGCTTCCAAGTATTTAGCCTTGGTAAGACACGTAAAATCACTGAAGAAGGTGTTCACTTCCGTAGCCCAGTAAACGGCGACAAGGTCTTTATGGATGCAGAGAAATCAATGCAAATCCAATACGATCTTGGCTCTGACGTTGTGATGATTTTTGACGAATGTACGCCATACCCTGCAACGCACGATGAAGCGCGTATCTCAATGGAGCGTTCAGTTCGATGGGCAGACCGTAGCCGCAATGAATTTGATCGCCAAGAGAATCCAAACTCTCTGTTTGGTATTGTTCAAGGTGGCGTTTACGAAGACCTTCGTGACGTATCGGTAAAAGCACTGACTGACATCGGTTTTGACGGCTACGCTGTTGGTGGCTTAGCAGTAGGCGAACCAAAAGAAGATATGCACCGCGTTCTTGAGCATACCTGTCCTCAACTTCCTGAAGATAAGCCTCGTTACCTAATGGGCGTGGGCAAACCAGAAGACCTAGTTGAAGGCGTTCGTCGCGGAATTGACATGTTCGATTGTGTAATGCCTACGCGAAATGCACGTAACGGCCACCTATTTGTGACTGGAGGTGTGATCAAGATCCGTAATGCGAAACATAAAACCGATACAACACCACTAGATCCGCACTGTGACTGTTACACTTGCCAGAATTATTCAAAGTCATATTTACATCACCTAGACCGTTGTAACGAAATTCTAGGTGCGCGATTAAATACGATTCATAACTTGCGTTATTACCAACGTTTAATGGAAAGCATTCGCTTGGCGATTGATGAAGATCGATTTGATAGCTTTGTAGAAGAGTTTTACGCACGTCGTGATCGCTCTGCGCCGCCACTCGGTAACGAATAATTACAAAACCCTTTTGTTTTCAGCCTGAATACACTTGGTATAAGACTTGAAAATGAAGGGGTGATCCCCAATTACATTGAATTAACACAAAATATATATAGAGGACGTCTTAATGTTTATTTCTCAAGCTCACGCAGCAGCAGAAGGTGGACCAGCAGGTGGTGGTTTCGAAATGATTATCATGCTAGGTATGTTCGCAGTAATCTTTTACTTCATGATTTACCGCCCACAAGCTAAGCGTGTAAAAGAGCATAAGAATCTTATGGCTGCAATGGGCAAAGGTGATGAAGTTATTACTAGCGGTGGCCTAGTGGGTAAAATCACTAAAATCGCTGAAGATAACGACTACATCTCAATTGAGCTTAACGCGAACAATGAAGTTGTAATCAAGAAAGATTTTGTTACTGCTGTGCTACCTAAGGGTACACTGAAGTCTCTATAAAACAGCTAAAGGAATCTTGCTGTGCTAAACCGTTATCCGTTATGGAAGTATTTGATGGTGATTTTCGCCATCGCGACAGCTGCGCTGTATGCACTTCCAAACCTCTACGGTGAAGATCCAGCTATTCAAGTTACAGGGGCGCGCGGCGCCTCTGTTGATCTGTCAACGCTGGATTCCATCACCAATGCCCTTGAAAAACAGGGTCTCTCCCATAAGTCTATTGCTCTAGAGAATGGACAAGTTCTTGTTCGTTTCAACGACACTGATACTCAGCTAACAGCTCGTGATATTGTCAGCGAAGCGCTTGGAAAAGACAAAATTGTTGCCCTTAACTTAGCAGCGGCTACGCCTAATTGGCTTGAGTCTATTGGCGCAGCGCCAATGAAACTTGGTCTTGATTTGCGTGGTGGTGTTCACTTCTTAATGGAAGTGGATATGGACGCGGCAATGAAGACACTCGTTGGCCAACAAGAAGAAGCGTTCCGTAGTGAGCTGCGTGAAGAGCGTATTCGTTACCGCTCAATTCGCCCTTCTGGTAGTGATGCCGTTGAAGTTCTTCTGCGTGATGCAGAACAACTCGCAAGTGCTAAAAAACTTCTTGCTGATAAACACCGTGATATGACGTTTGTTGATTCAGACAGTAACGGTCGTTTTGCTCTTGTTGCAACGTTCAATGAAGCTCGCCTAACTGAAATTCGTAACTACGCTGTTGAACAAAATATCACTATTTTGCGTAACCGTGTGAACGAACTAGGTGTTGCTGAGCCGTTGGTTCAGCGTCAAGGTTCAAGCAGAATCGTTGTTGAGCTTCCAGGCGTTCAAGATACAGCGCGTGCTAAAGAAATTCTTGGTGCTACTGCAACTCTAGAGTTCCGTGAAGTTGATGATAAAGCTGACCTTTCAGCGGCTGCGAGCGGTCGTGCTCCAGCAGGTAGCGAAATCAAGACCAACCGTGATGGCCGCCCTGTTGTGGTTAAAAAGCGCGTTATTCTTGGTGGTGCTCACATCACTGATGCAAGCTCAAGCGTTGATGAATATGGCCGTCCACAAGTTAACATCTCACTGGACAGTGAAGGTGGTAGCAAGATGTCGACGTTCTCTCGTCAAAATGTCGGTAAGCTTATGGCGACCGTATTTGCAGAGTACAAAGACAGTGGTCGTAAGACGCCTGAAGGCAGCGTGATTCTAACCAAGCATGAAGAAGTGATTAACCAAGCGACAATTCAAACTGCGCTTGGCCGTAACTTCCGAATCACAGGTATCGATTCTGTTGCTGAAGCTCATAACCTAGCACTACTACTTCGTGCGGGTGCTTTGATTGCTCCAATCTCAATTGTTGAAGAACGTACTATCGGTCCATCGATGGGACAACAAAACATTGATATGGGTATCCAAGCGATGATCTGGGGTATGGTTGCAGTAATGCTATTTACGCTGTTTTATTACCGTAAATTTGGCTTTATCGCAAACATGGCTCTAATGGCGAACTTGGTTCTAATCATTGGTGTAATGTCGATGATCCCAGGGGCGACAATGACGCTGCCAGGTATCGCCGGTATTGTTTTAACCGTTGGTATGGCGGTTGATGCAAACGTACTGATTTTTGAGCGTATCCGTGAAGAACTTCGTGATGGGAAAAACCCACAACAAGCGATTCACCAAGGTTACTCAAACGCGTTCAGTACCATTGCCGATGCGAACATCACCACCTTAATTACAGCAATCATTCTGTTTGCTGTCGGTACAGGTGCGATTAAAGGTTTCGCTGTTACGTTATCCATTGGTATTTTGACTTCCATGTTTACCGCTATTGTAGGCACACGTTGTGTGGTTAACCTGCTATACGGTGGTAAGCGTGTCGATAAACTGTCGATCTAAGGCTAGGAATTAATATGTTTCAAATTCTAAAAGCAGAGAAAACGATCGACTTTATGCGTTGGTCAAAAGTCGCATTCGCCTTTTCTCTATTTATGATTGGTGCGGCGATTTTTACGCTATCAACTAAATGGTTAAACTGGGGTCTAGACTTCACGGGTGGTACTCTGATTGAAGTGGGCTTTGAACAGCCTGCTAATCTAGAAGACATTCGTAGTGCACTTGAAGCGGAAGGCTTTGGCGATGCAACGGTGCAGAACTTCGGTTCAGCACGTGAAGTTATGGTTCGTCTGCGTCCACGTGATGGTGTTGCAAATGAAACCCTAGGCAACCAAATTCTAAATGCGATTAAAGATGGTACGGGTGATAGTGTTGAGATGCGTCGTATCGAGTTCGTTGGCCCTAACGTGGGTGACGAACTAACAGAAGCGGGTGGTCTTGCGATCATTGCTTCTCTGATCTGTATCTTGATCTATGTATCGATTCGTTTTGAATGGCGTCTAGCTGCAGGTGCCGTTATGGCATTGGCGCACGATGTCATCATCACGCTTGGTATATTCTCGCTACTGCAAATTGAAGTGGATTTAACCATTGTCGCAGCCTTGCTGACGGTGGTCGGGTACTCACTCAACGATACCATCGTTGTATTTGACCGTATCCGTGAAAACTTCCGTAAGATGCGTAAAGGCGAGCCACCTGAGGTTATGAATAACTCGATCACTCAAACATTGAGTCGTACGTTGATTACCTCTGGTACTACGTTATTCGTGGTTATTGCCCTCTTCACGCAAGGCGGCGCAATGATTCACGGCTTCGCACTGGCGTTGCTATTAGGTATCACTGTCGGTACTTACTCTTCAATCTACGTTGCATCAGCACTAGCATTGAAACTGGGTATCCAGAAAGAACACCTAATGCCACCTCAAATTGAGAAAGAAGGCGAAGAGTTTGATGAAATGCCATAAGGCGTTTTGTTAACCCGCTACAAAAAGCTGCTAGGAATCTAGCAGCTTTTTTTATATTTGAAGCAAAGCTGTACTAGTGTGAATAGGGGTAATGAGCGGATATAACTCTGCTACAAGTCGCTAGTTATAGCTATATTATGCTAATTTGGTGGTGAGACTAATTATGGATAAGCGTTATTTCATGGAGGAGATAATGAAATATAGGGTAGCTCTGTTAACTGGAATTTTGTTAGGTGTCATACCGCGATTAGCTAATGCAACTGAATGGGAAGCAAAGCAACTCCCATCTGCTCACCCAACGGAATCCATCGGCAGTTACGCCAATGGCTGCCTGGCAGGGGCGAAAGCGTTGCCATTAGAAGGCGAGGGCTATCAAGTCATTAGAAGCCAACGTGAACGCTATTATGCGCATCCTGACACTGTCAGCTTTATTCAAACTCTCGCAAAGCAAACCTACCAAGGCTTAGAGTCTATCTTGTTGATTGGCGATCTTTCTCTTCCTCAAGGCGGACGTTTTTCTTCTGGACACTCAAGTCATCAAACTGGGCTTGATATTGATGTCTGGCTTCGCTTAGCCAAAGAGCCATTAAGTGCACAAGAGCTTGCTAAACCCAAAGCGATGAGCGTCGTCCACGTTAAGCAATTTGAATTAAACAGAAAGCGTTGGAGTGACGAACACTTTCAGTTGGTGAAATTCGCAGCGCAGAATGCCCAAGTGGCGCGAATTTTTGTTCATCCGGTAATTAAAGATAAACTGTGTCAGTCTGAGCAGGTTGATAACCGAGAATGGCTTCGCAAAGTAAGACCGTGGTGGGGGCATCATTCTCATATCCATGTGCGTTTAAACTGCCCTAAAGGGGATAGCTCTTGTCAGGCACAAGCCGCGCCACCAGAAGGGGACGGTTGCGGTTATGAACTAGAAAGTTGGTGGCCAAAACCAGAAGACAAGACTGAAACAGCCGCTAAACCAACTAAGAAGAAAAAGCCCAAGATTCCGCCGAACCAATGTTTGGCTATGCTGAATGAATAAGGTCGAACGAATAAGGCTTAATGAAGAAAAACCAATAGATACAAAAAAGGAGCACATGTCCGTGCTCCTTCTCTTATCTTCTATTTTTAGCTAAGACGATTTGAAGTCTAAGCCAAACCTTGAATAATAACGAACTTCTCTAAAAGCTCTTCATCGGTCTCAATGTTTTTTGGATCCGTAATAATACACTTAGTGATAGGGCACACTGACTGGCACGTTGGCTTGTCGTAGTGGCCCTTACACTCTGTACACAGCAAAGGATCAATCTCGAAGATAGAGTCACCCATAGTGATTGCGCCATTTGGGCATTCAGGGTCACACATATCACAGTTGATGCATTTGTCGGTGATCAGTAGCGCCATCTTATTTACCTGTTGGGTTACGGGTATCCTGACCGGCATTAAGGTTACGCATCAGCAGTCCGTATGAGAGATCCAACTCTACAGGAACTGGGATGAAGACAAAGTGACCGTTGCCTTTTGCATCATCAATAACTTGTGACTTACGGTTTTCCATTGCTTCAAGGGTGAACACAATGTTTCCGTTTGGCGTCATAAGCTCAAGGCTATCACCAACAAGGAATTTATTTTTCACTTCAACTTCCGCTAAATCACCACGGCGTTGACCTGTGAATTCACCAACAAACTGTTGAGCGTCAGATACTGAGTAGCCGTAATCGTAGTTCTGGTAAGTATCGTGTGTGTGACGGCGTAGGAAGCCTTCCGTGTAACCGCGGTGAGCTAGGCTCTCTAACGTGCCCATTAGGCTCTCATCGAACGGCTTACCTGCAACAGCATCATCAATCGCTTTACGGTAAACCTGAGCAGTACGAGCACAGTAGTAGAACGATTTAGTACGGCCTTCAATCTTCAATGAGTGAACACCCATTTTAGTTAGGCGCTCAACGTGTTGAATCGCACGAAGATCTTTAGAGTTCATGATGTAAGTACCATGCTCATCTTCAAATGCCGCCATTTTCTCTTCAGGGCGGTGCGCTTCTGAAAGTAGCACAACATCATCGATTGGCTTGCCAAGACCTAGCGTGTTATCAGGGCGCTCGTCTTGAACTTCAACGGCTTGAACGTCAGCAGCAGGGTCAAATTTCTCAACAATTTGACCAGTAGAATCTTCTTTTGCTTCTTCTACTTTGTACTCCCAACGACAAGCATTGGTGCAAGTACCTTGGTTTGGATCGCGCTTGTTGATGTAGCCAGACAGTAAGCAGCGACCTGAGTAAGCCATGCAAAGAGCGCCATGAACGAAGATTTCTAGTTCAGTCTCTGGGCAGTGCTCACGAATTTCTTCAATTTCTTCTAGAGAAAGTTCACGAGAAAGAATGACACGCTCAACACCTTGAGTAGACCAGAATTTCACTGTCGCCCAGTTAACCGCATTCGCTTGAACTGAAAGGTGAATCGCCATATCAGGGAACGCTTCACGAACCATCATGATAAGACCAGGATCCGACATGATTAGAGCGTCTGGCCCCATTTCAACGATTGGTTTTAGATCGCGAATGAAAGTCTTAAGCTTTGAGTTATGTGGTTGGATGTTACATACCACGTAAAGCTTTTTACCTTGAGCGTGCGCTTCGTTGATGCCGATCTCTAGGTTTTCATGATTGAATTCGTTGTTACGTACACGAAGGCTGTAGCGTGGCTGGCCTGCGTAAACCGCATCTGCGCCATAAGCGAAAGCGTAACGCATGTTCTTTAGGCTGCCTGCTGGTGACAGTAGTTCGGGTACGAATGGTGTATTAGTTGTCATTGCTTCTTTCTCAGTCTGATCTCAAGTCAGGTTACTCCCACCTAGTGGAAGTAAAGGGGCGCGTATTTTACGTTAAAATGTGACTTAAAACAAATGCACAGTTTTCATAAGGGAATAGAGAATTTATGCATTAAAAATAGTGAGAGAAGTGATAGGAAGAGAAAACAAAAACGCCCTTCAGGCTAAACTAAATAACCAGTGAAGAGCGTTTGTTTTAAAAGGTGGTATCTACGGTTTAGATATTTATTACGCGTCTGGGTGCGGTAGACCGCCCAATGCTTCATAAAGGTTCGGTAAGAAAGCGCTTAGCTCACCACACATCAAAGAGAAGTCAGCGTCAAAACGAGCCGCTTGGTCTTCACGTGGAATGTCTTCGTTTTGATCTTTTAAATCATCACAGAATTTCAGGCGTTTAATACTGCCATCTTCAGCGAGTAAAAATTCGATACGCTCTTGCCAATCTAGTGCAAGTTTGGTGACCACTTTGTTTGCTTCAATGTGATTTTGAATCTCTTCTGCGCTTAGCTCTTGCTTCTTACAACGAATGATACCGCCATCTTCTTGAATAGATTCTAGCTCGGCTTCATCAAGTAAAGTGATACCTTGTGGAGTCGCACCTGTCTTAACCCATTCAGTCATTGTTGTATCGATCGCTTGCTCTGGAATAGCAGGAACAACCGGTAAGCTGCCCATGGTTTTACGCAGTAGTGCCAGAACGTCTTCCGCTTTTTTGTAGCTGCTTGCATCAACAAGGATAAGACCTTCTTTTGGCAAGATAAGAACAAAGGTGTTGCTGCTACGGCTAAAGGCTCTTGGAAGAAGATCGATGATGATCTCATCTTTTAGCGTCTCTTTTTCTGTCTTTTTAAGAGGACGGCCTTCAGCGGCTTCCATCGTTTCAATCTTGTTGTTCAGTGAGTCTTTGATCACTGAAGCCGGAATCATCTTCTCTTCTCTTTTCGCGCAGATCAGAATACGGTTTTCAGAAACGTGCGTCATCATGTCACCCTGACGACCCATAGCTGTTACCCAGCCAAACTTTTGTTTGTCTTGACTACCACAAGGTGTAAAACGGAATTCTTCAAGTTGCGTTTCTAGCTGGTCAGCATTGAATTCAATATCGCGATTGAAGCGATAAACCAGACAGTTTTTAAACCACATATTTTTTCTCTAGGCTGGAATTAAGTCGATCATGATAGGCAATTTTTAGCGGGTTGTCTTATCCGTGTGTAAAAATCTTCGCACAATTAACATCGGGCAAACGATTAACCGTAAATTGACTTAATAAGCTCAGTTTGGCGTCGTTTGTTATGAAGCTGCCGCGAAAGTTATATTAAACTTTGTTTGCAATGGTCACAAAAGTGTCATACTAACTGGTAATAATGCCTATAGTTGCAAAGGGTAAGCCAAAGTCGCTAATGATTGAGAAAATCACCCTAGCGTTAATTTTATACATAAGGTTATTGAATTATGTCCAGAAGGATTCTAGTGGTTGAAGATGAAGCACCAATCCGTGAGATGTTGTGTTTTGTTCTTGAACAGAAAGGTTACCAAGCAGTAGAAGCGGAAGATTATAACACCGCAGTAGATAAGCTAGCTGAACCCTTTCCAGACCTTGTACTACTTGATTGGATGCTTCCAGGCGGTAGTGGCATTAACTTTATTAAGCACATGAAGCGTGAAGAACTAACGCGCAATATCCCTGTTGTGATGCTAACAGCACGTGGCGAAGAAGAAGACAAGGTTCGTGGTCTTGAAGTAGGCGCAGATGATTACATCACTAAGCCTTTCTCACCAAAAGAGCTTGTTGCCCGATTAAAAGCAGTGATTCGTCGTGTTACTCCTACCGCACTTGAAGATGTGATTGATGTTCAAGGACTTAGACTTGACCCTGTTTCTCACCGAGTGATGGCCAATGAGACGCCACTCGATATGGGACCAACTGAGTTTAAGATGCTGCATTTCTTTATGACGCACCAAGAGCGAGTGTACAGTCGTGAGCAGTTACTCAATAATGTTTGGGGCACCAACGTCTATGTTGAAGACCGTACGGTTGACGTACATATTCGTCGATTGCGTAAAGCACTCGAGAACGCAGGCCATGACAAGTTAATTCAAACGGTTCGTGGAGCAGGCTACCGTTTCTCAGTAAAAGCTTAATTCTATTAGATTGTTGATAGGCCGTTTTGAGGAAGAAAAAGGACAGGTGTCCGAGGAATTACATTGGTTGAAAAGTTAACCTGGAAAAAGCTAGCTTGGGAGCTGGCTTTTTTTTACACCCCTTGGGTTATTGTAGGGTGGATATTTGGATATATGCCGTGGTTGCTATTAGCTGCCACGGTTTTGCAGTTGTTGTGGCACCTACATAATCAGATGAGATTATCTGCGTGGCTATGGGATGAGAAAAGACTCACGCCCCCTTCTGGAAGTGGCAACTGGGAATCTCTGTTTAACGGTATTTACCGCCTTCAGCAACGTCAGCGTAAAAAACGTAAAGAGCTTACTAACCTCATTCGTCGTTTCCGTAATGGTGCCGAATCGTTACCCGATGCCGTAGTGGTATTTCGTGGCGAGGGGAACATCGTTTGGTGTAACAAGCTTGCGCAGCACTTACTGGGCTTCAAATGGCCAGATGATTCAGGTCAACCGGTTTCGAACCTTATCCGTACGCCCGATTTTATTAAGTATCTCAATAAGCAGGACTTTTCTGAGCCGCTAGAGATGCCGTCGCCACTTAATGTTGAGCGAATGCTTGAGCTACGTATCGTGCCTTATACGGAAGGTGAGCACCTGATGGTGGTACGTGATGTATCGCAACTCAAGAAGCTTGAAGGAATGCGTCGTAACTTCTTCGCTAACGTTTCTCATGAATTACGTACTCCAATGACGGTTCTTCGCGGTTATCTCGAGATGACGGAAGATCCTGACATGCTAGTGGGCCCTATGTGGGGCAAAGCGCATGGGGTTATGACTGAGCAACTCAATCGTATGAACAGCTTGGTGAGCCAACTGCTGACGTTGTCTAAGATTGAAGCCGCACCGATGGATGAGTTTGAAGATGTTGTTAATGTACCCGCTATGCTTGAAGTACTAGAAAAAGAAGCGGTTAGCCTAAGTGGTGATGATGCTCACCAATTAGAGTTTAAGGTTGATACTGGGCTGCGTGTATTGGCTGATGAAGATCAATTGCGTAGTGCGATTTCAAATCTTGTTTATAACGCGGTGAAATATACAGAAGCCGGTGCGAAAATTAAGGTTCGCTGGTTTAAAACAGCGCAAGGAGCCTGCCTTGAGGTAGAAGATAGTGGTGATGGTATTGAACCTCAGCATTTACATAGATTAACAGAGCGTTTTTATCGTGTTGATAAAGCGCGTTCACGAGATACTGGCGGTAGCGGTTTAGGGCTTGCGATAGTGAAGCATGCACTGACCCACCATGATGCGCATTTAGAGATTCAAAGTGTTGTTGGTGTGGGCAGTAAGTTCTCGTTTATCTTACCTAGTCGTTTAATCGTGGAGTGATGATGAAATACGCGGCTTATCTATTATTGGCACTCTCTATGAGTTCACTCACTGCTCAAGCTGAAGAGGTAGTGCTTGAAAATAAGAAACTAATTACGGACGAAAGCCGTTTAGTTGCCGATAAGAAAACGCTAAAACCGTATAAAAAAGTGCCAAGCATCTCGGGAACAATCTTATCTGTTGGATCTGATACTCTCGCTGGAATGACAACGTTATGGGTAGAAGAGTTCGAGGAACAATACCCAAGTATTAATGCTCAAGTCCAAGCGTCAGGTTCATCTACGGCTCCACCTGCGCTAACGGAAGGTACGGCGCAATTTGGTCCTATGAGTCGACCAATGCGAAACCGAGAGTTGGAAGCATTTGAGCGTGAACATGGGTACAAACCCACCGAGCTAAGAGTAGCGATAGATGCCATTGGTGTGTTTGTTCACCGTGATAACCCGATCAGTGGACTTAACTTTTCACAGCTTGATAGTATCTTTTCCGTAACTCTGCGGTGTGGCGCAACCGAGCGTGTATCGAGCTGGTCTCAATTGGGTCTAGATTACGATTGGGCTCAAAGACGAATGCAGTTGTTTGGTCGTAACTCTGTTTCTGGCACCTATGGGTACTTTAAACAAAACGCGTTGTGTAGTGGCGACTTCAAAGATAATGTTAATGAACAACCAGGCTCTGCCTCTGTTGTTCAATCAGTCTCTTCGTCTATAAATACAATTGGTTACTCTGGTGTTGGCTATCAAATATCCGGCGTTAAGTTGATTCCAATATCGAAAGCCGGACAAGATTTTGTGGCCCCAAGTTATGATAATATTTTGTCAGGTAAGTACCCACTTTCACGCTACCTCTATATTTATATAAACAAACACCCAAGTCATGCACTGACACCAATAGAGCAAGAATTCATACGCTTTATTTTCTCTTCACAGGGGCAGGCATTAGTGAAAAAGGATGGCTATATCCCAATCAGCTCTGATATAGCACGACAAGAGTTAAAGAAAATTGGCGTAGAGTATTAGAAGTTATGGCTAGGCGATTAATTACGCTTTAACAGCTCATAATTGATTATTTACCACCTTACGCTTTTTTGTTTTCAGCGACTTAGCTTGTTTTGTAATATAATTGTCATCAAAGTGAAATATTCTAATTACCTTAAACCTAGATAGAGAGTTCCATGCCCAGCGCCGACTTTTCATTAAAAGAGCCAGATAGAAAGCGATTTATCAAAGATCGTGTTGTTCGTCTATTGGTCTCTTGTGGTGGTGTTGGAGTCTTAGCTGCGTTGGTACTGATATTTGTTTATTTAGCTTTGGTGGTATTGCCACTCTTTTCTGATGCCAATATCGAATCTAATCACTCTTCAAATATTATTGACACCCCTGAGTCTATTTCGATTGGAATCGATGAATACGGTGGGCACGCCTATGCTCTTTCTAAAATGGGCCAACTTGATTTCTGGTCTTTAGACGGCTCAAAGTCCGCCCATACCTCTTTTTCTATTGCCGATGACATTAGTCTATATACAAAAAATAAAAAGCCTAATGGCTGGCAAGCGGTGATTGACTCTTCAGAGCAGCTGTTTCTATTTAGACCCCAGTTTTCGAATAATCAAAGTCGAAAGGGTGGCAACTTCACTCCCAACGTTGAAAGTTATGATTTGATAGAGGGGATGAATTTAACCCATTCCACCGATTCGTTATCTCAGTTTGATTTTGCTATCAATGAAAAACTGCTCACTTTAGTTGGATATTATGAAAGTGGTATGGTGTTGGTTCGATGGAACGATGGGACTAAGGTTCATGAGTTTCGTTTCAACTCGCTTCTTCCCCATTTAGAACAGCTGATCCTGACCCCAAGTGGTGAGACACTTTATATGCGCAGTGGATCTGATCTGGTGGTTGCACAAAAGCAAAACCAGAAGTTTGTGGTGCGTGAAGTGGTGGACCTTAGTCAAGGTACGAATAAGCACTCGGTATCCAATATTGATTTACTTTCGGGTGCCTATTCATTGCTTGTGACACATCAAGACGGTTTAGTCTCTCAATGGTTTGATGTATTGAGTGATGGAGAGCGTAGACTGACATACATCCGAGAATTTGAGCTCGCCTCACAACTTGAGTTTCTACTCCCAGATACGTTTCGTAAGGGCTTTTACAGCTTTTACACCAACGGCAGCTTGCAAAGTCATTACACAACTAGTGAAAAGTTGGTGATGTTTGAGCGTCCCTATCAGCAAGCGCCAACGCTAGCGGCAATGTCGAATAATGAGAAATATCTTCTGTCATTGACGGGTAATGAATTGTCCGTTGCGCTTGTTAATAATGAGCACCCGGAAATATCGTTCTCTTCGCTTTGGCACAAAGTCTGGTATGAAAGTTATCCTGAGCCTCAATATACTTGGCAAACCACGTCAGCTAATGATGATTTTGAAGCCAAGTTCAGCCTAGTTCCCATCGCATTTGGCACATTGAAAGCAGCGGCATTTGCGATGCTGTTTGCCGTCCCTATCTCGGTATTTGGAGCGATATACACGGCGTATTTCATGTCAGAGAAAATGCGACGAATTGTGAAGCCATCTATCGAACTTATGGAAGCTTTCCCTACTGTTATTATCGGATTTTTAGCCGGTCTTTGGTTCGCGCCTATTGTTGAAACACATTTGTCTGCCGTTATTGCACTACTCATATTCTTACCACTCTCTACGGTGGTAGTTGGAGCAATATGGCACGTATTACCGAGTAAATTTGTTTCATTGTTTCCCAATGGTTGGCACGGATTAATTTTGATGCCAGTTCTTGTCTGTCTCGTTATCGCTATTTTATCCCAAAGTGCCGCTTTAGAGCTGTGGCTATTTGATGGTGATGTCCGTATCTACTTGGCAGATATTGGTGTCGATTTTGATCAACGAAATGCGCTTGTGGTTGGCTTTGCAATGGGCTTTGCTGTCATACCGACAATTTTTACGATATCTGAAGACGCAATTTTTTCGGTTCCTAAGCATCTATCTGATGGTTCTTTGGCTCTCGGTGCAACACCTTGGCAGACTCTAATCTACGTGGTTTTGTTAACGGCTAGCCCAGGGATCTTTTCAGCCATTATGATGGGGCTCGGGCGAGCGGTAGGTGAAACCATGATTGTATTAATGGCAACAGGGAATACACCAATTTTGGATTGGAATATTTTAGAGGGAATGCGAACACTTTCAGCAACGATAGCGGTGGAAATGCCGGAGTCCGAAGTTGCTAGTACTCACTATCGAATACTTTTCTTAGGCGCGTTGCTGCTTCTTATGTTTACCTTTGCTGTGAACTCAATTGCCGAATGGGTAAGGCAGAGGCTACGGGAGCGTTATCGTGCGCTGTAATTATTATATGTATCTAACAATAAAAGCTAAAGCAGAGATGCCATGTTGAGGTGGTTGAAGTCGGGCGCGCCTTGGATATGGCTAACAGGTGGAGCTGTGAGTATCAGCTTACTGTCGGTGATGGGGTTGATGCTGCTTATCGGTTGGAAAGGGCTATCTTATTTTTGGCCGGCTCCGTTATATCAGTGGCAGACACAAGACGGTGAGATTCTAGTCGGTCAACTGTACGCTCAAGAGTATGTGCCGATCACTCGACTACAAGCGATGAACTTGACGCTTCCTAGCAATAAAGAAGCTGATGATTTGGTCACGCGTTACAGTATAAAAGTCGCAAACAGAGAGCTTTACCCTGCTGATTTTGTATCGATATTAGATATAGATATTGAGCAAAAAACACAGCCTGAAGGCTGGGCGGTGATTGAGAGAACTCGGAATGGTGATTTTTACGGTAAACCTGTCGGCTATCAAACAGAGGCAGACGTTTTATCGGAAGACTTACTTAATGTATTTTCGCAAGGGCACGCTAAAGTTGAGTTACTTCGAGTTGAGATAAACTCTGTTATTGAACGTGAATTTAAAGCGGTCAGTCGAATACTTGAACAAATGAGGCTAGATAAGCGTAAGCGAGAGCTAAACGGAACGCTTGATGAAGCCTATTTAAAAGAGTATCAAATCAAAAAACACAAACTTGACGCTCAACTAGAAGTCGCGGATAAAAACTTATTTAAACTGCGTGAGCAGCTAAATAAAGACACGTTGATCGTTGAGGATATGACAGGGCAACGCACGTTAATTCCAGTTAGCCAAATTCTTGATGTATGGTATCCAAATGAAATGAGCACAGCTGAAAAAGTGGCTCAGTGGTGCAAGCAAGTTTGGAAATTTCTATCAGAAAGCCCTAGAGAATCGAACTCGGAAGGTGGGGTGTTTCCAGCTATTTTTGGTACGGTTCTATTGGTTATAATTATGTCGATTGTGGTGATGCCATTGGGTGTTATAGCGGCGATTTATCTTCATGAATATGCAGCAAATAATGCCCTTACACGAATTATTCGAGTCGCCGTTATTAATCTTGCGGGCGTACCTTCTATTGTTTACGGTGTATTCGGATTAGGATTTTTCGTTTATACACTTGGGGGCTCAATAGATTCACTCTTGTATGCCGAACGGCTTCCTGCCCCTACCTTTGGTACGCCAGGGCTCTTGTGGTCGGCGTTAACGTTGGCTGTCTTGACTTTGCCCGTAGTGATTGTATCTACAGAAGAGGGCTTAACTCGAATCCCAAGCTCTGTTAGGCACGGCTCCCTTGCGCTTGGGGCGACTCAATTTGAAACCTTGTGGCGAATAGTATTGCCGATGGCCAGTCCTGCTATCATAACAGGGTTAATCTTAGCGGTAGCAAGAGCTGCTGGTGAGGTAGCACCGTTAATGTTAGTTGGGGTTGTGAAGTTGGCATCCAGCTTACCCGTTGATGGTGAGTTCCCATTTGTACATTTAGACCGTAAATTCATGCATCTGGGCTTTCATATTTATGATGTTGGTTTTCAATCAACCAATATTGAAGCGGCAAGACCCCTTGTTTATGCCACGTCATTCTTACTGGTGACGGTTATTATCAGCTTAAACTTAACGGCAATTAGTATTCGTAATAACTTACGGGAAAAATACCGTACCTTAGGACAAGATTAATCATGTTTTCAGTCAATCAAGCGTTGGGATATCAAACTCCTTTAGATGTGAGCAACCTAACCGAAGATCAAACAGCCATCTCTATAGAAGGGCTTAATCTTTTTTATAAAGATACCCAAGCGCTGAGCGATATTTCAATGCGGATCCCTAAGGGGCAAGTGACCGCCTTTATCGGTCCGTCGGGTTGTGGAAAATCAACGCTGCTTCGCTGTATAAATCGAATGAATGACTTGGTTGAAGGCTGTCGTGTAGAGGGGAAGGTAAAGCTACACAGTAAGAACGTTTACCACCCGAATGTGGACGTAGCTACATTGCGCCGCCGAGTCGGCATGGTATTTCAACGTCCGAATCCTTTTCCTAAATCGATATACGAAAATGTGGTTTATGGCTTACGCCTACAAGGGATTAGCAATAGTCGTTCACTTGATGACGCAGTTGAACATTCACTTCGTGCCGCCGCATTATGGGATGAAGTGAAGCATAGGTTGCATGAAAATGCGTTTGGGTTATCTGGTGGCCAGCAGCAACGCTTGGTTATCGCAAGGGCGATTGCGATAGAACCGGAAGTCCTCCTACTTGATGAACCAACGTCAGCACTTGATCCGATCTCAACCCTGACCATTGAAGAGTTAATCAATGATCTTAAAGACAAATATACGGTAGCAATTGTTACACATAATATGCAACAAGCCGCTCGGGTTAGTGATCACACCGCATTTATTCATATGGGAAAACTGATAGAGTACTCAGATACCGATTCAATATTTACATCGCCAAGAAAGACTCAAACAGAAGATTACATTACAGGTCGGTACGGTTAGAAATATCAGCACTTAGCATCAAATAGGAGAACGGAACAAGAATGAATTTTGGTCGTCACATTTCAGGTCAATTTAATGTCGAGTTAGAATCGATTCGTACCCATGTGTTAACTATGGGTGGGTTAGTTGAACAGCAACTCTCATTTGCGATGCAAGCTTTGCACAAAGATGATATTGAGCTGGCTAAGAAAGTAGTGAAAGACGATCATAAAGTGAATTCGATGGAAGTATCTATTGATGAAGCGTGCACTCGAATTATTGCTAAGCGCCAACCGACGGCTAAAGATCTGCGCTTGATTATGGCGATCATTAAGACGATTACTGATTTAGAACGTATTGGTGATGTTGCAACAAGTATTGCAAAAGTGGCAATTGAAAATCCCTCCTCTAAAGAGCAGCCGTTTCATGTTTCTCTAGAACCTTTGAGTCGCCAAGCGATTGCGATGCTTCATCAAGTATTGGACGCGTTTGCGCGGATGGATGTTAACTCTGCTGCACAGGTGTATAAATTAGACGATAAGATAGATGAAGAGTATGACGCTGTTATTCGTCAGCTGATGGCGTATATGATGGAAGACCCTGAAAATATCCCCAATATTTTGCAAGTGATGTGGTCAGCTCGTGCTATTGAGAGAGTTGGTGATCGCTGCCAGAATATTTGTGAGTACATCATCTATTTTGTGAAAGGCAAAGATGTTCGCCACTTGGGCGAACAGAGTATTGATGATGCATTACGCTAGGTTTGTTGGCATGAGTACCCTTTGAGTTAGCCAGAAGTACATTAGAAGTGGAATATTGCGCCAAGGCTAAATGAAGGTTGTGCGCCATAAGCGAAATACGCATTTCCGATTCCATATAAGTTGATATCCATTCCCGCTCGCAAACCGATCGAATCTGTTGCTTGATACACATACGCTCCACCAATACTCACACTTTCAGCTGTGCGATGTTTGGTTTCTGACCAACTATCACGTGTTCCTTCGTATTCTGCATAACCAATCTCGGCCTGAAACCCAAAGCGTTTATTTTGACCAAACATCTTTTGAACCCCCATTCGGTATGCTTTTGAAGAGTGGTCATAAACCGAGTTCGTTTCAGACATGTAATGGTAACTTCCATATACGGCCTCTAGTCCCCACACATCGGTAACACCGAGTTGTATGCCGGAACCTAGCATAATGCCAGCCTTCACTTCTGGAGAAATATGGATGCCCATTGCAGAAGCGCTGATGGGGGTAAGGAGCATTATTGGTAGAAGCAGTTTTTTCATAATATAGGTCTGTTAAGTTGGTTGGTTGCGTTAAATGACTGAAAAATCAGATTAGAACTGAAAGACGACACCGGTCGCGATCGTTGCGTAGACAGAGTGTGAATCGGTACTTTTGTTTTGATCGATGAAATTGAAATCACCACCTAATCTAAAACCAAGATTGTCATTAACAAATATGACCCAAGCAGCTGAAATACTAGCGCCTGTTGCAGCGCCATAGCGAACTTCATCGCTGGTATAAGAGTTACGGGTTCCTTCGTACTTAACAACCCCTGCTTCTATTTGAAGTGATATATTAGCGGCAGGTATGACTGGAAATTGCCCGCCTACACGGTAGGTTTCTAGGCGAGTATGTGACCTAAGTATTTCAGATGATGTATGACTGTAAGAGGCGTAAAGAGCTTCTAATCCAAGCGTATCAGCTAAGCCATATTGAAAACCACCACCAGCGACACCAGATCCTAAATGAGGCCCGATTCTAAAATCTGGTGATATATGGATAGTATTAGCTAATGCATTAGTCGAAACTAGCAATATGATTGAGAGAAAAAGCTTTTTCATAGTTGATACCAATAAATTAGGTGTAACAGTTCCTCCCCTTTCAACGTAATGGAAAGGGGATAGAGCAAAATATTTGAATTTTTAAGTGAGTAACTTAATTAGGGTGTGCCGTGCTAGAAGTGGAATACGACACCAGTCGACAGCATTGCGGAAATATTTTGATTAAAATCCGTCTTATCTTTGTCTAAATAGTTAAAGTCAGCACCTGCTCTAAAGCCGATGTGATCATTGATAAATATCACCCAAGATGCCGAAATACTCGCTCCTGAATCTTCGGTATAGCTGGTATGCGTGCCCCAAATATTGTCTTTACTACCTTCATACTCAACGACGCCTACTTCAAGCTGTAAAGCCATTTTTGGTACCGTAACTAATTGGTACTGCCCACCTACACGATAGGTTTTTAAGCGATCTTTGTACGTCAAGAAATCAGCAGATGTGTGGCTATAAGAAACATAAATAGCATCTAAACCATATATGTCAGCAAGACCAACTTGAATACCCCCACCTGATATCCCTGAACCTGTGTAAGGTCCAATTCTCATGTCTGGAGAGATGTGTACGTTGTTAGCCAAAACGCTCGATGACACTAGTAGCATCAATGTGATAAGTAGCTTTTTCATAGGAGTATTCTCGGTAATATTTCTTAAGGCGCTAGACTAGAACTTATAACCAACAGTAAATGACAGTTGATCGACATAACTATTGACACTGCCATCCTTCAAATTGATGAAATCAAATCTAAGATCGGAATAGAAGTGATTGCCAATATAAGCGCGGGCACCAAAACCAAGGAAGATGTTTGAATCTTTCCAATCACCCCCTAGATGCTCTTCTTTATGGCTGGCGTAGCCGATAGCACCGTAGGGCTTCACTGTGAAATCTGTTAAGTCGAAAGCGTAACCAATGTCAGCGTCCATTTTGAACGTACTAGCATCAAAGTCAGTACCGTGGAAGTCACCACTGCCCTTACCGACAGATACATTCATACCAACGATGTTGTTGAAGTCGTAACCGTATTCGAGCTTTAGACCATTCGAAGAATACTCATCGGAAAATACGCCGATAGAGTCTTCTACATCTGTTTTATTGAAACCCAGACCAACGCGGTGGCCCTCAAGTGTGTTTGCTAAAACAGGCGCTGAAATAAAAGATGCAATTAAAAGGGGGGTTAACGCTATTTTCATGATTTACTCTCAAATGATAATTAAGACTCTTTCCATGAGCACTCTCCATCCTATAGGCGCTATCATATTTTTATTGAACACTGTTTTCTAATAGTTTAATTACTATCTTGTAATAAGCCCTGCTTATTAAGCTTATTTTAGAATAGGGAGAGAATAAGTAATTAAAATGGAAGTATTTGGATCGGTTCTATAAAAAAGAAGCACTAGATGAATGTGAATAGATTTAATGGAGCGAGTCAGGGTGTAGAATTAAAAGCTTAAAATGCCGTCCATGGCATTTTATCCATTAGAACTTATAGCCGACTGTCCAAGAGAACTGATCGTAATCAACATCGTCGATACCGTCGTTGAAGTAAGTGAAGTCAAAACGTATATCTGTATAGAAGTTTTGTCCAATTTCAGCGCGTACCCCAGTACCTATAAACAGGTTTGTATCGTTCCAGCTTTCTGAAGCACTATCTACGCCATTGGAAATTGTGTATTTCTCAGAGTAGCGTATAACGCCAATCGCACCGTATGGTTTAATGCTGAAACCATCTAGCAGAAACTTGTAACCAATATCGGTATCGAGCTTAAATGATGACCCTTCCATTTTAAAGCCAGAGAAAAATGTCTCATTATTTTGAGAATAAGAAGTATTGATACCAACGATGCGATTAAATTCGTAACCATACTCAAATTTGATACCGTTTCCCCAATCTAAAGATGAGTCAGTGTCAGAGAAATAAAGGTCAGTAGATGCGTAACCAAGACCGACGCGATGTTGGCTTTCAAAAGTGTTAGCAAGTGCAGGAGTTGAAAGAAGTGCTGCGGTGATGATGGTTGCTAAAGTTGTTTTCATAATATTACTCTCAGTAAGGGTTAGAGAACTCTTTCCGTGAGTCAGTAATTCCTGATGTGAGTAATATTAATCTCATGAATGCATTCTATCTAATTATTAAAGTTGATATTTAATATAAGCGTGGGTTATCAGTGTTTGAGCTTCTCATTGATGGCACTTTGGATAATGTCGTTTAGCCACTGAATTAGCGCACTCTTTCTGTTTCTTTTGTGGAAGTGGCTAAAAACATCGATCTCGTATGGTTTTCCATTGAAGGTCGGCTTAATTGAGCGAAGTTTCGGGTAGTTTTCAATTGGAAACAGGTTCGACTGTGGCATTATCATGTCAGTGTTCTGGGTGACATCGATGACCGCTAAGATAAGTTCAGAGCGAAAACCTACTTTTGCTTCTACCCCATAATCATTCATTATCTTAGCTGAGAGGGTGTAGTGATCATTCCAACCTCGGCTGATAACTGAGGCGTGCTCATAGCCAGCGAACTCACTTACATCACACTCTTCCTTATTAAGAGGATGATCTTCTCTTACAACGGCTCGCCCTTCTATCGCTGAAAGCTTATGAGAGTAGATCTCTTTAGAGTCGTTAATGTCATAATGAACTCCGAGAAGGATATGTCCGTTACGGATCTCTTCAAGCGTTGTTTGAGACCAAGAAAAAATCTCAACATCCGCATTAGGTGCAAACTCTTTGATCTTAAGGAACAGCGGGCCAGAAACATTGGCCAAAATGATTGGTGGGACGGCAATCGTTATTTTTTGATCTATTTTGATTGGATCAAATTCATGTACTTGGTTGAGTGATGTGGAAAGAGCATCTAAGTGTGGTGTGATGCTATCTGCAAGACTTTCTGAGAATGAGGTAGGTTGAAGTCCACCGTGTACTTTTACAAAGAGTTCGTCATCAAAGTGATTACGGAGCTTTTGTAGTGCCTGGCTAATCGCAGGCTGGGAAACAAACAGGCGTTCAGAAGCTTTTCTCATATTGAGCTCTTGAGATAGCACTAAGAAAGTTCGAAGTAGATTCAGGTCTAACTGATAGAAAAGATCTTTAGCCATAGGTTTGTTTAATTTCCATATTCAGAGCAAATACTTAACGAAGTAACCACATTATCATTAATTTGAAGGCAATTGTTTAGCGACAAGTGAAACTTTAACAGAGTCGGTTACTGGAACGATAAAGTCATCATTACTTCCCATCTTAGCTTGTTCTGCTACATAGGTCATGTTGCTGCTACGAGTGGATTTACCAGATAAGTGAACCTCAGTTACGTTCGATTGTTCAATGATCGATTGAACATTGTCGGCATTAAGTCCTGCTCCGGCCATGATATTTACTCGCCCCTTGGCAATATCAACCATATCTGCGAGTACAGACACCCCATCTTCTACAGTTGGTGCAAGTCCTGAAGTGAGTATTCGTTCACAACCTAGTTCACAGATCTGTTCAACGGCCGTTTTGTAGTCTCGGCATTGATCGATGGCACGATGAAAGGTAATGCCTAGATTGAGTGAATGGGCTTTATCCGCTAATTTTTTCGCGTTGAGCATATCAATATCGCCGCTCGCGGTGAGTACGCCAAAAACCACACCTTGTAGACCTGCTAAGCTTGCTGCTTCAATATCTAACAACATCGAATCAATATCATCATTATCGTAGAGAAAATCCCCTTGGCGAGGTCGAATCATAGCATAGACGGGAATCGTTGAAATTTGTGAAGCTTTTTTCATAAAACCAAAGCTTGGGGTTAAGCCGCCGAGTGCTAGAGATGAACATAGCTCAATGCGAGTTGCTCCACCCTTTATGGCGTTATGTAGGGATTCTAAATTATCGATACAGACTTCAATGTGATAAGTCATAGATGTGCTCTAACTAAGGTTGAATGGATATCCTAACGAGAAATATACGCTTTTATTAGGGTAATCTTTAGCGGATTAACTTTCCGTATTATTGAAGTGGATACAGATATTGATTAAGGATTAGGTAATAAAAAACCCAGAGTCAATGCTCTGGGTTTGAATGGTTTACGAGAAGACTAAGCGGCGTCTTCTTCTGGAGCGTCTTCGACAGCTTCAATCTTCTTTGCTTTTTTCGGTGCAGGCTTGCGCTTAGCGCCTAGAGCAAATAGAACTTCTTCTTTGTTCTTAGCTAGGTAAAGAGCAAGCTCTTCTTGCTTACCTTCATCTTCTAATACGTCACTTTTGCCAAGCAGTTCAAACAGCTCATCTGCCATATCCAGCATTTTGTCATAAGCGTCAGCTTCGGCTTTAGAGGTAAAAGTCATTTTCTCTTCTCCGTTGCGTTCCACCACGTACTTAACGATTACAGCCATGGTTATTCCCCTAATTAATTTGAATCTATCACTGGCTGTTTATACAGTTTAGTCTGGTTTAAGTCTAGCGAGATGGCTAATTCTGGGAGCTATGTGGTGAGTCTTTATCCACTAAATGACAAAAATCAATAAAGCTCTTGAGTAATGGACTCTGGTATTTTTCTTTATGTACCAAGAGCCAGAAGCGTCTTCTCATATCGAGGGGGAGTTTGAGTTCTTTCACTCTGCCGTCTTTGAGTGCAGATTCTGCCGCTAGGCGAGATAGGCAACCTAGCCCTAAACCTGATGAGACGCTATTGATTAATGCTTCTGTCGTGTTGAGTTCAAAAGCTTCGTGCCACTGTTCTATGCGAGGTGCAATGACTCGTAAGAAAAACTCTCGTGAACCCGACCCTGCTTCTCTAAGTATCCACTGGCTATTTTCTAATTTACTCAGCAGTGTGTTTTCTTTATCAGTGTGTGGAAAGTCGATAGGGCAGATCACACACATTTCATCTTCACTAAATTGAGTCGAAAGCAATTGTGGATGCTGAGTTTTCCCTTCAATAAGCGCAAGGTCTAATTCGTAATCAAGTAACTTTTGACATATTAAGTTTGAGTTTGAAATGAACAAACTTTGAGATAGGTGGTTTGTTTTTGTACGAAAGCCGCTAAGCAGTTTTGGTGCAATATGGTTGCCTATTGTGTCACTTGTTCCTATGCGTAGCTGACCGGTAAGGGCTTGTTCATGATTAAACAGTTCGTCGATATCATCGACACGATGCAGTAACTCATCAGCAAGAGGCAACAGTTTTAGCCCTTCTTGATTGATAATCAAACGATTATTAACGCGATCAAACAGTGCATGACCAATCTGCTTTTCAAGCTCAGACAGTGCCATACTGACGGCCGCTTTAGAGAGAAAAAGAGCCTCCGAAGCTGAGGTTAATGTTCTATGCTGGGTGACGGTTGTGAACACTTTAAGTTGTTTGAGCGAGATATTTGAAGACATAGTTTACGTTTAGTTAACTTGAACGAGTGTTCTATATAATTAGATATATTAGAACGAAATTCAAGCTTAGAATAGTTTTAAAAGTAAACCATGCTCTAAGTGAGGCGTCGATGATAAATAAAATGAAATACAGAGTAATGAACGCACCAACTCCAATGGCTGGCCTTGCTCTTGGTATTGCTAGCCTTGGTTGGTGTTGGGAGAATCTTATCGATCTACATGGTTATGGGCAGTGGAGTGGTGCAGTTATAGCGACGGGGCTACTCTCAATACTTGCCATTAAATTTTTGTTCCATAATCATCTGCTACGTGAAGATCTTGCGCATCCTGTTGTTGGTAGTGTTGTGCCGACATTTGCGATGGGAGTGATGGTTATCTCTAATTCTCTCGGTCATTTCTACGCACTTGCTGGTGATCTGGTATGGCTCTCGGCTATTGTTTTGCATGTCGTGTTTCTGGTGAGTTTTATCTATCATCGCTCACGCGAGTTTAAACTGCATCATATGGTTCCAAGCTGGTTTGTCCCACCTATTGGGATAATCGTTGCAGATGTGTCTTTCTCTGGTAACCCGATGCTACTGCCTATTGCTAATGGAATATTGCTGTTTGGTATGGTGGCTTACGCAATCATGTTACCAATCATGCTCTATCGGTTTATGTTTACCCATGAAATTCCTGACGCAGCAAAACCGACCATCGCCATTATGGCAGCGCCGGCAAGCCTTTCACTGGCAGGATATCTTACGGTACAATCGTCACCTTCCCCAGTTGTGATTAGTGTGCTGTTTGGCATCTCTATTTTAATGACCATGCTCATCTATACCGCATTCTTTAAGCTACTACGATTACCGTTCAGTGCTGGATATGCGGCATTTACTTTTCCTATTGTGATCAGTGCGACGGCTCAGTTCAAGTTGATTGGTTGGATGCAAGGCATCGGTATTGAGTCAGAGTACGTCACTCAAGTTCAATTTTTGGCAGGGTTAGAATTATTCGTCGCAACGGCCGTTGTAGGGTACGTGGCAATGCGCTATTTGCACTTTTATCAACCTCACAAAGTAATAATGAGTAATCGTTAGCCTTTTAGCTGTGTAGTTTGTTCAAAATACCCTACTAGGTTAAGTAGTTATGCTAATCTGAGTCTATCTGCGGCAAGAATAGTATGAGCGTATTTTGTTTACCGTCTATCACTCCAATCAAATCGATATTCTCAAGTCTCTTTTAGTTGAGCTTGTACGTCAAAATCCATTAGAAAACCCGTTTGAAAAAGAGCAAATTCTGGTTCAAAGCCCGGGTATGTCTCAATGGTTGAAGATGGAACTCGCCAACGAATTTGGTATTGCCGCTAACCTTGAATTTCCCCTTCCTGCGACTTTTATTTGGGATATGTTCACCCAGATTTTGCCCGATGTTCCCAAGCGTAGTGCTTTTAACAAAGAAGCGATGACATGGAAGTTGATGCACCTGCTGCCTTCAATGTTAGGCCAGGACGAATTTCAGCCGCTTGATCGTTATCTCGACGACGATGATGACCACTCTAAACGCTATCAATTGGTAGAGAAAATTGCCGATATTTTTGATGGCTATTTGGTGTATCGACCGGAGTGGATAGCCCGTTGGGAAGCGGGGCAGAGCGTTGATGAACTTGAAGATCTGCACCCTTGGCAGCCGATATTATGGCAAGCTTTGTATGACTATACGCTTGAACTTGAACAGTCCCCTTTTCATAGGGCAAACCTTTATGAAGAGTTCATTGATACGCTTGCTCACTACCAAGGTTCGTTTGAAAACTTACCAAAGCGACTTTTTGTGTTTGGTATTTCATCGCTTCCTCCTCGTTATATGGATGCCTTAAAAGCGATCGGCGAGCATATTGATGTCCACCTAATGTTTACCAACCCATGTCGTTATTACTGGGGCGATGTGCGAGACCAAAAATACTTATCCAAATTGGCTGCAAAGGGCCGACAGCACGTAGAGTGGCAGAGCGATCATTCTGAAGTTGGTGGTCTAACGGAGCAATTAAAAGGCAGTGTGGAAGACAATGTTATCGATGAGCTGCATACGGATGTAGTCGGTAATAACCTGCTTGCCTCATTAGGTAAGCTTGGCCGCGATAATATGTTTCTACTTTCTCAACTTGAATCACATGAGATTGAGGCATTTGTCGATATACCAAGAGACTCACTGCTGCATAACTTGCAAGCGGATATCCTAAACCTTGAAGAGCATCAAGACGACGAACAGCTTGATTCGAGTCGACACAAGCAAACCATTAATAGTGCTGATCACTCTTTAACGTTGCACGCGTGTCATAGTGCGATGCGTGAAGTTGAAGTATTGTACGATCAACTACTTGGTATGTTTGATGCGAACGAGGATCTAAAGCCTCGTGATATTATCGTTATGGTCCCTGACATCAATGCTTACAGCCCTGCGATTCAAGCCGTCTTTGGTAATGCACCGGGTGATCGGTACATCCCATTCTCTATATCAGACAGAACCGCCACTCAAGAGAGCCCAATTCTAGCGGCGTTTATGCAGTTGGTGGACTTACCCAATACGCGTTGTTTAGCGTCAGAGTTACTTGAGCTACTCGAAACACCGGCAATGATGGCGAAATTTGGACTCGACGATGATGATTTCTCTCAAGCCAAACGTTGGATAGAAGAATCAGGTATTCGTTGGGGTCTTGATGGCCTAACCGCCAAAGAGTTTGAACTACCAGAGACATCGCAAAATACATGGCAATTTGGCATTCAAAGAATGCTACTGGGCTACGCCATGCCCGAAGCTGCAGGGCTGTTTGATATGGGCATTGACTCATCAGAACAGAAGCAAGCACTTGCTCCTTATAACGAAGTCCAAGGTATGCAAGCTGAGTTAGCAGGAAAACTAGCTCACTTTATCGACCTTATAAGCGATTACCGAAACAGACTGGCTCAGACTCAGTCAATTGAAGCTTGGCGCGAAATACTCAATCGATTGTTGGATGATTTCTTTTCGGTGGAGCTTGAAGGTGAAGTGGCGCTGAAATCGATACGAGACACGTTAGCCTCATTGAAAGACCAGCTTGCTGAAGCGGCTTACTCTGAAGATATTGCACCAAATGTGGTGAGTTTATACCTCAATAATAAGCTATCAGGTACGCGGGTTAGTCAGCGCTTCTTAGCAGGGCAGGTAAATTTTTGTACTCTGATGCCAATGCGTTCAATCCCATTCAATGTTGTCTGTTTACTCGGGATGAATGATGGTGTTTATCCGCCGAATGACATCACCGAAGGTTTTGACTACTTACAAAATAGTTTTAGACCGGGAGACCGCTCAAGGCGTGAAGATAGCCGCTACATGTTTTTAGAGGCGATACTTTCGGCCAATCAACGACTATACGTCAGTTATATTGGGCGTTCTATTCAGGACAATACCGAGCAAGTTCCTTCTGTGTTAGTCACGGAACTCATGGAGTACTGCCAGCAAAACTACTGTCTACTGGGCGATGAAACTTTGCCGAGTGATGAATCGGGAGACAAGCTGGTTTCATCTCTTATTTCTCAACATGCGATGGTGCCATTTAGCCCATCAGAGTTTTCAAGTGAATATGGTAGCTATGCCAAAGAGTGGATGCCAGCCGTTAATAGGCTTGGTCAGCAAAGTGGTGAGTTTGAACGTCAGCTCAGTGACTATCTATTAGGTGCTACTTTTCCGATCTCGCTCGATGTTGTTGAGCTACAACGTTTTTGGCGCTTGCCTGTTCAGTACTTTTTCAACCGTCGTTTAAAGGTCGTATTTGAACCCCCTTTACCCGTCATGGCCGATGATGAGCCTTTTGTACTTAATGGTTTAGAAAGCTATCAGATACGAGATCAACTGCTTGAACGAATCCTTTCTGCGCGCTTATCTGGTGAGCCTAACTCATCAGGAAATCAGGGGATCCAGAAAATCATTGATGATTTTGTCGCGCAGCAGAGGGCACAAGGAAAGCTACCTGTTGGTGCATTTGGTGATATTGAATTTGAAACCAACAGAGCTCAAGCTGAAGAGTTGGTTGAGACTTTGGCATTTATCTGTAGTAGCCCACTTGATGACATCGATATAAACCTAACTTTCGATGTACTTGGTGAAGGTAAAGATATTCAACTAACAGGCTGGCTGACTCAGCACTATCAATCAGGTCTTGTTCGTTATCGTAGTGGTAAAATTCGTGCTCAAGATTACCTCTCTGCTTGGATTGACCACCTTTTATTAACGATCTCTGGCATGTCTAAACCGACTCATATTGTTGGTTACGATCGTAAAGAAGGGGTGGTCCATGAGATCTATCCTGCGATAGAAGATGCAGGGTATGCGCAAGATCTGCTTAATGAGTTAGTACGTTTGTATTATCAAGGCATGACAACGCCATTGTGCTATTTCCCTAAAACAGCGTTAGCCAATGTTGATGCAGGCTTTAGTCGTGGTAAATGGGTCGATGACGAAGATAAATCGAATAAGAAAATGTCCGGGACATTTAATGACAGTTATATGATGACTGGTGAAGGGGCGAATGTTTATATTTCTCGTATTTGGCCACAATGGAATGATGAGTTAGCTGCGCAAGTAAGAATGCTCTCTGCTCTTGTTATTCAAGCGCCAAGATTAGCTGTGATTAATGCGGCAGATGCCTAAGCATGACTATTCCGTTTATTGAAATTCTAAGAGTTGCTGCTGTGGGATATCGAACGAGCGTTAAACGAGTTCAATTGGGAAGAAGTAAAATGGCCGCCAGTCAATCATTATAGTGTAGGGCGTTTTCTGTACGGCCATAGGTCAGAGGGACCATTATTCTGTTGGTTGTAAGTATTCGCATTGGATACTCACTTAACCTGTGAGCGCATACTATAGGCTCACTTGATCCTCTACCGTGAGTGAGATCGCACTAGCTTAGTATGGTTAGTCACTAAGTATTAGTTTGTCAGATTTTTCATAGCTAGATCACGTTATACAGCCAATTTATTGGGTTAAAAATTTAAGTTCGAGAGTGTGATAGTGGTAATTTACTCAGTAGCAATGAAAGTAATGTGCATTCAATTGGATAGCTTTATGCAGTTAGCAAGTAAAAGGGTTTGGATATAATGACAACGGCACTAGATACCATGACGTTTCCGCTGCATGGAGCAAGGCTTATTGAGGCATCAGCAGGCACGGGTAAAACATTTACCATTGCTGGTTTATATCTCCGCTTATTGCTTGGGCATGGCGATGACAATACCCGTCATCAGCAGCCGTTAACCGTTGATCAAATATTAGTCGTGACCTTTACTGAGGCAGCAACGGCTGAATTGAGAGATCGTATTAGAGAGAAAATCCACTTGGCTCGAATCGCTTTTTCACGTGGTAAAAGTAATGAGCCAGTTATTAAGCCGTTACTTGAAGCGGTTAGCAATCATAAAGAAGCCGCTAAAATACTATTACAAGCAGAGCGCCAAATGGACGAAGCGGCGGTCTATACGATTCACGGATTTTGTCAGCGCATGCTTACGCAAAATGCTTTTGAGTCCGGTAGCCGATTTAACAATGAATTCGTTACCGATGAAAGTCATTTAAAAGCTCAGGTCATTGCTGATTATTGGCGTCGTAATTTTTATCCGTTAGCGATTAATCTTGCCGGGGAAGTTAGGCGCATCTGGGGCTCACCAGCTGAATTGCTTTCTGACATTGGTGGTTATTTAACAGGTGCGCCATTAACTTTGTCAGTGGAAGCCATGAGTGGCGATTTACAATCTCTACATCAAGTAAACCTTTCCAAAGTTGATGCACTGAAGCAGTTGTGGCTTGAGCATCATGATGATTTCCATGACTTAATTGCAAACTCTGATATTAACAAACGTAGCTACACCAAAAAATCGCTACCGACTTGGTTGGAGGCGATATCTGAATGGGCCAAGCACCCATCAACAAGCTACGATTATCCCGACAAATTAGAACGCTTTGCACAAAATGTTCTATTAGAAAAAACACCCAAAGGCAGCGCACCACAACATGACGTTTTTGATGCGGTTGAAGCGTTTTTAGCCACGCCCGTAAACTTAAAAGCACCATTAATGGCTCATGCTATTGAGCAATGTCGTGAAAAGTTAGCCAGTGCGAAAAAGCAGAAACAGTGGCTATCATTTGATGATCTTCTTACTCAACTCTCTGCCGCGATAGATGTCGATGACGAAGCTCTTCTCACTGAGCGCATTCGTAGTTTATACCCTGTGGCAATGATTGATGAGTTCCAAGATACCGATCCCCTTCAGTACAATATTTTTAGCCGTATCTACTTAAATAATCCTGAGTGTGGGTTCTTTATGATTGGCGATCCTAAGCAAGCGATCTATGGTTTTCGTGGTGCAGATATTTTTACTTATATCAAAGCGCGGAATCAGGTAAGTGCTCACTATACGCTTGGGACTAACTGGCGTTCGAGTGCCAATATGGTGCTTGCTGTGAATCAGTTATTTGAATCATCATCAAGCCCATTTATTTATGATGACGATATTCCATTCCTGCCAGTGAACTACAGCCCTGTTGCAGATAAAAAGCAATGGGTTCTCAATGACCAGATTCAACCCGCGATGACCTATTGGTTGCAAGACGCTGAAGACAAACCCAGAACCAAAGGTGAATATCTTGATGAGATGGCGCTCGCGACAGCAAGTCAGATCCAAACGATATTAACCGAGGCTCAAAGTGGCAACGCCTATTTTGAAAGTACTGGCGGTGATAAAGAAACTAAAAAAGAAACAGTTCAAGCGGGCGATATCGCGGTTTTGGTTAGAACCGGTAATGAAGGACGAATGATTAAGCAGGCACTTGCGGATAAAGGCATTGCCAGTGTGTACCTTTCTAATCGTGATAGCGTGTTTACCAGTGGTATTGCTCAAGATATTCAACGCTTACTTCAAGCGACGCTGACTCCGGAAAACGATCGAGCTCTGAGAGCGTGCTTAGCCTCTGAGTTGTTTGCATTAAATGCGAGTCAGTTAGATGCATTAAATAACGATGAGATAATCTGGGATCACGCGGTTAACGAGTTTAAAGAGTATCGTAAATTGTGGCTTTTACGGGGTGTGCTACCCATGCTTCGTTCGGTGATGAGTAAGCGTCATATCGCGGAAAGGTTACTTGAAGAAGAGAACGGTGAACGAACGCTTACTGACTTAATGCACATTGGTGAGCTACTACAACAAGCAAGGCAAGAGCTGGATAGTGACCATGGTCTACTGCGCTGGCTAGCCGAAACGATTAGCCAAGCTGAGCAAGGCTTAGGTGGCAGTGATGATCAGATACAACGCCTTGAATCAGAAAGAAATCTCGTTCAAATCGTCACTATTCATAAATCAAAAGGCCTCGAGTACGACTTAGTCTTTTTGCCTTTCGTCATTAGCTATCGTGAGGCAAGCGAGGGTAAGTATTACGATGAAGAAAACGATCAAACCATTCTCGATATCACTAATAGCGGCGCAGCGCTCAAGCAAGCAGACAAAGAACGTTTAGCTGAAGATCTGCGTCTTATGTACGTAGCGTTAACTAGAGCCGTTTATGGCTGCTTTGTTGGGACATCGCCAATACGAAATGGCCGCTCCACCAAAGAACCGACAGGCGTAGACAAAAGCGCTTTGGGATACCTTTTACAAAATGGACAGCAAGGCACGATTTCTGATTTGACCAATGCGATTAGCGCTCAAACAAAAGCTTTGCCCGCTATCGCATTAACTGACTCACCCGCTGAGCAAGAGTCTGTTTATATCGCCACAGAAGAAGAACTGGTTGAGTTTGATGCAAACGAATTAACAAGGTCGATTGATAGATCATGGCGAGTAACCAGTTACTCAGGTTTAGTTAAGCAGGGTAATAGCCACTCTCAGTATGATGCGACTGTCGAAATTCAAGGCTTTGATATTGACTCAGTCGAAGAGCATGACGAGTCTGAAATTGTTGAACCGGAACGATCCATCTTTACTTTTCCACGAGGCGCAAGGCCCGGAACTTTTCTACATACGCTGTTTGAAGAAGTTGAGTTCACACGACCAGCCAATGATGAAAATAACCAAGCCGTCATTGTTGATCTTATGGAAAAGGAGCAGCTAGAACCGCATTGGCTGCCTGTTCTACAACAATTAGTGGATACCGTTTTAAGCACGCCTTTAGATGGTGAGCGGTTGCTTTTGAAGCAAACTCAGCAATCACAGCGACTCGTGGAAATGGAGTTTTTGTTACCCATCGAAGTTCTGACTGCCAATGGGCTAAATCAAACGATCAGTAAACATGATGAGCTGTCTGCTAAAGCAGGAGTATTAGGCTTTCAAACGGTAAAAGGGATGCTTAAAGGCTTTATCGATTTAGTGTTTGAGTACCAAGGGAAGTATTACGTATTGGATTGGAAATCTAACCACCTTGGTGATGATGTCGCTTGCTACCATGGAGAGGCACTTCGAGGCGCGATGTCGGGGCATCGATACGATTTACAGTATCAAATCTATGCCTTAGCATTACATCGTTTTTTACGTAGTCGAATGGCGAATTATGATTACGATGATCACTTTGGTGGTGTCTATTACCTCTTTCTTCGTGGGATGGACGGGCAATCAGACCATGGCATTTTTTCCGCAAAACCAAGCTTAGAATTGTTAAACGATATGGATAAACTCATTGATGGTGAAGCATCAAGCGCAGGTATTAGCACCGATCAAATGGAGCTGGATTTTTAATGACAATTTCTCTTCTTGATACTTTAAAGGCGTTGGCTTCAAAGGGCGCAATTCGTCAGCTTGATTATCAGTTCGCTCGATTTGTCGCCTCGCAAGAAAAGTCCTCTCCTCAGGAGATTGGTTTTTTAGCGGGTTTAGTGAGTTATGAACTGAGCAAAGGCAATATCTGTGTGGTTGTGTCTCACTCTTTAATGAGTTCGTCATCGTCTTCAAAAGGTGCAGTCGATGCTATAGCTACTCACCAATGGGCACTCAATTTAGGTTTGTATGGGGAGGCGGCAATAGCGTTAACTCAGCAACTTGAACGTATTGATTGGCCTGCATTAATAGGAAAGTCGAACGTCATTGGTACTCAGGGTGAGGCTATTCCTATGATGTTTGATGGCATCCGCTTGTATCTTCATCGCTACTGGCAATATGAGATGGGACTTTCACAAAGGTTAGCAAGCTTTGGGTCACCTATGATCCTAAAGCCTTCAGAGATCCAAAACCTAACCGAACTCCTCGATCGATTATTCCAACGCAGCTATCACTATCTGTTTAATGCACTTAAAGGTGAGACTTATACGAACTCTAATCAGGTACAACGCCAACAGCTAGTGTGTGATCACCTTGATATTGTGGATAGCAGTGCATTGGATTGGAATGCCATTGATGAACAAATTTTAGCGGCTAAGAAGAGTGAAGACTTATCCGTATTGGATACATTGATTCCTTTATCTGTGTGTGTGAACTGGCAGAAAGTGGCGGCGGCGGTTGCCCTCACTCGACGATTTGCGGTTATTTCTGGTGGACCGGGGACAGGGAAAACAACCACAGTTACTAAGTTACTTGCGGCGTTGATTACTCAAGCGGAACAAGCAGGGAAGGTGCCGACAATTCGCTTGGTTGCCCCGACAGGAAAGGCGGCAGCAAGGTTAACTGAATCTATTGGGCAGGCCATTTCAGAGCTTGCGGTCTCCCCTGATCTAAAAGCTCAAATACCGACACAAGCGAGTACCATTCACCGCTTATTGGGCGCTCTGCCAAATAGTGCTGAGTTTCGTCATAATAAATCGAACCCGTTACATCTAGATATACTTGTTATCGATGAAGCTTCAATGGTCGATCTTCCTATGATGTACAAGGTGGTCGACGCGTTACCAGATCATGCGCGTTTGATATTGTTGGGTGATAAAGATCAACTTGCGTCCGTAGAAGCGGGCTCGGTATTGGGTGATATCTGCTCTTTTCAGAAAGTCGGGTACAGCAAAGCTCAAACTAAATTGCTTCAAGATCTAACGCATTATCAGAATTTATCTGATGGTGGAACAGAGGTAGTTGAAGAGAAAGCCATCAGTAATGAGCTCAATGCAAATGGTCATGCCATTGGTGATAGCTTGTGTATGCTACAAAAAAGTTTTCGTTTTGATGCGCGCTCGGGCATCGGACAATTATCCAAGGCTATTAACTCAGGGCAATCAAAACGTGTTGATGTAGTTTTATCGCAAGGGTTTAGTGATATTCAAGTACAGTCACTAAGCAGTGATAGTTATAACCAAATGCTAAAAACGTTGGTTGATGAGTACGGACTGTATTTAAAGCAGATACACGCGTCGAGAACAGACGTTATAGCTTCACTAGAAGAGCAACTGAAACGTGCTCAATTGGCGCTAAAACAGTTTTCTCAATGCCGACTTTTGTGCGCGATACGTGAAGGTGATTTTGGTGTTTCGGGTCTGAACCAGCGAATAGAGAGAGCGCTAACAACGCAACGATTGATACGGCCACAAGATGAACTGTGGTATCACGGTCGACCTGTTATGGTGACGCAAAACGATCATGGGCTCGGTTTATACAACGGTGATATTGGTATTTGTATGTATGATTACTCGGATGAAGAAAGGCGTCTGAAGGTCTTTTTTGAACTGCCCGATGGAAGTGTTAAATCGGTATTGCCAAGCCGAGTACCAAGCCATGATACGGCTTATGCGATGACCATACATAAATCTCAGGGTAGTGAGTTTGCATTAACGTTGATGGTTTTACCTCCTGACTTTACACCGTTATTAACCAGAGAGCTTATTTATACCGGGATTACTCGTGCTAAAAAACGCTTGGCATTATATGCCAATATGACGGTACTTAAGCGTGGTATAAGAGTGAAAACTGAACGCGCGAGTGGCTTGGTTGATAGGTTGAAATAGGCAAGAAGTAAAAAGCTAGAAAGAAGTAATAGATTGACGCTGATAATGAGCATGGGGTGGAATTATAAGTAACCATCCCTGGCTACTCGGTGTTGCATTGTTATTGAGGCGCTAACCTGAACGAGTTTGCTAGCAAACTGCGCTTGTAAAAGAAATACTGTTGATCTTATAGCGTTCCTGATAATTCAAAATAAAGGCTTTTAAACCTTCATTGACAGGAAAAACGCAATGTACATCTAAGCCTTCTAAAAAGTGGTTATCAGCCATATCCCAAAAACTTTGGATAGAGTTACATATGACGGTCTTCATCGACAATTTGCTCTTAGTTACTTGTTTTAGTATTTAAGGCATTCCATGCGGGCCCAACTGAGTTAGGCAAAGAGTCCAATGACCCCGAAAGGGAGCTCCTCATTTTGAGGAGCTCGAATTTTAACCACATTTTCAAATTAAATAAAGCAGGGTTTTGTCAGGATTTACTATGAAATCGATTACTTATTGTCTCGATTGTAAGATTTAACGCCTTTTATTTCTTTAAGACAAAGCTATACACGAAGCGCTAAGATTTTTGAGCGTCGTTGATAGTTGTAGAGATTTTGTTTTGTCATTGGTAATGATTCAACGCCAACTTCATAGAAGCCTTGTTCCCTAAACCAGTGCAAACTGTGTGTTGTAAGGACAAAAATCGTTTTAATGCCTTGCGACTTTGACTGAAGCTTCATGTGTTCAAGCAGCAATAAACCCCTGTTGCCATCACGGTATTCAGGGTCAATCGCTACGCAAGCCATCTCTGCCATATGCTCATCTTTGTATGGATACAGCGCTGCGCAACCAATGATCAGGCCATCTTTTTCAATAATAGTGAATTGATGGATCTCTTGCTCTAACTGCTCTCTTGAGCGCCTGACCAGAACACCCTGTTCTTCATGAGGACGAATGAGATCTAAAATGCCACCAATATCATCGATTTGAGCGGTTCGTACCTGTTCTGCACTCGCCATCACGACCTGAGTACCAATCCCGTCTAACGAGAACAGCTCTTGAATCAAAGCGCCATCATCTTTGTAACTGATTAAATGACTTCGAGGAACGCCAGCTCGACACGCCTTTGTCGCTGCACGTAAGAAGCGAGTGGTTCCTGAAGAGTCATCTTGCATCGTTTTTTCAGAGCAGTTATCAAGGGAATGACTATTATTACTGTCTAGCAGTTTATCGACATCTTTGGGAAAAAGTTCGGCAATGGCATTGCCATTTTCATCAATCACACCTTGCTCTGAGCAGAACCCAATCAGCTTGTCAGCGCCAAGTTTGATTGCTACTTGAGTAGCCACTTCTTCGGAAAGCAGGTTGAATGAATCACCGGTAACTGAGCTCGCGATTGGGCCAAGAAGAACGATGGAGTTCTGCGCGAGAGCTCTATTTATGCCCTCGATATCGATTCGACGAATTCTGCCACTGTGGCAGTAATCAACCCCATCATCTATACCTAATGGTTGAGAGACAATAAAATTACCACTGACGACATTAAGTTGAGTGCCAGCCATTGGGGTGTTGTTTAGGCTCATAGAAAGCCGGGCAGTAATGGCTAATTGCAACTGACCTGCTGCTTGCATGACGACGTTAAGTGTTTTTTCATCAGTTACCCGAATACCCTTGTGATAGGGCGTTTCTATATTATTGGAATGGAGAGTTTGATTTATTTGTGGTCGAGCACCGTGAACTAACACAACTCTAACACCAAGACTGTGAAGTAATGATAAATCACTAATTATATTGGTAAAATTTTTGTCAGCGACAGCTTCTCCTCCAAGCATGATCACCATGGTCTTTCCACGGTGAGCATTAACATAAGGAGCAGATTGTCTAAATCCTTTAACCAAGGCAGTACTACGAATTTTCAATTTGTCATTCCAATTGAATTTATATGTGATTATATTGCCTTTTTATTCAAGATCGAGCAAGCGGTTTATAGAGTATAGCTCTGTGGACCTATCTATTTGAGTAAGGTAGTCGCTAGGTTAGGGGCAAAACATGAGCAGTGAATGATGGCTAATGTAAGAAAAGCACCGCAAACAGTATTCAAAAGAGAGCCGCCGAAGCGGAACGTTAAACGAGCTAAAAAACGTAAATGGAGAGAAATAGCGGTTATCTTAATGATCGTCGCGATATCGGCTGCTGTCGTTTTAACGTATAGCTACCTTTATAAAATGATACGTATAAGTATGGTTGATCAAGAGTCTGTCCATGGGGTTTGGGTTGAACAAAATGTAGCTGGGTATGCCACGAACAAAATCAATATTGGACCTGATGGTGTCTCGGTCGCTGGTGGTATTGTCGCGACTCGTTATGAGTTTGATGGGACTGTTCTCGAGTATCAAACAGGCAATACCGAGTATCACTTTCGTATGACCAACGAAGAGAATACTCAGATGATCCAAATATCGGATAGTCACTATAATCCAATCTACCGTTTAGATGGAAAGTACACTGAACCACTGCGTAAGTATTAGCATTAGAGAGGTAAATTAATGAAACCACATATTAATTTACCTCGTATTTACGTTTAGCTAATTGAGTTCTTATCGAGAGTTTGTCATGCTCCTATGACTGAATTTAAGGAATCTCTCCAGTGCTCAAAAAATTACTCCCTTTAGCTGCTACAGCGTTACTTTTCGGCTGTGCACAACCAACCGAACGTGCTCAGCAATACGTTGATAGCGAATTTCCTACGACTCTTAACCAAGTTGCTGTTGTGGAGTCAAACACACCACGTGATTTCACCAAGTTTGCCAAGCAAGCAGAGCAAGTGGTTATTAACTCTCCTTCGATGGCTGCAACATTTGAACCTCTCTATGAAAAACTCAATGAATGGGCGCTACAAAGTGGTGACCCTAGCGAACTTGCCAACTTTGGTATTGAGTTCGCGCAGTTAGGTGGTGGTGATGATAAAGGGAATGTTCTATTTACGGGTTATTTTTCACCTGTGATGGAATTACGCCATGAAGCTAATGAAACGTTTAAATACCCTGTTTATAGCATGCCAGAATGTGACAGTGATTGCCCAACACGTGCTCAAATTTATGATGGCGCACTCGAAGGTTTAGGATTAGAACTAGGTTACGCAGCCAACCGCATTGACCCTTTTATTATGGAAGTTCAAGGGAGTGGATTCGTTCATTTTGAAGATGACGATACACTCGAATACTTTGCTTATGCGGGTAAAAATAACCGTGCTTACGTAAGTATTGGACGAGTTCTGATTGAGCAAGGTGAAGTTGCTCGTGAAAAAATGTCGCTAAAAGCGATCAAAGATTGGGTAATGGCGAACGATGAACAAGTTGTTCGAGATCTGCTTGAGCAAAACCCATCATTCGTATTCTTCTCACCAAGAGATGCGATGTCAGTCATGGGAACAGCAGGTATCCCACTGCAACCAATGGCCTCGGTTGCCGGTGATCGCTCTATTTTCCCTATGGGAACCCCAATTTTAGCAGAAGTCCCTCTGCTTAATGCCGATGGCACTTGGAGCGGGGCACATCAACTTCGTCTTCTTATCGTGCTTGATACTGGTGGTGCGGTAAAACAGAACCATTTAGACCTTTATCATGGCATGGGTCCAAGAGCAGGCACAGAGGCGGGTCACTATAAACATTTCGGGCGTGTGTGGAAGTTAGGCTTGGAAGGCTCAGCCACTCAAGCGCCTTGGATGATGCCGGCTGAAAAGATCGAATAACGACTGCTTTTAAAACAACTAGACTTTTTAAAATAGAGTGCGTATAAATCGCACTCTTTCTTTTTGTTACTCTATTTTGTGACCCTATCTATTGTGGACGTTTGATATGCGTGAACTCGACACTCCTGCTTCTGAAAATTATGACCAACGTTTTGGTGGTACTCGCCGCCTATATGGCAATAGTGAAGTTGAAATCCTTCGTGCAGCTCACGTCTGTGTGATTGGTATTGGTGGTGTGGGTTCTTGGGCCGTTGAGGCGTTGGTGCGTACTGGTGTTGGCGAACTCACTCTCATCGATATGGATGATGTGTGCGTGACTAACATTAATCGTCAAATACACGCAATGAGCGGAACGGTCGGTCAGAGCAAGATAGAGGTGATGTCGGAACGCGTTAAGCTGATTAACCCAGAGTGTAAGGTAAATCTTATTGATGACTTTATTGGTCCAGATAATCAGCAAGAGTACCTAAGCAAAGAGTTTGATTATGTCTTGGACGCGATTGATAGCCTAAAAGCGAAAGCATCTTTGTTGTCGTATTGTCGAAGTAATAAAATTAAAGTGATCACTATTGGTGGTGCTGGTGGTCAGATGGACCCCACTCAAATAAAGGTGGCAGATCTCACTAAGACGATTCAAGATCCGTTGGCGAAGAAGTTAAAAGACACGTTACGACGATTGCATAATTTCCCTAAAAACCCTGCACGTAAATTTGGCATTGAGTGTGTGTTTTCAACGGAACAGTTAAAATACCCACAAGCCGATGGTTCTGTTTGCGCGGCGAAATCGACAGCCGAAGGCCCAAAACGAATGGATTGTGCGACGGGTTTTGGCGCTGCAACAGTCGTGACTGCAACCTTTGGTTTTGTTGCTGTTTCAAAAATCGTTGAGAAGATTATTGCCAAGCACAGTAAGTAGCTAAGCATAGTAAGTAACATTAGTTATTACCTAATTAGATGAGTTTAGAATGACGGATTTTCCAATTTCACCATTTGGTCATGAAATTACGACAGATGATATTGTCTCAACCATGCAGAATTTCAAAGGTTGGGAAGACCGATATCGCCAAGTGATTCAGTGGGGAAAAAAACTACCTGAGATGCCTGATGAATTTAAAACTGATTCTGTGACGGTTGCGGGTTGTGAAAGCAAAGTGTGGCTAGTCAGCAAGTCAGTTGATGGTGTTTGGTCTTTCTGTGCAGATTCAGATGCTCGTATCGTTCGTGGTTTGATAGCATTAGTTCTTGCTGCTTTTGATGGTAAGACAACGGAGCAAATACAAGCTTTCGATGTAGACAGTTATTTTGAGTCTCTTGGCCTGATTGCTCATTTGAGTGCTTCACGTGGTAATGGTCTAAAAGCGATTGTTGAAAAGATAAAATCAGTGCAATAGTAGTTAATCAATTCATATTAAAAAGGTTCGCATTAGCGAACCTTTTTTCGTTTTAAGTGCTCACACTCAGCAAGTATTAGATTAAAAAATCAAAGCATGTCGACGGCTTTGTTGATCGCCTTAATTAGTCTATCTACATCATTTTGGTCATTGTAGATGCCAAATGAGATACGAACGCTCCCATCAATACCAAGTGCATCCATTAATGGGTGTGCGCAGTGATGACCAGCTCTAACTGCAATACCTTGTTGATCGAGTAGCGTGGCTATATCTTGGTGGTGTACGCCGTCAATGATGAAACTAATAACACTCGCACCTTCTTGATAACCGAGGATTTGAATGTCTTCCATCTCTTTTAAAGCTCGATAGGTTTGATGCTGAAGATCGGCAATATGCTTCTCTATTTCATGTAAGTCAAAACCTTGATACCAGTCGATAGCTTTAGCAAGTGCGATAGCTCCTGCGACATTCGGTGTACCTGCTTCAAATTTACCAGGAAGATCAGAAAATGTAGTCTGCTCAAAAGAGACTTTTTCTACCATTTTCCCACCGCCATGCCATGGTGGCATGGCTTCAAGTAACTCTAGTCTTCCGTAAAGAATACCAATCCCAGCAGGGGCATAGAGTTTGTGTCCAGAGAAAACATAGAAATCAGCGTTAAGTGTATTCAAGTCGACCTTTTCATGGACGATACCTTGAGCGCCATCCACAACCACCACAGCGCCTACTTGATGCGCTTTTTTGATAACGTTTTCTACTGGTTGTCTTGCACCTGTTACGTTGGAGATATGCGCTAACGCAACGATTTTCGTTTTATCTGATAGAAGATCATCAAATGCTTTTTCATCGAACTGGCAATCAACCGTTATTGGGACTTTTACGATACGAGCGCCAGTTTGATTGGCAACGATCTGCCAAGGAACAATATTTGCGTGATGTTCCATTTCACTGATGAGTATTTCATCATCGTGTCGGAGCGTATTGCGCGCATAGGTTTGTGCGATAAGATTCAGTGCTTCAGTTGCACCACGTGTCCAGATGATCTCTTTAGTGGACGATGTACCAAGAAAGTCAGATATTGTTAAACGGGCATCTTCAAACTGGTTAGTCGCTTTGGCGGTTAAACTATGACTTCCGCGATGGACATTGGCGTTTTGAGCGCTGTAGTAGTAGCTGATAGCATCGATTACACATTGAGGTTTTTGTGTCGTCGCTGCGCTGTCTAGATAAACCAGTGGTTCACCATTGACCTGTTGATTAAGTGCTGGGAATTGTTCTCGAATTGCCTTTATATCAAGCATGTTCATTGCCCAATTTAAAGTAATGGAGTGTTGGTAGTGTCACCATAGGTTCAGCAACACTCCAAGCGTGTGGCTTGCCTGATAGTCGGATAATGATCTCAATAGCGAATTCGAGCGCGGTGCCGGGCCCTTGGCTTGTAATTAGGTTATGAGTAACGTCGATCGTCACTCGTTTTTGTCTCAAATAAGGTTCTTCAATACAGTCTTGAAAGCTTGGGTGACAAGTCATTAGGGCAGTGGGATATAAATCGTGATGTTGCAGTACCAGAGCAGGGGCGGCGCAAATAGCAGCGATGAGCTTGTCATCGTATTTATGCTGTTTGACGATTTCCATCAGAATTGGGCTATCTCTAAATACTTCAGCACCAGCGACGCCACCAGATAGGATCACCGCATCAAACTCATCATCGGCGATATCGACTAAACGGCAATCAGCGGTTAGGGTAACGCCGCGGGAGGCTTTCATAGTTAATTCGCCATTAAAGTCAGCACTCGCAACCACGACTTCATAACCCGCACGAACCATAATGTCGATAATAGTGACCGCTTCCATCTCTTCTGTGCCTGGAGCGATAGGGATAAGTATTTTTTTAGTCATGACGTTTCCAGCTTGATTCGATTTGTTTGATTACCTGATAGAGTTTCTCGTTTTCAGGCGTTTCGATATGGTGATGCTTGGCGGTATCGATAAGATAACCTGTAATAAAGTCTATCTCGGATTTTCTCTTATAGAAAACATCTTGGTGCATTGAAGAGTAATTTTCTCTAGTGGCATTGATAACCGTAGCAACGGTTTCTCGTAGCACAGGGAAAGAGAACGCTATTCCTTCAGCCTGCGCCACATCGATCACTTCTTTTATGACTGAAGATATTCGCTGCTGAAAACGGGGTTCTGCAAGATCACCATTTTTACACTGCTCTATAGCCGTTAAAGGATTGATGGCGCAATTAATGGCGAGCTTTTGCCAAAGAGCGCTGAGGATATCACTATTCCAGTTCGCACTAGGTAGCGAATGGTTGAGTACCTCAACGATGAACTCGCACCTTGCACCTTGCTTATTGTAAGGCCCGATTTGAGTTGATCCTTTACCAGTATGACTAACTTTATTAGCTCTTGTTTTAAGAGCTGCATGAGTCGTTGTAGCAAGTAATACAGGGTAGGCCTTTAATTGCTTGGCTAGTGAATCGACCGCCCCCATACCGTTGTGCATAAATAGAATGATGCAGTCAGTGTTGATGAACTTAATGAGTGGCGTGAGAGCTTGCTCTACTTGCCATGCCTTAACGGTGACGAGTAAAAGATCGGCATCTTCCAGTGCTTGCTGATTTTTATTAGAAAAGTTTTGCTTTGGAGAGTCGTCCAATTGGATTGAGGTTGTGGCCGTTGGGCTTCGTCCCCATAGCGACACATTATGTCCAGATGTACTGAGATGAGATGCCCACAGAGCGCCAATTGCGCCGGGGCCAAGTACCACAATATTCACGTTAAAGTCTCAATTACAAAGCGTGAGGCAAGGATAATAGGCTAGAGTAGGAAAGCAATAAAAATTAAATAGCAGACACAAAAAATGGCGCTAAAGAGCGCCATTTTCTTAAACAATATCTAACTATTAGAAGTTGTACTTCACAGTGTAGATGATTGCGTTATCAGTTTTAGCCTGACCTAGTTTGTTATGAGCGTAACGGTATTGAACACCAGTACTAACTTCAGAAGTCACATGCCACCATGCAGCTAGTGCACCGTTGTATGAAAGATCGTCAGTTTCGCCGCTGTTATCTACGTACTCATCTGCACGTGCAAACTCAGTCTCGTGCCAGTTAGAGATGCTGAACTTGTGCTCGCCTAGGTTAAAGTTGTAACCACCAACCCAACCAGCCATTCCGCCGTTGAAATCAGCAAAACCGTTGGTGTTTGTGTAATGGATACCTACAAACGGGTTGAAGAACCAAGCATCGCCTGAGAAGTTGTAAGATAGACCACCAACCGTGTTACGAGCTTGGAAACCTTGGTTTTCTGTAGAGTAAGTCTGAGCGTAAACACGTAACTCTTCTAAACCAGTTTTAACAGCAATAGAGCCTTTAGTAGACATTGCCATAGCGCTGTCAGCAGTAGGAGTACTGTCTTGGAATTCAAAGTCAGCAAAACCGTATAGCTCACCCCAAGTAAAACCAGCACCACCTTCTAGTTCTAGGAACATGAAGTCATTTTTGAAACCACCATTGCGGTCTTCAGTACCTTTTGACCAGTCAAGGTAGTTAACGCTAACGTCACCCCAACCGTAAAGGTATTCTGCTTGTGCTGGAACAGCTGTTGCTGCTGCGATTACTGTAAGAGCTAAAATTGATTTGCGCATGAAAAGTACTCTCTATAATTTTGTATGCTACGTGGCGCTTATCCGTGCGCTAAGTATGTCCGAATGAAGCGCATAATAGCGACTTAATTCTAAAATAAAAGAGAGACAAACGATTGCGTTGCAAATAAAGCGTGATCTTAATCACACTTTCATCAAGTCGAAGTGAACTTAATAAAAGTTGCACTAGATTGCAGTCTTTTTGTGATTTAGATCACCATTGGTGGGTTTGCGATCAGTTGTGCTGTTTATCGATTAAACAACTTATTTGGTTAATATGGCTATTCTGAATGAATTTTAAAGAGGACCAACCAATTAGTGTGATATCAATCGGGTTGGGTTGGGCAAAAAAAAGGTAACCGAGAGGTTACCTTTTAATATTGCTTTAATATTTATTGTTGGCTTTCTGTTTTTGCCTTTTCTAGTAACCGATTAAAGTAATGTCGTAATGAGTAGAGCATGATCAGACTCGGAATTACCATGACGGCGGTTACAATAAAGAAGGTGGACCAGTCATTAAGGAAGTCAGCTAACTCTCCACTGAATGAAGCCAATGTGGTTCGACCAAAGTTCCCTAAAGAAGCCAGCAAAGCGTATTGAGTTGCTGAGAATGCTTCGCCAGTTAATATGGTTAAGAAGGATACAAAGGCGACGGTTGAAAATGCGGTTGTAAAGTTATCAACCAAAATCGTGGCTAAGAATAGGTTTTCGTTAGGTCCAACTTTGGCAATCCAAGCAAACATCAGGTTACTGGCTGCCATTGCAATGCCACCAATCATCAAGCCTCGTACAATACCAAACTTAACGTTAAACATACTGCCAATCAGAGTGAAGACGATCGTTGCTCCCCAGCCGATTAATTTAGAATAGTGGCCAATCTGTTCGTTGCTAAAGCCAATCTCTTTGTAAAAGGTGATCGACATTCTTCCCAAAAAGGCTTCTCCAATCTTAAATAGGAATACAAATAGAAGAAGTGTAATCGCTACTTGAACACCATTACGCTTGAAGAAGTCCAAAAATGGTTCAACAACGGTCACACTTAACCAAGCCGCAACTTTAGAACCAACTACTTCGTTATGGCGCTGTTCAGCTTGCTTCTGTAGCGCTTCTCGTTTGGTATTCGGTTCACCGACTAACAGGGTAAATATCATCAGAATTGCGACAAAGCCTGCCATTCCATAATAAACACCATTCCAGCCCATGCTATCGGCATTAATAAAGGCCACATAGCCAGGAAGTGAATAACCTGTCCACCAGCCAATAACGGCCATTGCAGAAGCTTGTGGTAGTTTATTGGATTCGGATTTAGGGAATGTGTCGATACGGAAGGCATCAATAGCGATATCTTGAGTTGCAGAGGCAGTCGCAATTCCGAGCGCTAGCATTGAAGTAAACATAAGATCATTCGCTGGATTGACACCGGCAATGAGCAATGTAAGTACTAACACAATAGACTGACACAAGAAGATCCAACTACGGCGCTGGCCTAATACCGCATGCAAAACAGGAAGTTTTACTCGGTCAACTAATGGAGCCCAGAGGAAGTTAATGGCATAAACGGCAAAGACACTACCGAAGTAACCAATAGCAGCACGGGTTAAGCCTGCATCTTTTAGCCAGCCCGACATGTTTGAGCCAATTAATACCCATGGGAAACCACTTGAGCAGCCTAGCATGAATACCCACATTAGCCGTCTGTCTAAATAACTGCGTAAGGTTTCTCGCCAAGTAAGAGATTGGGTATCAAGTGACATAAACACTTCCTTGTAAAAAGACCCTATTTTCAAGGGCCTTTGAGTTGGGATTATTTGAGTAGAGTAACGTTCATAATTACGATTGGGTCAACAGGAACATTCTGCATGCGGCCCATTGTTTTTGTTGGCTTAGTTGCCATTGATTGAATGACATCATAGCCTTGTGTTACTTCACCAAAAACGGCGTAGCCAGCATCACCAGCGCTCATGTTTAAGAAGTGGTTATCTTTTAAGTTAATGAAAAACTGACGGGTCGCAGAGTCAGGAACATTTGTACGAGCCATTGCGATCGTTGCTGTTTTGTTCTCTAAACCATTAGAGGCTTCGTTGCGAATCGGTGAGTAAGTATCTAAACGCCCCATATCTTGATTAAATCCGCCCCCTTGAGCCATGAAACCAGGAATTACTCGGTGAAAGATACTTCCAACGTAGCTGCCATCTTCAACATATTTTAAAAAGTTCTTCGTTGAAATAGGGGCTTGAGCTTGATTTAGTTCAATAGTGAACGGGCCCAAATTGGTCTCAACGAGAACTTTTGGCCCAGCTAAGACGCTACAACTAAAGATAACTAAAGAGGCTAACAGTACGCGCAACATTAGAAACGCTCCTGCATGTAGTTTTTCAACTCAGAATCATTAGCAATCTCTTTAAGAACAAGGTTCATAATATCGTTTAGAACCATTTCTACTTCGTCATTTGAAGCGCTCAACATACCTGATTTTGATGCGTTGCCTTTATAGGTTTTAACGAGTTTACCTTTTGGCGTTTCAGCGGTTACCTCAATAGTAACGCGACCATCAATCTCATTTGACATGACAGTGTGTTTAATTGTTACTAATGCTTCTTGAATCTCGATTTCTACACTGTTTTCGCTATTGACTGTATTTTGGAAGCCTTGCGATGAAAATTGGTCAGCGAATACATTTTCTAGAGCGATGCGAACATTTTGTCTAGCGTGAATAGGCTCAATGTTTGAACGACCGCTATCAACTAATGCAACGTACTGAGCTGAACGAATATCTTTACTTGTTAGCGTGTAAGTTGAACCTTGTACAAGATCGCTGCTGCTAAGTGCGGCCTTAGGCATAAAGTTAATCTGTTCTTGCTGAGGAGCAGAACAAGCTGCGAGTAGAGCCACTGAAGCTGCTAGAACCAGTTTTCTCATTATGTATTCCTTTATATTCTCAATTCGAGTTGAATTAACTTTTAGTGATAATAGTGAACTATTTAGTTGCTTGTAAAATAACAAATTTCTTATTTGATGCGATAGTCTTTACTTGGGACTTACTAAACAACCGAGTTAACTTACCATCGTAGCCGAGGTGTCGGTTTCCGATAACAATTAATTGGCCGCCTTTAGCCAGAACATGCTTTGCATCACAGAACATCTGCCATGCGATATGATCTGTGATAGCTTGTTGCTGATGAAACGGAGGGTTACACAAAATAAGTGATGCTTGCTGACCTTCAAAATTATCTAAGCAGTTGTTCGCTAAACAATGAATGTTGTTATCATCCTCTAGATTGTACTTTAAGTTTCTACGAGCGGACTCTACCGCCATAAAACTCTCATCAATACAGGTGATCTTAGCGTTTGGATTGAGACGTGCCGCTTTTACCGACAGAACGCCATTTCCACAGCCCAAATCTATAATATGTTTGTAATCAGGGTTACTTGGTATGTGTTCAAGCATTAATCGAGCCCCTAAATCAAGCGACTCACCTGAATATACATTTGCTTGGTTATCTAGCGTGATTCCTTCTTTTTCAACATCCCAACTTGTGTATGGTTCTACTTGATGTTGCGGTTCACAGTCAGGTTTTGAGAATACAAGACGGTGCTTTTTCCATGCAAGCGATGTAGTCGTTGTGCCTAAATGTTTTTCAAATAGTTTTAGTGTTGAAGAGTGAATCTCTTTGGCTTTATTAACTGCGATGACTGGTGTGTCTTTCTTAAGTTGGTTTCGCAGCTGAGTCAGTTGCCATGTGAGATAGCGGTTACTTTTAGGAAGCTGGAAGAGGACCAGATCAATATTGTCAGGCAAAGAGTCGGTACTTTTTAATAGCGTCACTTCAGCACTGCTATTCTGGGCGATATTCAGCTGAACGCCTTGATGAGCAATATAAGAATCACTCATCATTGTTACATGGTGATCCTGACTAAACCAACATGAAAGCGCACCAAAATTGTCGTTCAGTATCAATATCCGTTGCCCTTTTGGTAGTGACATCTCTTCAATATGATTGATCAGATACTCATCACCGGCATCCCAAGCCTGAAGTGTTTCATCAGTTCTTTGCGGGAATCGGAATAGCTCAAGCGAGCGTTCGTGCAGCGTTAGTTCGGTTTTCATAGTTGGCTTTTACTTAGTGATATTACTGAGGTTATTGTCGCAAATGGCACGCAAACAAGAAACTAAAACCTTTTACCCAGCGTGACCGAGCGTTACCATGTGGAATATAATAAAGCGATGGTCAGCACTCTCAATGTGTCGTAATTATCGCTTATAGAAAGGTAGAGTTAAGTCATATTGATGTAAGGAATTGTTATGCTTAAAGAAAAATTAGAAACTAAAATACAAGAAACTTTCAACCCAACTTATATGGAAGTGATTAACGAAAGCTATATGCATAACGTACCAAAAGGCTCAGAAAGTCACTTTAAAGTCATTATTGCTAGTGACGAGTTTGAAGGTAAGCGTTTAATTGCTAGGCATCGAGCAGTAAATACACTTTTTGCCGAAGAGTTAGCGACACAAATTCATGCGCTAGCTATTCATACTTATACGTCAACAGAGTGGCAAAGTGAGCATGAAGCGGCACCTGATAGCCCAATGTGCATGGGTGGAAACAAAAAATAACAAAAAGTGGTGCAAGGTGCTTTCTAGTGTCTAAAATTACCTTCAAGCTTAACACAGTTACAACAAATTATTGATTCAGTGAGAATGTATAAGTTTGTTAAATAATATGAATAAAATAAAATACCTCGAAGGGGGTATCTAGTCGCTTTTTTAGTCCCAATGTAAAGATAAAGCGACTGAGATCCCTTTGTTATTCAAAACCTCTGAAATAAAATCAGTAATCAAGTTATTGGTCATAGAATCAAGTTTCGAAAAAATGTTACACTAATGTACTTAGTAAACATCATCACAGCTCTGTGATGAATATATTAATTGGATGTTGCGATTCTGGTGTTTAAAACATAACCAGAACCGGACACAAGTGTCGTGTCTTAAAGTTACGCAATTAAAAGAATCTTTTTCCCGATAAAAGTAGTGCAAGTGCGTATGATTACAATAAAAAAGGGTTTGGACCTGCCAATCGCAGGAGCTCCATCCCAGGTGATTAATGATGGTAAAACCATCACTAAAGTCGCCTTGCTTGGCGAAGAGTATGTTGGTATGCGTCCTACGATGCATGTTCGTGTAGGCGATGAAGTGAAGAAAGCTCAAGTTCTTTTTGAAGATAAAAAGAACCCAGGCGTTAAATTTACTTCACCAGCAAGTGGTAAAGTTATCGAAGTGAACCGTGGTGCAAAACGTGTACTTCAATCTGTTGTGATTGAAGTGGCAGGTGATGAACAGGTTACTTTTGATAAGTTTGAAACCAATCAATTAGCAGGTTTGGGTCGCGATGCGATTGAAACTCAGCTTGTTGATTCAGGTCTTTGGACAGCTTTACGTACTCGACCGTTTAGCAAGGTTCCAGCTATCAAGTCTAAAACACAGGCTATTTTTGTGACAGCAATGGATACCAATCCATTAGCGGCACAGCCTGAGGTTATTATCAATGAACAACCTGAAGCGTTTGTTGCCGGCCTTGATATTCTTTCAAATCTAACAGATGGCAGTGTTTACGTTTGTAAGACAGGGACTAGTCTTCCTCGTTCTTCTCAATCAAATGTCGCTGAGCATGTTTTTGATGGCCCGCATCCAGCTGGATTAGTGGGAACTCACATGCATCATCTTTTCCCTGTGAATCCAGAGAATGTTGCGTGGAGCATCAATTACCAAGACGTTATTGCGATTGGTAAATTATTCCTAACTGGCGAGCTATACACAGATCGTGTTGTTTCTTTAGCTGGCCCAGTAGTGAATAACCCACGTCTAATTCGCACCACTCTTGGTGCAAATATTCAAGATTTAGCGGATAACGAGTTAATTCCAGGCGAAGTGCGAGTGATTTCTGGCTCTGTGCTAACTGGTACTCACGCGACTGGTCCACATGCATATCTAGGGCGTTATCACGTTCAAGTATCTGCATTGCGTGAAGGTCGTGAGAAAGAGCTATTCGGTTGGGCTATGCCTGGTAAGAATAAGTTCTCTGTGACTCGTACTTTCTTAGGTCACCTATTCAAAGGTCAGTTGTTTAATATGACAACGACGACGAATGGTAGTGATCGTGCAATGGTGCCTATCGGTAACTACGAAAAAGTATTACCACTAGATATGGAACCAACATTGCTACTTCGTGACCTATGTGCAGGTGACATCGATAGCGCTCAGCGTCTCGGTGCGCTTGAGCTTGATGAAGAAGATTTAGCATTGTGTAGCTTTGTATGTCCAGGTAAGTACGAGTACGGTCAACTGCTCCGTGAATGCCTAGACAAGATTGAGAAGGAAGGCTAATCCCATGCTTAAGAAGTTTCTTGAAGACATCGAGCATCATTTTGAGCCTGGTGGCAAACACGAAAAGTGGTTTGCACTGTATGAAGCTGCAGCAACGCTGTTTTATACACCAGGTCTTGTAACAAAGCGTGCCTCGCATGTACGTGATAGCGTTGATTTAAAACGTATCATGATTATGGTGTGGTTCGCTGTATTCCCTGCAATGTTCTGGGGTATGTACAACGCTGGCGGTCAAGCAATCGCAGCACTTAACCATATGTATTCTGGTGCGGAGCTTGCGACAGTAATCAGTGGTAACTGGCACTACTGGCTAACAGAAATGGTTGGAGGCACATTAAGTGCTGAGGCCGGTTGGGCTAGCAAAATGCTGCTAGGTGCAACCTACTTCCTACCGATTTACGCGACGGTCTTTATCGTTGGTGGTTTCTGGGAAGTACTGTTCTGTATGGTACGCAAGCATGAAGTAAATGAAGGTTTCTTTGTTACTTCTATCTTATTCGCCCTAATCGTTCCACCAACTCTTCCTTTATGGCAAGCGGCACTAGGTATTACCTTTGGTGTTGTTGTTGCGAAAGAGATCTTCGGTGGTACAGGTCGTAACTTCCTTAACCCTGCGTTAGCGGGTCGTGCATTCTTATTCTTTGCATACCCGGCTCAAATCTCAGGTGATGCAGTTTGGGTTGCCGCTGATGGCTTCTCTGGTGCAACAGCTCTGAGCCAGTGGGCTCAAGGTGGTGAAGGTGCATTAGTTAACCTAGTAAGTGGCGACACTATTACTTGGATGAGTGCATTCATTGGTAATATGCCTGGTTCAATCGGTGAAGTATCAACGCTTGCGCTGATGATTGGTGCGGCAATGCTTGTCTACATGGGCATCGCGTCTTGGCGAATTATTGCTGGCGTTATGGTCGGTATGGTTGCTATTTCGACGCTGTTTAATGTCATCGGTTCAGACACCAACGTTCTGTTTAGTATGCCTTGGCACTGGCACCTAGTTCTAGGTGGCTTCGCATTTGGTATGTTCTTCATGGCAACCGATCCTGTTTCAGCTTCATTTACCGACAACGGTAAGTGGGCGTACGGTATTTTGATTGGTGCAATGTGTGTAATGATCAGGGTTGTAAACCCAGCTTACCCAGAAGGGATGATGCTGGCGATTCTATTTGCAAACCTATTTGCACCACTGTTTGACCATGTTGTTATTGAGAAGAACGTTAAGCGGAGGCTAGCGCGTTATGGCAAAAAATAACGATAGCATTAAAAATACGCTGTTTGTTGTTATTGCATTGAGCCTAGTATGCTCAATCATCGTATCTTCAGCAGCTGTTGGCCTACGCTCTAAGCAAGAAGCCAATGCAGTGCTTGATAAACAAAGCAAGATTGTTGAAGTTGCAGGCATCAGCGAAGAAGGTCAAATCCCTGAGCTATACGCTAAGTATATTGAACCTCGTTTGGTTGATTTCGATACGGGTAACTTCATTGAAGGTGATGCTGCAACTTACGACCAACGTAAAGCAGCTAAAGATCCTGCAGAGTCGATTAAGCTAACTTCAACGCAAGACGAAGCTAAGATCCTTCGCCGAGCGAATACTGGTGTTGTTTACCTTGTTAAAGAAGGCAACTCGGTATCTAAAGTTATTTTACCGGTACACGGTAACGGCTTATGGTCAATGATGTACGCGTTTGTGGCTGTCGAAACTGACGGTAACACAGTTGCAGGTATCACTTACTACGAGCAGGGTGAGACTCCTGGGCTAGGTGGTGAAGTTGAGAACCCAACATGGCGTTCACAGTTTGTTGGTAAGAAGTTATTCGACTCTAACGACAAACCGGCACTAATAGTTGTTAAAGGTGGCGCTCCTGCAGGTTCTGAACATGGTGTTGATGGCCTTTCTGGTGCAACATTAACTGCAAATGGTGTTCAAAACACGTTTGATTTCTGGTTGGGTGACATGGGCTTTGGACCATTCCTAGCTAATGTACGTGATGGAGGCTTGAACTAATGTCAAATACTAAAGACATGCAAAAGCATCTGGTTGAGCCGATTCTAGAGAACAACCCAATTGCACTTCAAGTGCTTGGTGTTTGTTCTGCATTAGCGGTAACGACAAAGCTTGAAACAGCGTTTGTTATGACACTGGCAGTTATCTTCGTAACTGCGATGTCTAACTTCTTTGTTTCTGCAATTCGTAATCACATTCCTAACAGTGTTCGTATCATCGTTCAAATGGCTATTATCGCTTCACTGGTAATCGTTGTTGATGAAGTACTTAAAGCGTACCTATACGACATTTCTAAGCAATTATCTGTATTCGTTGCCCTTATCATTACTAACTGTATTGTAATGGGTCGTGCAGAAGCATACGCAATGAAATCGAAGCCGCTACCAGCTCTTATTGATGGTATTGGTAACGGTCTAGGCTACGGCTTTGTACTGATTACAGTTGCATTTTTCCGTGAGCTATTCGGCAGCGGCAAATTGTTTGGATTGGAAGTGCTACCACTAGTAAGTAATGGTGGTTGGTATCAGCCAAACGGCATGATGCTACTAGCACCTTCTGCGTTCTTCCTGATTGGTTTTATGATTTGGGCTATCCGTATCATTCGACCTGATCAAATAGAAGCGAAGGAGTAAGGACGTTATGGAACATTATATTAGTTTGCTTGTTAAATCGATTTTCATCGAAAACTTAGCACTTTCGTTCTTCCTAGGTATGTGTACTTTCTTGGCTGTATCTAAGAAAGTTAAAACATCATTTGGTTTAGGTGTTGCTGTAATCGTGGTTCTAACCATCGCGGTTCCTGTGAACAACCTGCTTTATAACCTAGTTCTTAGAGACAGTGCACTTGTTGCTGGCGTTGACTTGAGCTTCCTGAGCTTTATCACTTTTATCGGTGTTATTGCAGCGTTGGTTCAGATTCTAGAAATGATACTCGATCGCTTTTTCCCACCTTTGTATAACGCACTGGGAATATTCCTACCACTTATCACTGTAAACTGTGCGATTTTTGGTGGCGTATCTTTCATGGTACAGCGTGATTACAACTTCGCAGAATCAGTCGTTTACGGCTTTGGTTCTGGTGTTGGCTGGATGTTAGCAATCGTCGCGTTAGCGGGTATCCGTGAGAAAATGAAGTACTCTGACGTGCCTCCTGGTCTACGTGGTTTAGGTATTACCTTTATCACTGTAGGTTTGATGGCGCTAGGCTTTATGTCTTTCTCTGGTGTTCAACTGTAAGTCGGGTAAACGACACAATTTTAAAGGAATAGTCAATGCAAGTTATTATCCTTGGTGTAGTGATGTTTACCCTGATTGTATTAGCTTTGGTTTTAATTATTTTATTTGCCAAATCGAAGCTAGTACCAACAGGTGACGTTACTATTTCCGTTAATGGTGATCCTGAGAAGAGTTTTATTACTTCTCCGGGTGACAAATTATTAGGCGCAATGGCAGGCAAGGGGATCTTTGTATCTTCAGCTTGTGGTGGCGGTGGCTCTTGTGGTCAGTGTCGCGTAAAAGTAAAAGCTGGTGGTGGTGATATTTTACCAACCGAACTTGATCACATCTCTAAAGGTGAAGCCCGTGAAGGCGAGCGTTTAGCGTGTCAAGTTGCAGTGAAAACTGATATGGACATTGAGCTTCCAGAAGAGATCTTCGGTGTTAAAAAGTGGGAATGTGAAGTTCTTTCTAATGACAACGAAGCAACCTTCATTAAAGAGCTAGTACTTAAGATCCCTGATGGTGAAGAAGTACCGTTCAAAGCTGGTGGTTATATTCAGATTGAAGCTGAACCTCATCACATTAAATACGCTGATTTCGATATTCCTGAAGAGTATCGTGGTGATTGGGACAAGTTTAACCTGTTCCGCTACGAGTCAATCGTAAAAGAGCCATCAATCCGTGCATACTCTATGGCGTCATACCCAGAAGAGGAAGGCTTGATTAAGCTGAACGTACGTGTTGCAACTCCACCGCCAAACAACCCAGACGTGCCACCTGGTGTGATGTCTTCATACATCTGGTCACTTAAAGCTGGTGATAAATGTACAATTTCAGGTCCATTTGGTGAGTTCTTCGCTAAAGAAACCGACAACGAAATGGTATTTATCGGTGGTGGTGCAGGTATGGCTCCAATGCGTTCACATATCTTTGACCAGCTTCTACGTTTGAGCTCTAAGCGTAAGATGTCTTACTGGTACGGTGCTCGTTCTAAGCGTGAAATGTTCTACATTGAAGATTTCGATAAGCTACAAGAAGATAACGAAAACTTCGTATGGCACTGTGCTCTGTCTGATCCTCTTCCAGAAGATAACTGGGATGGTTACACAGGCTTTATCCACAACGTAATTTACGAAAATTACTTGAAGGATCATGAAGCGCCAGAAGATTGTGAGTACTACATGTGTGGTCCACCTATGATGAATGCTGCTGTAATCGGTATGCTTAAAGATCTAGGTGTTGAGGATGAAAATATCCTACTTGATGACTTTGGTGGTTAATCTACCTTAAGTTATAAAACGGTGGCTGGCTCTTTCGAGTCGGCCATTCTTTTTATTATAACGACCAAGCTTCAAATTGCTCAGTACCTAGAGCAAAGCACATGGTTAACGTTTGCTTTTTTCTATTCACTTTTCGTTTGAATTTTTTGTCTCATTTTCTATTAAAATAGGAGTAAACAGGTGAAATATTGGCTTGTTGCATTAGCTTCGTTATTTGTACTGACTGGTTGTGAACAGCCGGCTGAACAAATTCATATCAGTGGCCCAACAATGGGAACCACATACAATATCAAATATGTAAACTCGGATTCGTTGCTTGATGCTGCGGATATCCAAGTTGAGGTCGACCGTTTACTAGAAGAAGTAAATGACCAAATGTCGACTTACAGAAAAGATTCAGAGCTGAGCCGATTTAATCAGTATCAGGGCAGTGAGCCTTTTAAAGTATCACCTGAGACGGCTATTGTTGTTAAGGAGTCCATTCGCCTTAATCAATTGACTCAAGGTGCTCTAGACGTGACTGTTGGACCATTGGTTAACTTATGGGGATTTGGCCCAGAAGCTAGGCCTGAAACCATCCCAACAGATGAAGAGCTTGCTGATCGTAGAACGAAGGTTGGCATTCATCATTTAAGTGCGACTTCGACATCACTAACTAAAACATTGCCTGAACTGTATGTTGATCTATCAACAATTGCTAAAGGGTGGGGCGTTGATGTTGTTGCTGAATATATGAACTCCATTGGTGCAGATAACTACATGATAGAAATTGGTGGAGAAATGCACCTAAAAGGACATAACCGTGAAGGTGTGCCTTGGCGTATAGCGATAGAGAAACCGAGTGTAGAAGAGCGTGCTGTTCAGCTTGTTGTTGAACCTGGTGATATGGCGATTGCAACATCAGGGGATTATAGAAATTATTATGAGCGTGATGGTGTTCGTTATTCGCATATTATTGACCCAAAAACTGGAAAGCCAATGGATAATAAGGTGGTTTCAGTTACCATTATTGACCCGTCGTCTATGACTGCTGATGGTCTTGCAACAGGTTTAATGGTGTTAGGCGAGCAAGTGGGAATGGAAGTTGCGGAAAAATATGACATTGCAGCTTACATGATAGTGAAAACTCCCGAAGGTTTTGAAGAGTTTACTTCATCAGCGTTTAAGTCATACTTAAAGTAGCATTGATCGTTAAGTAGCAGTTATTCACTGCAAATATTAAGGGGAGAGTATCCCCTTACACATAGAATAAAATTAACTATAGTGAGCAAGTGACAATGAGTGAGTTTTTAGTGACTTTTGCTGTGTTCCTAGCGGTATTCGCAGCGATGGGTGTTGGCTATATCTTCCAACGTAAAGTTGTAAAAGGCAGTTGCGGTGGGCTAGATGCCATGGGGATTGATAAAGTATGCAGTTGCCCAGAACCATGTGATGCACGTAAAAAGCGTGAAGAGCGTGCTGCTATTCGAGCTGAGAAATTAGCAGCTTGGGAAAAAAACCGCATTGCATAAATACTCTATATAAACGATAAAACCCACCTTAGGTGGGTTTTTTTATGAGTTGATGCTTACTGAGAAATTATCTGATTTCGCCCGCCTTCCTTAGCTTGATAGAGCCTATCATCGGCAATTTTTATTTGTTCATTTAAACCCGCTTCAATATTAGAAACGCCAATACTGACTGTAATCGATATTTCATGATCAGCATGTGGAATAATTGTATTTTCAATACGTTGCCGCATATGTTCAAGTCGAGTCAGGAACTCATCATTAGGTGAGTTCGACTGAATGCAAAACTCTTCACCGCCGAAGCGTACAACAATGTCGTCGGCAAAATAGATCTTTAGTATATGTGAAAGTGTAATGAGCGCGGCATCGCCACCATCGTGGCCGTAGTTATCGTTAACTTTCTTAAAGAAATCGATATCCAGCATTGCAATATTTTGAAGTGTTGTGCTTCCCTCAAGGTTGTGGAATAGGTAACGTCGATTCCATAGCCCGGTTAGAGCATCTTGATTTGCAAGTTTATACAGCTTACTCGTTGCTTCTTTCATATCTAAAATTTGATGAACTCGACAGAAAAACTCTTCCTGGTTGAATGGTTTGTGAAGAAAATCATTAGCACCCGCTTTTAAGTAGCGAGCCGTCATTGTTCTATCGTCACTACCGGAAAGCCCAAGGATTGCGAGTTCATTTTTATCGTGTTTGATTCTAATATCACGGATCATCGATATACCATCTTTAACGGGCATATCGTGGTCGGTGATTATGAAAGTTACTTCTGGATTTTTTTCTAGAATATCAATGGCCTGTTGTCCATCTTCGGCTTGAATTACATTAATGTATTGATGTTCTAGTAACTGGCTGATGTGCTTTCGTACAACTAAAGAGTCATCAACAACCAATGCTTGGTGATTCTTGTTATTTGTTAAACGGTTAACTAAAGGTAATAAGTACGAAACTGAAGCCATACTGTCTTTTAAGATGTAATCCAGTACGCCTCTTGCAATAACGCTCTCTCTAATTTCCTCTTGAAACATAGCAGTCAACACGATGACTTTGTAATTTTGCTTTAAAACGATATCAATAATTTGGCCGTCTTGACCGTCGGGAAGACAGTAGTCAAGAACAGCACATAGAAAGTCATGTTTTTCGGCCAATAATATTTTAGCGTCCGCTATTGATTCAGCGGTATAGACGTCATAGCCGGCATCGCTTAACAAAGAATGCAGATAATTACGAAATGCTCTGCTATCTTCAACGACAAGTATTTTGCTGCTCAATGAAAACTCCATTTCTCTTAACTCTTTATTAATAATAAACAACAATTGATAGATCGCTAACTATTTTTTATGGATTACTAGAATGAATCTGTGAAATAAAATATACTGTTTTTTTATACAGTCATTGGTGGCGGTATGGTCGGTGTTGTAAGAAAAATCATTCATATTGATATGGACTGCTTTTACGCTGCTGTTGAGATGCGAGATAATCCGCACTATCAAGGCCGACCATTAGCGGTTGGCGGGCATGAAAAACAGCGGGGCGTGTTAAGCACTTGTAACTATGAAGCGAGAAAGTTTGGTATTCATAGTGCAATGCCAACTGCTAGAGCGTTAAAACTATGCCCAGAACTGTTGGTCGTTCCTGGCCGTATGCAGGTTTATAAGGAAGTATCGACCCATATTAGAGAGATCTTTTCACGCTATACATCGCTTATTGAGCCCTTGTCACTTGATGAAGCCTATTTGGATGTCACTAACAGCACGAAGCACCAAGGCTCTGCTACGTTAATTGCAGAAGCGATAAGGCGTGATATTTGGAATGAACTTCAACTAACAGCCTCTGCTGGTGTTGCGCCGATAAAATTCTTAGCGAAAGTTGCTTCTGATCTTAATAAGCCTAATGGCCAGTTTGTTGTCCCTCCTAGTAAAGTGCAAGAAGTGGTAGATGACTTACCATTGGGTAAATTGCCTGGAGTTGGCAAGGTCAGTTTAGAAAAACTACAAAAAGCTGGGCTATTTTATTGCCGTGATGTTCGAGCAAGTGATTACCGAGAGCTATTGCGCCAGTTTGGTCGATTGGGTGATTCACTTTGGAAGCGCAGCCAAGGGATTGACGAGCGAGAAATAGTTGTTGAAAGGGAAAGAAAAAGTGTGGGTGTTGAGCGGACATTTAGCACTAACATTAGCACTTATGAAGAGTGTTGGCAGGTGATTGAAGAGCGCCTTTTCCCTGAGTTAGATATCAGGCTTGAAAAAGCTATGCCAAGTAAGCTTATTATTAAACAGGGAATTAAGTTAAAGTTTGCTGATTTTCAACAAACAACAATAGAGCATGTTCATCCTGAGTTGGAACTTGAGGACTTCAAAGGCCTATTGAGAGACATCTTAAAACGTCAGAACGGCCGAGAAATTCGTTTGTTAGGCTTAAGCGTTATACTTAAGCCTGACGTACAAACTAAACAGCTGAGTTTTTTCTAATTTTTTGGACGCTTGCCAATACTTGGCCAAATGGTAGTTGTTCTAACTTTCCAAACCCTGCCATCTTTTTGGCTTTTAACTTCGTGGATAATGGTGTCGTAATGCCACATAGCATGCGAGTTAAAGCTTCTTCACTAAGAGTTTTACTGCTTGGGGCCGAGAATTCTGTTATCCACTGATTTACTTCGACTAAGTCAATATTGTTCGTTTTTTCTTGTGGTAATACGGCAACATCACCATGGCACACAGAGCAGTGAGCACAAGTCTGTGGCGCATTGTGATCCGAGAAGTAATGAGCCAAGCGAGCACTTAAGCAACGATCCGATTCGAAAAAGCTGATCATCTCTTCCAAACGAGCTGTTTCTGCATTCTCTTTGTTTTTAAAAAGCTGAAAGAGTTTATCGACAACAATAGGTTGAGCGGTCGATATATCTTCTATTTGATACACATCGGTAATTTGCTTGCTTTCAAGCTCAATCCAACCTTGTTCATTAAAGTAGTCAATTGCGCTGATGATACGTTGACGATCGGCCTGAAATCCCTGCCATAAAGCATCGAAATCGACTTGGCACCAAGTTCTTGCTTGAGGTGAACAAGCAAAAATAGATTCGACGAAATGAAGGCGCTCACCTTCAAATTTGGCCATGATCTGTGACTTAGTGAAAACAAACTTGAACCGGTAATCCGCAAAATAGCTGTATTTCGGCGACAGTATCCCCTCTAGTTCTAAGTAGACTAATAATGTCTTGAGAGGAAGTTGTCGTATGTTTGAATCCCGCGATAAACGTGTTAGCTGCGTCTCCCAAACTGGGGCGTTTTGGTAAACTTCGTTAACAATGTATTCAATCGAATCTCGGTCTGGAGTATCCCCGTAGACGAAGTTTTGTAGCGTATTAAGCCCATCTTTATTACCTAATAAAATACATTGTGACGGCTGGCCATCACGACCAGCACGACCAATTTCTTGCGCGTAATTCTCAATCGACTTTGGCAAATCAAAGTGTATAACTCGGCGAATATCGGATTTATCAACACCCATCCCAAACGCAATTGTGGCTACGATACAATTTACTTCACCAGACATAAATTGATGTTGGATATACTCTCGGTTTTGGCTCTCTAATCCTGCGTGATAAGCCAGCGCTGAAATACCGGCTTGCTGTAGTTGCTTGGCTAAGTATTCCGCTGTGTATTGTAGCGTGACATAAACAATCGTTGGAGAGAGTGGCGAAGATTGAACTATTTGATTTAGTTGGGTCAACTTATCTTGCTGCTCGCACGGCACGATGCTTAAGTTTAGGTTATTGCGGTAGAAACCCGTCACTATGGTGTTCTCTTCAGATATAGCGAATTTATTCTGCATATCTTTAACGACATCGGTGGTAGCGGTGGCAGTAAGCAGTAAGGTCTGAGGAATATTCAATGCCTTGTTGTATTGAGGGATTTTTAGGTAGTCTGGGCGAAAGTTATGCCCCCACTCTGAAATACAGTGCGCTTCATCAACAACCAATAATGAAATAGGTACTTGGGATATAAAGTGACGAAAGCGTTCGTTCTTCAATCGTTCGACTGAGATCATCAAGATTTTTAGCTTTCCACTCCTAGCATCAGCCATCACTTGTTGTGTTTGTTGTCTGTCTTGGCTTGAGTCAATGGAAGCAGCCGCTATGCCTTTATCGTGCAAAAAATTAAGCTGATCTTTCATTAGCGCGAGCAGCGGTGAAATAACCAGTGTTAAATGCGGTAAGTGAAGAGCAGGAAGTTGATAACAAAGTGACTTACCGGCACCTGTTGGGAAGATCGCTGCACAAGATTGCCCAGAAAGAACAGCATCAATAACTCTCTGCTGTCCTCCTCTTAATGTATCAAAACCAAATGTTTGTTTTAGCGATTGTTCGATCATCTTCTATCCCAACTCCTTTAAAAGCTTGCGCTTGATTCTACCTGATTCTATCCTGTTGCTCCTTGCTAAATTTATCGTTTCCGTATGAACAAATTAGAGCTAAAACAAATAATCCTCGTTTCATTAAAAGAGAAATGGGAAATTGCTAAGTCTTCCACCCAGCGCGCAATTGATGCGGCGACAGATGAAGAGACTGTACCTGAACATAAATATGACACTTTGGCGTTGGAAGCATCGTATCTTGCTCATGGGCAAGCCTTACGCGTACAAGAGTGCGAGCAAGAGATACAACAGTTTGAATCTTTGGTTATTCATGATCTTAGCGATCAAAAAGTAGCCCTAGGCGCGTATGTCACATTGTTATGTGAAGATGAGACAAAGAAAAACCTGTTTGTTGGCCCATGCTCTGGTGGTCTTAGTGTTCATTGGCAGGGGAAATCTGTGTCTGTTATTACGCCACTTGCCCCATTAGGTAAAGCGCTCATCGGGCGCGATCTAGACGATGAAGTGGAACTAAAAATAGGCGCATCAGTCTATTATTATGAAATTATTGAAATCAAATAGATGGAACTGTTTGAAGCGTAATCGTTAATGAATTGGATGAATGAAAGTATGAGAAAAAGTGTACTGTTGGTTACTCTGTTGATGAGTCAGGTTGCGTTGGCTGGTCAATGTAAGGTTAATTTGAAAAACGAAATTCATTTGAACAGCGATCAACTCGAAGTTGTTCAAGTGAGTGGTGACACAGCGTCGACACTAACAATGATTTATACATTGCTGGTAAGAAGATAGAACTCGACGAGCAGCAGAAAGCAGCTTTAAAGCAATATCGAGAAGAACTCAGTAGTTATCTTCCTAAAGCAAAGCAAGTCGCAATAGATAGCTTGGCTTTAGCTAATGATATTGTCGATGACATTGCTGAAACGATGGATGCGCCTGAAGCGTTTGAAGAGGTGAAAGCATCAATGAAAACCTTTTTGGCTGATGTTGAGGCTCGCTATTACAAGGACGGGGACTTGGTTCTTCCTGCTAATAGCTTTGATTCGATGACGCAATCATGGAGTGAAGACTTCGAAAAAGCGAAAGAGATCTTTAATACAGAGTTTATATCCAGTGCCTTTAATGCCATGAGTGAAAAGATGCAAGCAGATGGTGGGTTGAATTTAACTGAGTTAGCCGACAGCCTTGCAGAAATCAAAGTAAAAGTAGAGCAACGTATTGAGGCTCATGATCAAGAAGTGCAGAAACAGACGGAAGAGTTTTGTGAGTCACTTGATGACATTGCAGATCAAGAGCAGAAACTGCATCAGAAGATCCCTCAGCTAAAAGACTATCAAGTGTTTACTATTTAACGTGTTACATGCTTGTTTATAGAGATAAAAGCGCCGATATTAATTAATATCGGCGCTTTTCATTTAGATAAATGGTAGCGGTTGAGCTTAATTTTCTCTCTTGTTGCTTCTATCTCTTGTTACTGACCCGCATTCATTTGAGTGAGCTTATCTCCAACGGGGCCTGAGAAATTAAACCCATCATGTTCATCCCAGTTAATTGACCAAGTCATCACCCCTGCGTAGTTAGGGTAGGTAAAGCTTGGTACAACAGTGCCACATCGTGTTCCTTTGGTTAAACAATCTAATGCATCAAGGATGTTCTGCGTAGGTGCTTGCCCTGAGTTTGCAGAGCTTGGGCCTGAAGGTAGACCAATAGCAACCTGATCATCTCTTAATGGCATAAACATCGAACCGTCGGCTAACTCGAACCCTTCAATCAACATTTTTGATTGAGCAACCATCATGTCAATCGAGCCTTCTGGTGCTGCACCTGTCATGTATGGGTTTGGCAAGCCGCCGTTGTTGTAGAGCTGGACATGCAGTAAATCTAATGTGTCTCTCACAACGTCAATGACTGGAATATACGCACCCCAAATACCGCTATAAGCAATCATGCCACCTTGAACGTAAGGGTGTTCTGGTGCCATGGTTAGATACATATCCCCACCAATATTGGCTTCGATTTGCAGTAGAGCTCGACCTAAACGCGCTTGAATTTCTGAACCGTGGAGTAGATTCGAACCACTTTCTAAATCCACATCCAGTCCATCAAATCCCCACTCATTAATAAGACCGGTAAGGCTTGAAACAAAGGCAGTCTCATCTTGGTCGTTATTGAGAGTAATAGTACCTTCAGCACCACCTAGAGATAGAACGAATACTTTGCCTTGAGCTTGAAGGTTAGCCATGTCCTGTTTGAACTGAGCTGGGTCTAGCGCTGCACAGCTACTATGTATATCACCTGAGTAAAGATTGAAGTGAACAGTACCATTACTGTTTCTATCATTTTCAGCAAAGGCAATATCTATGATATCCCAAGCATCAGACATATCCGCCAATCGCATTGGGCAACCGGCACCGTTAACAAAGTTGTGCCAGTAACCAACCAACTTATGTTTCTTCGCTGTTTGCTCTACAACCTTAACCGAAACGGCATCAGAAAGGGCGCTTGAACCACTGCTATCCACTGCTTGAGCGGATACAGTGAAACTACCTATCGCTGTTGGTGTCCAGTTATAGCTATAAGGTGACGTGTTATCACTACCAACGACCGCACCATTAACAAGGAAGTCCACTTTGTCGACAGAACCTGTTAACGAAGTTGCATCGGCGGCGAGTAACGTAGACTTACCAAGGCCAATCGTTTTACCTGCACTTGGCTCAGTCAGAGTGACAACTAAGTCTTGATCGCTAACGGATACAGAGATTACCGCTTCACTGACATTGTTGTCGTTGTCAGTCGCTAGTGCCTTAATGGTATTAGCACCGACTAAAGTAGCTGACCATTGGGTTGTGAATGGCGGCTGAGATAGAACAGCTAAACTGACGTCATTAGCGAATATTTCAACTTGAGATACTGTTCCATCTGGGTCTGTCGCATCAACATTAATGTCGATGAGAGAACCAGCTAGTACAACCTGATTATCTTTTGGTGAAGTAATTGTAACCGTAGGTGGAGTGCTACACGTTCCTAATCCCGTCCACGCTTCTTGCCAATACTCTCCTTTACCAGGTTCATAAGCCCAAGCTGAGCTAGAAGAACACCAACCTGCTATATCACATTGGAATTTTTGATTTAGGTTATGAACGAGATCACCTGCAGCGTAGTTAGTCCCTGCTACATATGGCACCGCATCTTCGCAGCCGCCAGAACTTGCAGAAGAAACTACGAGTGATACTTCTTGGCTTGATGTTGACTGTCCATCGTTATCTGTTGCTTTGGCTTTAAAAGAATACGTCCCAGCTTGTGAGGTCCAAGTGTATTGATACGGTTCACTGGTACTTGTTGCTACGACTTGGTTGTTGATATAGAAATCGACTTTATCGACAACACCGTCTGAATCAGCTGCATTTGCTGAAACAATGAGAGCGTCACCTGCCGTGAGCTTCTCACTACCAGTAGGGCTTGTGAGTTCAACGGTTGGTGGAATTAAGTCTCCAGATGATGTCACTGAAATCGCAACTTGGCTTGATTGGCTAGCTCCTTCATTATCGGTAGCGACAGCCTTTATTGAGGTGGTATTAAGTACTGCTGTCCAATTCATCTCATAAGGAGCTTGTGTATCGACACCTAAGCTCATGTTGTTAGCGAAAAACTCGACGTTATCGATACTACCATCGTCATCGCTTGCTGTTGCTTGGATTGAAATAACAGATCCTTCTGACATTACGGCATTGTTTAACGGCGACGTGAGAGAGACTTGAGGAGGAATATTTCCACCACCCGAATCACATGTCCCGAGTAATTCCCATGCATCCCATGGTCCAGATGCAGTTACAGGATCATTACCCTGAGTCCAGTAGCGGGCAGAGTAGGCACTAGATGATTGCTGCACCTTATCTCCGGAGGTATAAACAGCAGTGCTGTCCCAATTCAGGGTATTGCTACAGTCATATGCCAATGCGGGTGCACTAACGGCACAACTGGCAATAACAATTCCTTTTACAAGCTTTGAGAGCATTTCCTTCTCCTTGTCTCATTTTTAATACTCACATTAACTTTTAGACGAATATTGAGGGTTTGCTCGTTAGCTGTATGAATTAATGAAATTATTCAGCGCACTTCACCAATGTTGTGGAAGGGAGTTAGTCATTACATTATTTGTTCGGCTGACTTCACGAAGTGGTTGGCTTGATAATCTGGTCGGTTGTTTCTACTGATGTACTGCTATGTGTACAGTTAGGTTGACTGGAGATTAGCGATAATCCGTATGAAAATCATGCTCTGATATTGTTTTGTTAGTCATTTATCAATATTGTACTAGCACACTAGTTTATTGATGCATTGTAAAGGGTCATATGTCAGCGCAAACTTCGTCGCAACGCGAGCATTTTAGCTCCCGTATAGGATTTATTCTTGCAGCCGCCGGCGCTGCAGTTGGTCTTGGTAATATTTGGGGATTTCCTACTCAAGTAGCGAGTAACGGTGGTGGTGCCTTCTTACTTGTCTACCTATTGATGATTCTTATCGTCGCCTTTCCAATGTTGGTGGTTGAACTGGCAATTGGTCGAGCAGGACAAGCAAACCCTGTTGATAGTATGCGTTCACTAACCAGTAATCCTTTCGCAAAGAAACTTGGTGGAAGCATCGGTTGGCTAGGGTTAACGGTTCCATGTGCTGTACTGGCTTTTTATAGCGTGGTTGGTGGGTGGTTAATTTGTTTCCTTTTGGGGGCTATTACTGACTTGCTTGGAATGGAAGCAGCGACTGCTTGGTTTAAAGGCTTTAGCGTCGAACGTAACTTATTCGGAACCATTGTCTTCTACGTGTTAACTATCTTAATCGTTCAAGGTGGAGTGAAGCAGGGCATTGAAAAATGGTCTCGACGACTGATGCCTGCGTTGCTTGTTCTATTTTTGCTATTGTTTGCTTATATCATGATGCAAACAGGCGCAATGGAGGGACTGAAACACTATTTGGTTCCCGATTTTGAAAAGCTATTGGATAGAAAACTGATCTTAGCGGCCATGGGGCAGGGCTTCTTCTCGTTAACGATTGGTGGCTGTTCGATGCTGATTTACGGCTCTTACCTAAGTAAGAAAGAGAACCTACCGAAAATGGCGATGAACGTGACTCTGGTAGATACGGGCGTTGCCTTCATTGCCGGATTAGTCGTTATGCCTGCGATGTTTGTTGCGATGCAAAAAGGCGTTCAAATTTACGCAGAAGATGGCTCTTTGCTCAATTCTGACACGCTTGTTTTTACCGTATTGCCATTGATGTTTGATAGCTTGGGCTTCTTAGGCCAGTTATTTGCTGTTGTATTCTTTCTGCTGCTGACGATTGCAGCGCTTACGTCTTCAATTTCGATGCTTGAATGCCCGGTTGCGCTAGTGGGTGAACGCTTTAATACTCCCCGTACGGCAACGAGCTGGTTTCTTGGTGGTTTAATCGCGTTAGCAAGTGTGATTATAGTATTTAACTTTGGCACGTTGTTTGGATTGGTGGCGATGGTTGCTACGCAATATATGCAGCCATTTGCAGCACTGTTGTTTTGTCTATTTGGCGGTTGGGTATGGAGCCGCAACGGCAAAATAAAAGAGATTGAACAAGGTTGCCCTGAATTTACTCAAGGTTGGTTTGGGAAGCTATGGCCAACCTATATTAAGTTCGTTTGTCCTACCTTAGTCGCTGCGGTTATTTGGGCATCATTTGGTTAAGCCAGTACGAGTTAATTAGGTTTGAACAAAAAAGCCGAGTCATTAGACTCGGCTTTTAATTTTGAAGTAGAAAGCAGGAAGTTACGCTTTTTCTGGAATAGCTTCTAGCAAGGCAACCATTTGTTGCCAATACAGTGCAACGGTATCAATTTTCACTTTTTCATCAGGAGAGTGAGGGAACTTGATGGTTGGACCGAAAGAAACCATATCCATATTAGGGTAAGGTTCTTTGAACAAGCCACATTCTAGTCCCGCGTGAATAACCATGATGTTTGGCTTGTTGCCGTAGATACCTTCGTACATATCACGGAAAATCGCCATGATTTCTGAATTAGCATCTGGCTTCCAACCTGGGTATGCGCCAGAAAATGCCATATTCGCACCAGCAAGTTCAGCAACAGAGTTCAGCATGCCTTCAACTTGGCTACGGCCAGAATCAATCAAAGAACGAATCAAGCATAATACAGTGATGCTGTTCTCTTCTGTTGTAATGACACCCACGTTCAGTGAGGTTTCTACAACACCTTCAATTTCGTCACTCATGCGAATCACGCCGTTAGGGCAAGCATTCAGAGCTGCAACAAAACGCGCTTGAGAAGCTGGATCGATAACACCCTGACTTACGATTACTTCTTCATTGAAGGTAACGATTCCGTCTTCTGTTTTGCCAAGTTCAGCCGTTAGAAGCTCTGTGAAGTAGCTATATAGCGAATCCAGTTTTTCTTGGTTTTCTTTAGGTACAGCGACAGTTACAAAACCTTCGCGAGGAATTGCGTTACGTAGACTACCACCTTTAAATTCAACTAAGCGTAAGTCTAACTCTTTTGCGTGGCCAGAAAGAAAACGAGCAAGCAGCTTGTTCGCGTTGGCACGGCCAGTGTGGATGTCACAACCTGAGTGACCGCCTTTAAGACCTTTAAGAATGAGTTTACGAGTTACATAGTTTTTAGGGATATCTTCACGAACAATATCAAACGTCATTGAGCCGTCGATGCCGCCAGCGCAACCCATGTAGACTTCGCCTTCTTGCTCAGAATCCGTGTTAAGAAGAATGTCACCTTCTAGCCAACCAGCTTCTAAGCCAAAAGCGCCTGTCATTCCCGCTTCTTCATCAACAGTAAGTAGTACTTCCAGTGGACCGTGCTTAAGCTCATTTGAAGCCAAGACTGCCAAGCATGAAGCCATACCCATACCGTTATCTGCACCTAGGGTTGTACCTTTAGCGGTAACCCACTCGCCATCGATATACGGTTGAATTGGATCCGTTTCAAAGTTGTGATCGGTATCTTCATTCTTCTGTGGCACCATATCGATATGAGCCTGTAGAACAACACCTTTGCGATTTTCCATACCCGCTGTCGCTGGCTTTTTAATAAACACATTTCCCGTTGGATCTCTACGCACATCCAGACCTTCAGCTTTAGCCCAATTAATGATGTATTGAGCGAGCTCTTCTTCATGCTTAGAAGGGTGTGGAATAGAACAGATTTTATCGAAAAACTGCCAAATAGACGAAGGTGATAAGTTGCTAATTTCAGAGTGGAATTCAGACACGGATAACTCCTAATTTATTAATTTGCCACATCTTAACGATGAAAAACCCATATTATAAAGATGGATTAACTGGATGCGGGCTGTGGTGTAGTGGATCACAGCATACCACTCACTACACGAGGGGTGTAGCTTATCCTGTAATGAAATTGTTCACGGCCGTCACAGAATATAAACATTAAATCTAACTCATATACGGTTCTACACAGGGGTGTTAATTTGGCCATTGATGGTTGTGTAATTTAATTACACAAAATGTATGTCATTCATTGATTCTTTAATGTTTTGTGATTTAAATCACTATTTACTTGTAATTAAATTTCATGGTGATATATTAGTCACATCTTCAGTAATGAAGAAGAAATGCTCAAAGGATGAGTCCGTTAATCGCCTCCAAGGAACTGAGAATCAAACTGTATTTTTTTAATTGATTTTAAGGTGATAGTTATGAAAGGTTTACCATCTGCAATGTTCTGGACTAACAGCAATGTTTACACTAGCGACTTTGTATACCCAATTAGCTTTGGTTATTAATAACTAGGTTATTAGCAATCAAGGTTATCACAACTGACTATTCTCAATAGTTGAGTTGGTAACAGCGAAAGCGTGTTATTTGAACAATTTGTTCACCCCTATTTATTGGAATTTTTTTACAGCTACTTAGCTGAGATGATTCAACCGCCACTCCATTTGAGTGGCGTTTTTTTATCTATAAAAAGCCAACTGATTAATCATTCGCCACTAACGTTTAGTTTCTATATTTAGAACAATTCTTTAACGTCTATTCATCGTAGTTCATACTTTGAAGTCCTGTTTCCCCATGAATCCTTATGAAAGTTTAGAACATGGTTTAAAAAAACATCATGACCTTAAATTTTATCCCACTATCTTATTGATTGAAATTAAAGGGTTTATCTTGTTTTTCTATTGAAATTCGTCCTGAATTTTCTTCTCGTACCCAGTAATTATTCATTAGAGTCATAATTCTATCTGGAATTTGTTAATTGATAACTCTATAATTCAGGCCAATCGATTACGCAACCGTTTACTTTTTACCCTCATAGGATCCGATCATGCTCGAAAGGCTATTTAAACTCAGTGAACACGGCACGAACGTGAAGACTGAGGTCATTGCAGGTGTTACTACATTCCTAACAATGGCTTATATAATTTTTGTTAACCCAGCAATGTTGTCTGATGCAGGCATGGATCACGGGGCAGTCTTTGTAGCGACGTGTCTTGCTGCTGCAATTGGTTGTTTCATTATGGGCTTTATTGCTAACTACCCAATTGCTCAAGCACCAGGTATGGGTTTGAATGCCTTCTTTACCTACGGTGTTGTTTTGGGTATGGGACATACATGGCAGGTTGCGTTAGCTGCTGTATTTGTTTCTGGTGTGCTGTTCATTCTTTTAAGTATCTTCAAGATACGTGAGTGGATCATCAACTCTATACCAATGTCTCTGCGTACAGGCATCTCAGCAGGTATTGGTCTATTCTTGGCGCTTGTTGGTCTTAAAAATGCTGGCATCGTTGTTGGTAATCCAGTAACGCTAGTGACTATGGGTGATATCACGTCACTTTCTTCTGTTTTAGCCGCTATCGGTTTCTTCATTACGATTGCATTGGTGCATCGCGGCCTAAAAGGCGCGGTAATGATTGCTATTCTAGTGGTCACTGCGCTAGGTCTTGTATTTGGTGATGTTCAATGGGGCGGTATCATGTCTGCGCCACCAAGCATCGCACCTACCTTCATGCAGCTTGATTTCTCGGCAGTATTTGAAATCGGTATGATTTCAGTTGTCTTCGCTTTTCTATTCGTTGATTTATTCGACACAGCTGGCACGTTAGTTGGTGTTGCTCAAAAAGCAGATTTAATTGGTAAAGACGGTAAGATTCCTCGTTTAAACCGTGCACTTCTTGCTGACTCTACAGCAACCTCTGCTGGTGCGCTTCTAGGTACATCTAACACAACTTCTTACATTGAAAGTGTTGCAGGTGTAGCAGCTGGTGGTCGTACAGGATTAACTGCGGTTGTTGTTGGCATTTTGTTCCTTCTTGCATTATTCTTCTCGCCACTTGCTGGTATGATCCCAGCCTACGCGACGACAGGTGCGCTATTTTATGTTGCGATCCTAATGCTTTCTGGTTTAGTGAGCATTGATTGGCGCGACCTAACAGAAGCGGCTCCAGTGGTTGTAACATGTTTACTAATGCCACTGACTTTCTCAATTGCAGAAGGTATCGCACTTGGCTTTATTAGCTACGCAGCGATTAAGCTATTAAGTGGTAAAGGACGTGATGTTTCACTCAGTGTTTGGGTTATGTCAGCCATCTTTATCATTAAGTACATCGTAGAATAAACAAATTCATATTTTTCAAATTATTAGGTTTATACAATGAGCAATAAATTCATTATCACTTGGGACAACATGCAAGCATACTGCCGTCAATTAGCTGAAAAGCAAATGCCAGCAGAACAATGGAAAGGTATCCTAGGTGTTAGCCGTGGCGGTCTTGTTCCCGCTGCAATCTTAGCTCGTGAACTTGGTATTCGTTACGTAGATACAATTTGTATCTCTAGCTACGATCATGATCACCAGCGTGACATGACGGTTGTTAAAGCACCTGAAGGTGACGGCGAAGGCTTTCTAATTGTAGAAGACTTGGTAGACAGTGGTGATACAGCGCGTAAGCTTCGTGAAATGTACCCGAAAGCTAAACTCATTGCTGTATGTGCTAAACCTTCTGGCGTTGATCTGCTTGATGATTACGTTGTTGATATTGCTCAAGATACATGGATTGAACAACCGTGGGATACGGCGCTTCAATTTGCTGAGCCTATTAATCGCAAGCAAAAATAATAGCTTCTTAGCGTAAAATAATTGCTTCTTAGCGTGAATAGTGAAAAATGACCCTCTTATGGGTCATTTTTTTTACCCCTTATAAACGTCTAAAGCTGCCCATTAGGAATCAATATGTCAGATCAAAGCGATAAGAACTTGTCTGAAACTCTTTTTGTTAAAAACAAGCAAGCGAAAGAAACGTCAGCACTTACCCAATACATGCCGAGTAACAAACCTTTTTTGGATGAAAAAATCAATACAGGATCTTGGTATCGAAACCTGCGCCGCATGCAGTGGGCTTGGCAAGGCGTTGATCCTATTGAGCAAGAAGCAGTTTTGGCAAGAATTGCGTCTTCAGAGCATTCTCGTACCCATGATCATTGGCTAGATACTGTCATCGGGTTTCGCAGCGGTAACTGGGCTTATGAGTGGGGCAAGCTTGGTACAGAGCACCAAAAGCGCGGCAAAGCTTTAGATGGGGATGAAGGGGCTGAAGAGCTATTTACGGCTTCGTTGTGCTTTAGCATCGCGGGTTACCCACATTTGAAAAATGATAACCTATCACTTCAAGCTCAAGTTCAAGCTAATGCGGCTTACACGGAAGCGGCTGAAAAAAGTAAGTTTGTCGTAAAGCGTCTTCAAATTCCTTACGGGAAAAGAAAGATCACTGCGAACTTACACGCGACCAATACGCTTCAACCACAGCCTGTGGTTATTGTTAGTGCAGGGCTTGATACATTACAAACGGATATGTGGCGACTGTTTCGAGACCATCTAGCACCAAAAAACATAGCAATGTTGACGGTTGATATGCCTTCCGTTGGGCAAAATAGTTACTGGCCTTTGAGCGAAGATACCTCTTGCCTTCATCAGGCCGTACTAGATGAGTTGCCAAATATCCCGTGGGTTGATCACTATAAAGTCGGCCTTTTAGGGTTCAGATTTGGTGGTAATGCAATGGTGCGTCTTTCATTCTTAGAGCAAAACAAGATCAAAGCGTGTGTTTCAATGGGCGCGCCAATCCACGATCTTTTGGCTTCACCAAAGAAACTACAGAATATGTCTAAGATGTACTTGGACCTACTGGCGTGCAGGATTGGTAAGTCGATTGTCGATGTAGGGAGCTTATCTGGTCAATTAATGGCGTGGTCTCTGAAGGTTCAAGGTGTGGTGTCGAGCCGAAAAACTAAAGTGCCTATTTTGGCAATGAGCCTCGATGGTGATCCGGTGTCTCCACATTCAGATAATCAACTAGTAGCACTATATAGCCAATATGGAAAGGCTCGGAAAATAAATAATAAAATAATTTCAGAAGGATATGAGCAATCCCTCGCTTTAGCTATAAAATGGATGGAAGACGAACTATATAGATGACATTTCCCCGTTATTAGTTAAGCATAATATATATGGTTGAAAATTAACCACATAACAAGAAGTGACAATAGTAAGTCAATAACTATAAATCACACTTAATAAAAATATTATCGCTAATTATTTAATGGAGTAACTCATATGGCTGAAGTGACAAAGTTGCCAACTCATTACCGCTTATTAAGTACATTAAAAGCTGTCGGACCGTACCTTCGAGAGATGCAATGCAGTGAAGGTAATTATTTATTTGATTGTTTGTCTGCGTGTGTCAATGACAAGAAATCTCCGGAAGAGCGTGAATTTTGGGGTTGGTGGCTTGAGCTTGAGCAAGATCAGCAGGGATTTAAAGCAAATTACTTTGTTGGACGATACAACCTGGAAGGTAACTGGGACGCTGTTTCTGTCCCTAAGAAGGCGATTGCCGAAGTAAACCGAACGCAAGATGATTTTCATAATAAGCTGACCAAGACTTTAGAAGAGAAATTTCAAATGACGGTGGAACTTCATAAAGAGTCCGTCGAATTCGTATAATTCAGCTCAATTCCCTCTACTTTATATAAAAAGGTGCTTTAAGCACCTTTTTCACTTGTTAAATTCAGCGTTGATTGTTAAAACATCAGCTCTTATACGTAATTCTTATCAAAAAGTATCATGACAACGAATCAACATAGCGGAACCTCAGCTCAACCAAAAACGGTGGTTGTTAAACTGGGCACTAGTGTACTCACAGGTGGAACCCAAGCTCTTGATAGAGCTCACATGGTCGAACTTGTGCGTCAATGTGCTGAGTTAAAAAAACTCGGCCATTCAATTGTAATGGTTTCTTCTGGCGCAATAGCTGCCGGACGCGAGCACTTAGGTTACCCCGCACTCCCCAACGCAATGTCTAGCAAGCAGCTTCTAGCCGCAGTAGGACAAAGCCAATTAATTCAAGTTTGGGAGTCGTTGTTTGCTATCTATGGTATGAAAATAGGTCAAATGCTACTAACACGCGCTGATTTAGATGATCGTGAACGCTTTTTGAATGCTCGAGATACGATTAATGCTTTGGTTGATAATGACATCATTCCCGTAGTTAACGAGAATGATGCAGTCGCAACCAGTGAAATCAAAGTGGGTGATAACGATAATTTGTCCGCCTTAGTTGGCATCTTATGTGGCGCAGATAAACTGCTATTGCTCACCGATCAGAAAGGGTTGTTTACCGCTGATCCACGCAAAGATCCCAATGCTGAATTAATCAAAGAAGTTCGTACCATTGATGCCACTCTTCGCAAAATTGCAGGTGGAAGTGGCACGACGCTTGGTACTGGCGGTATGGCTACAAAACTACAAGCGGCGGATATCGCAAGACGTGCCGGGATTGAAGTTATTATTGCAGCGGGCAGTGCTGAAAATGTTATCTTTGACTCGATCAGCGATGTACCGCAAGGCACCCGATTCTTACCATTGGCTGAGTCATTGGAAAACCGGAAACGTTGGATTTTAGCTGGTCCCGCGGCGGCTGGTGATATTGTGGTTGATGATGGAGCGATGCGCGCTGTCGTCACGAAAGGAAGCAGTTTACTTGCAAAGGGTGTGACTAAAGTTCACGGCGAATTTGCGCGAGGCGAGGTGGCTCGTATCGTAGATACTCATGGTAATTTAATCGCTCGCGGTATTACGAGTTACTCAAGCCAAGACTTGGCGCGTATTGCTGGTAAACACAGTAAAGACATTATTTCTATTCTTGGCTATGACTACGGCTCAGAAGTGATCCATCGCGATGATCTTGTTGTCATCCAAGAATAAAAGAGAGGAATTTAAAGTGGATTTAAACAATATGGGGCAAGCGGCTAAAGAAGCGGCTTTTCACCTCGCAACAGCGTCAACGTCTCAGAAAAATCAAGCACTAGCGATTATTGCTAATGAGCTAGAAGCGAACACGGATACCATTTTAGCGGCGAATGAAAAAGACATTCAATTGGGTCGAGAGGCAGGCTTAACAGATGCGTTATTGGATCGCTTATTGCTCAATGAAGAGCGCTTAGTTGGTATTGCGAATGATGTCCGTAACGTTATCAGCTTAGACGATCCTGTTGGCAGTGAGATAGACAGTAAAATGCTAGAAAATGGCATGTCGCTGTCTCGTCGTCGAGTACCACTTGGCGTGGTTGGTGTTATCTATGAAGCTCGCCCAAATGTGACCATCGATATTGCGGCTCTTTGTTTGAAAACGGGTAATGCAAGTATTCTACGTGGTGGAAAAGAGACGTTCTTCTCTAACATGGAGCTCGTGAAAGTGATTCAATCTGCTCTAGAAAAAGCATCACTTCCAGCGGCTTCAGTACAGTACATTGAAAAGCCAGACCGAGAGCTTGTCTCTCAACTGCTTAAACTTGATGATTATGTTGATATGATCATTCCACGTGGTGGTGCGGGTTTGCACAAAATGTGTAAAGAGAACAGCACAATCCCTGTGATTATTGGTGGTTTTGGTATTAGTCATATTTTTGTAGACGAAAGCGCTGACCTTGATAAGTCATTGAATGTTGTTGAAAACTCGAAAGTTCAGCGTCCATCGGCTTGTAACTCTTTAGATACGCTATTGGTTCATAAAGCGGTAGCAAAAGAATTCCTAGCGAAAGCGGCACAACGTATGAGTGAGCAGGTGACATTTGTAGCAGACCCAAGTGCAAAAGCACTATTGAATGGTGCTGACAATGTTCGCGATGCTGAGCAAGGTGATTTCGATACCGAGTGGCTGAGTTATACACTAGGCGTGAAAGTGGTTGAAGACGTTCAAGAAGCGATTGTTCATATGCGTGTGCATAACGCCAGTCACTCAGACGCAATCATGACTAACAGCCTACAAAACTCAGAAGTCTTTATTAACTCAGTGGGTTCGGCCGCAGTTTATGTTAACGCATCAACACGCTTTACTGACGGTGCACAGTTTGGTTTAGGCGCAGAAGTTGCTGTCTCTACGCAAAAACTGCATGCTCGTGGACCAATGGGGCTTGAAGAGCTAACCAGCTATAAGTGGGTTGGCAAAGCGAACTATTTAGCTCGACCATAATACGAGCTTGAAGTAACACAGACATTTGGAATTATAAAGGGGCGTTACGCCCCTTTTACTTTTCTTCATAAGAGTAATTCCGTTACACTGTGGGTAATTACTTGGAGGTAATATGCATTGTCCTTTCTGTTCTGAGAACGACACAAAAGTTATTGATTCTAGATTAGTTGCTGATGGTCATCAGGTACGTCGTCGCCGCCAGTGCTTAGCATGTAGCGAACGTTTCACTACATTTGAAACCGCTGAACTAGTGATGCCAAAAGTCATTAAAACCAATGGCAATCGAGAACCATTTAATGAAGATAAAATGGTGGGAGGTTTTCAGCGTGCATTAGAGAAACGCCCAGTGAGTGCCGATTCTATTGAGCTTGCAATCAGCATGATTAAATCTCAACTTCGTGCAACTGGTGAGCGTGAAGTACCAAGCGATATGATCGGTAATCTCGTAATGGATCAGCTTAAAGACCTCGATAAGGTCGCTTATATCCGCTTTGCTTCTGTGTATCGAAGTTTTGAAGACATTCGCGAGTTTGGCGAAGAAATTGCTAAGTTAGAAGATTAAGTTCGCCCATTATGTCTCGATTTTCCAAATTTGATTTTCAAATGATGTCCCGTGCCATTACGTTGGCAAAAAAGGGCATCTATACCACTGCACCAAACCCTAATGTTGGCTGCGTTATTGTTCGACATGGCGAAACTGAGCATGACACTACAATCGTTGGTGAAGGTTTTCACGAAAGAGCAGGTCAACCTCACGCTGAAGTGCATGCGCTTCGTATGGCCGGTGAGCAATCAATTGGCGCGACCGCGTATGTAACTTTAGAACCATGCTCGCATTATGGTCGCACCCCACCTTGTGCTGAAGGCTTAATCAATGCCAAAGTCACGCGTGTTGTTTGTGCAATGCAAGACCCTAATCCCAAAGTTGCCGGACGTGGCATTGCTATGCTCCGTGAAGCGGGGATTCAAGTTGATGTAGGGTTATTAGAAGCCGATGCCAAAGCTCTCAATCCGGCGTTTATTAAGCGAATGCAAACAGGGCTTCCGTTTGTACAACTAAAAATGGCGGCGAGCTTAGACGGCCAAACAGCATTAAGTAACGGTGTTAGTCAGTGGATAACGTCTCCCCAATCTAGACAAGACGTTCAAGCCTATCGTGCGAAATCTTGTGCAATATTATCCACCAGTAAAACGGTTATTGATGACAATGCTTCACTGAATGTTCGCTGGAATGATTTGCCTAAAACTCTTCAATCAAATTACGAAGAGGCGCAATTACGCCAACCAGTTCGTGTCATTCTCGATCGACAACAAAGACTGTCTGGTGATCTCAAACTGTTTAATACCGCAGGTCCGATACTGACAGTTTCTCCCAATGGAGAGGTAGCTGCAGAAACAAACGCTCAGGGTCTGGTTGATCTCACTAAAGCGTTTAAACAACTGGTCGATTCACACAATATTAACCATTTGTGGGTTGAGGCTGGCGCTACCTTAGCTAAATCACTGCTTGAAGCTGAGCTTGTCGATGAGTTAGTGCTATATTTAGCACCTAAATTAATGGGTAGTGATGGTCGTGGTCTGTTTGGTGCTCTCGGACTAGAGTTGATGAACGAGACTCATGACTTATCCATTCAAGACTTACGTCTCGTTGGGCCTGATATTAGAATCGTCGCTACTATTAATAAAAACAGTAGAACTCGATAAACCTAGCCACACTTATTAAGAAAGAAAAATAGTATGTTTACAGGAATAGTAGAAACAGTCGGCACGTTAGCTGCGATTACTCCAAAAGGCGAAGATATCAGTGTCACCGTGAATGTCGGTAAACTCGATATGTCAGATGTGAATCTTGGTGACAGTATCGCGACAAATGGCGTATGCCTAACCGTGGTTGATTTTAATCAGTCCAGTTACACAGCCGATCTTTCGTTAGAAACGCTCAATAAGACAGGTTTCACAGACTACCAAGCCGGTGACAAAGTCAACCTTGAAAAAGCAATGCTGCCAACCACTCGTTTTGGCGGTCACATTGTCTCAGGGCACGTTGATGGTGTTGGTATAATTGTAGAGCGTCACCAAGTTGGTCGTGCTATCGAGTTTTGGGTTGAAATGCCCGCGGAGCTGTCTAAATACGTAGCTGAAAAAGGGTCAATCACTGTCGACGGAATTAGCTTGACGGTAAACGATTTACGCAAAAATGCCTTCAAACTCACCATCGTTCCACATACGGGTGAAGAGACGACGATCAATAGTTTTCAAGTGGGCCGTAAAGTAAACTTGGAAGTGGATGTTCTAGCTCGTTATATGGAAAGGCTTCTTCAAGGTCAGAAAGAAGAGGCTGAGCCTAAATCTCGTTTAAGTATGGAATTTTTACAGCAAAATGGTTTTGCCTAACGAGCTTTCTCAATTAATAAAAAACGTTTAAAACCGTTAGTCATGATCGAAACAGCATTCACGATCAAAAGAGTATAAAAATAAAGGAATTAAGCATGTCAATTAGCACTCCACAAGAAATTATTGAAGATATTCGCCTTGGTAAAATGGTGATTCTCATGGACGATGAAGATCGTGAGAATGAGGGTGATCTAATCATGGCTGCAGAACACATTACGCCTGAAGCGATTAACTTTATGGCGACTCATGGTCGTGGACTTATCTGTTTAACCATGACCAAAGAGCGTTGTGAGCGACTAGGTCTTCCGCCGATGGTGCAAGACAATAATGCTCAGTACACCACGAATTTTACAGTGTCTATTGAAGCCGCTGACGGTGTAACGACTGGTATTTCAGCTTCTGATCGAGCTGTTACAGTTCAAGCAGCAGTTGCGAAAGAGGCAAAAGCTGCTGATCTCGTTCAGCCCGGTCATATCTTTCCTTTAACCGCTCAAGAGGGTGGTGTGTTAACTCGTGCTGGTCATACCGAAGCCGGTTGTGATTTAGGTCGATTAGCCGGGCTTGAACCTGCATCAGTCATTGTTGAGATCCTTAACGATGATGGCACTATGGCTCGTCGCCCAGACTTGGAAGTCTTCTCTAAAAAGCATGATGTAAAGCTTGGCACAATTGCCGATCTTATTGAATACCGAAACAATACAGAGACAACCATCGAGCGTGTTGCACAATGTAAATTGCCAACGGAATTTGGTGATTTTGAATTAGTCACGTTTAGAGACACCATTGATAATCAAATTCACCATGCGATGGTGAAAGGTTCTGTGGATGCTGATAAAGCACCGTTAGTTCGTGTTCATTTGCATGATACGTTCACTGACTTACTGCACTCTGACCGTGGAACTGAACGTAGCTGGACTTTAGATTCGGCAATGAAGAAAATCGGTTCAGAAGGCGGTGTATTAATTATTCTTGGCAATGAAGAGTCGACCGAAACACTTATTCATAAAGTTAAGGTATTCGAAGCCCAAGATAAAGGCGAAGCGCCAACGATGGCGAAGAAGCAAGGTACATCACGTCGTGTTGGTGTAGGGTCACAAATTCTCGCTGATCTTGGTGTGACAGATATGCGTTTATTGTCTTCTAGCTCAAAACGTTACCATGCTCTTGGTGGTTTTGGTCTAAATGTGATTGAATACGTATGTGAATAAAAACAATTAGCTAGGCGAGTAAGACTCGGCTAACTTTGTAAAAAAGGAAGCGTTTGCTTCCTTTTTTATCGATAACAGTGATTTTTTATCACTATCAGAAACTTAAATTAGACACGCCGAAGGTTCGTATAAACTTTAATATCTATTAGATATTGCTCACAGTTTTATGCTAGAATCCGGCGATTCTCACTTGATGAACATAGTTAAAGGAAGGCTTATGAAAGTGATCGAGGGTGGCTTCCCAGCGCCAAATGCAAAAATTGCTATCGTTATTGCTCGTTTCAACAGTTTTATTAACGAAAGCCTGCTTTCTGGTGCAATCGATACTTTAAAACGTCATGGACAGGTAAGCGAAGACAATATTACTGTTGTTCGTTGTCCTGGTGCGGTTGAGCTTCCATTAGTTGCTCAGCGTGTTGCCAAGACTGGCCAGTTCGATGCGATTGTATCTCTAGGTACAGTAATTCGTGGCGGTACGCCTCATTTCGACTATGTTTGTAGTGAATGTAATAAAGGTTTGGCACAGGTGTCTATGGAGTTTAGTCTTCCAGTAGCATTCGGTGTCCTTACTGTTGATACCATCGATCAAGCTATTGAACGCGCAGGAACCAAGGCTGGTAACAAAGGTGCAGAAGCTGCACTAAGCGCACTTGAGATGATCAACGTTCTTTCTGAAATCGATTCCTAATGGGGGCCAGTGTGAAACCAGCCGCACGTCGTAATGCACGTCAATTTGCTCTACAAGCAATTTACTCATGGCAAATTAGCAAAGAAAATGTTGCCGTAGTTGAAGAACAGTTTATATCTGGTGGTAAGTATGATGAAGAAGAACATCATGCTGCTGAGCCTGCTCTTATCGCACCAGAAACAGATGTGGCATACTTCCGTGACCTACTGACTGGTGTTGCTCTAAGTCATATGGAACTAGATAGCAAGCTTCGTCCATTCGTATCTCGTCCTATGCAGGATCTAGATCTGATGGAACTGGCTTTGCTTCGTCTTGCTATGTACGAGATGACACGTCGTGAAGATGTACCTTACAAAGTTGTTATCAATGAAGCGATTGAACTTGCTAAAGTGTTCGCTGCAGAAGATAGCCATAAGTTCGTTAACGGTGTGCTTGATAAAGCGGCACCGCACGTACGTAAGAAGAAGTAACGAGTAATCGTGAAAATAAGGTCAGCTTAGTGCTGGCCTTTTTTATATCGATTATTTAGCATCTATAGCCTCTTTATAAAATTAACTCTTTGTTTGAGAATGACTAATATGCCTGGTGAATTTAATCTCATTGATAAGTATTTTGTTGGTCGACAATCACAGCGAAAAGATGTGCTGCTAGCGGCCGGTGATGATTGTGCTCTGGTTAAAAGTCCAAGCAATGTTGCGATAGCGATCAGTACCGACACTCTAGTTGCAGGTACGCACTTTCTTGAAGGTGCAAACCCTAGCTGGGTCGCTCATAAAGCGCTGGCCTCAAACATTAGTGACTTATCAGCAATGGGCGCAACACCCGCTTGGGTCTCATTTGCGCTTACCATGCCAAAACCAGACGAAGCGTGGCTTGCGCCTTTTTGTGAAGCATTTTTTCAGCTAGCGGATTACTTTGGAATTCAGCTAATTGGCGGTGATACAACAAAAGGACCACTGAGTCTCACATTAACAGTACAAGGCTTTGTGCCAGAAGAGAAAGCGCTGAGACGAAGTGGTGCGAAAATTGGCGATTGGATATACGTCACCGGCGATCTAGGTGACAGCAAAGCAGGCTTAGATGTTATTCTCGATGATGAGCAAAGAAAAAAAGCAAATTCTGACATTTTAGAGAAGAGACACTATCTATCTTCACCGCGAGTATTGGTCGGCCAAGCTTTACTCAATGTGGCATCGTCAGCTATCGATATCTCGGATGGGTTAATTTCTGATTTGAGCCACATTCTAAACCGCTCAAATGTCGGTGCATCGGTAGATGTCAGCTCACTTCCTCTATCGCCAGAGCTGCTTGGCTTTACTCAAGATGAAGTCCTTGCGCAAAAATATGCGTTAACCAGTGGCGAAGAGTATGAGCTGTGCTTTACCGTGCCTGAAGAAAATAGAGGCTCTATAGAGAGCGTTCTAAACCATACAGGAGCGAAAGTTACTTGTATTGGACAGATACGTCCTGCAGGTACGTTTGAGCTTCATAACCGCGGTACAGAGCTTGACTGGCAACTTAATGGATATGATCACTTTAAGGTAAAACAATGACGAACCCTTTATCTCGAATTTCTTTAAAAAACCCGTGGCACTTACTTGCGACAGGATTTGGCAGTGGTCTTTCGCCAATTATTCCGGGCACGATGGGCACTTTGGCATCGATACCTGTTTATCTTTTGTTAGTACAACTTCCTCTGTGGTTATTTATCGCAGTGATCATAGGTTCTTATTTCATCGGAGTTAAGATTTGTCAGATAACTTCTGATGATATGAAAGTACACGATCACGGTTCAATCGTTTGGGATGAATTTGTTGGATTTTGGATCACTATGCTTGTCGTCCCAATGCTTGGTGTTGCGATATTTGATTGGAAGTGGATTGTTGCGGGCTTTGTGCTTTTCCGCTTCTTTGACATGGTTAAGCCTTGGCCTATCGGTTGGCTTGATAAGAAAGTCGAAGGTGGTGTAGGTATTATGGTTGACGATGTGGTTGCTGGCGTTATGGCCGCAATATCGCTCTATTTTGTTGGGATCTACGCGGGTTGGTAGTGATTTTTATGTGAGTAACTACTTGTTTAGAGATCTAGCAATCTAGCCATATAAAATAATAAAGGTTCCCATTGGGAACCTTTTTTTAGCGTATCCGATTTCAAAAAAGTTAGTTCAATTTTTCTAGATCTGATTCAATCTCTGCAATTTTACTAGCGACGACTTTTTCAAGATGACGTAAGTCCATTAAAATTTTAGCTTTAACGTCGATCTCTGCTAATTTCTCTGGTTTTGTTACCTTATTGAGTTCGTCGATTACAAGAGTTAAGTTTCGATTGATTTCAGTCACTTCTTTGTATTGATGACTGCCACTATCGACCAAAACGTTTTTCACTTGGCGTGGATATTTAAACTTCACACTCTTGGCAAACAACTCGCCTTTTTGCTTATGAAAATAGATCTTTAACACATCCTTGTGCGCTTCTTGTCGTAACGAGTAACGCTCAATTTGCTTCGGGTTTTGAATCCCTAAGCCTGTGAGGTTTGGAAACATAGGCTACCTCTAGTTAGTGTTGTAAAATTGATTAAATCATAACTAATGTAGCAGCCTATATTCGTGGTAGATAGCTGACAATAAAAACAACTGCGCAACTTGTGGGCAAGATCGCGATTAATTTGGCGCAAGCTCTGCGATATTTCCAATCAACTTATCTCTTAGTTGAATTTGTGCTTCTTCATCGAGTCTAGAGCCATTGCTGTTGGTCAAAATAAACAGATCCTCTGCACGTTCGCCTATCGTGGTGATCTTCGCGGCATGCAAGCTAATGTTTAGGTCGGCAAAGGTCGCTCCCACCTTAGCAAGTAAGCCTGGAGTATCCAGAGCGACAAACTCCATCAGAGTCCGTTTTTTGCTCTTTGTTGGAAGAAAGTCTACTTTTGTTTTTACCGTAAAGTGCTGTAGATTTCGCGGTGTTCGGCGAACTTTAATCTTGGTTGGTCTACCATCCTCCAGAACATGAGCAAGGTGTTTAACCACCGATTTATGACGCATGACATCAATGGCTTCACCGTTCTGATCAAGTACCATAAAAGTATCGAGTACATAGCCATCTTTGCTGGTCATTACTTGAGCGTCATGAACATTTAGGTTACGTCTATCTAGCTCGGCAACGACCGTAGCAAATAAGGCATTTTGGTCTTTACCGTAAACAAACACTTCAGTGCCACCCCTTGTTGCTTTTTCGCTGATCAGTATCAGTGGTTTGCTTTCATCAGTTCGGTTGAGTAAGTGCGTACAATGCCATGCGATCTGCTTGTGGGTATGACGAAGGAAGTAGTCGGCTTTAAAGCGTTGCCATAGCACTTCAATTTCACGGGCGGTAAATCCTTCCTTACGGAGCAGTGCTGATGCCAACTGCTGGTTATGGCGAATCCGATCTCTTACATCAACCGGATTTTCAAGACCTCGTCTCAGTGCTCTTTGTGTGGAGTAAAATAGCTCTGCGAGTAAGGTTCGTTTCCAGCTGTTCCAAAGATCAGGGTTTGTTGCGCAAATATCGGCAACGGTTAAGCAAACTAAGTATTCAAGGCGCTCTTCGTCTCTGACTTTTTTGGCAAACTCGGTGATAACCTCGGGATCATAAATATCGCGTCTTTGAGCGGTGACAGACATCAGTAAGTGATTTTTAACTAACCATGATATTAGGTTCGCTTCAGGTTTCGATAAACCGTGCTCAATACCAAATTGGTACGCTTCAACAGCGCCTATTTCTGAGTGGTCCCCGTTACGCCCTTTGCCTATGTCATGGAATATCGCCGCCAAGATGAGCAGGTCTTTTTTAAAGATTTTTGGGTAGATTTCACAGCAAATAGGGTGCTTATCGCGATTACTAATCTGTCCAAAACGGTTGATGTGCTTTAGTAGACGCATGCTGTGTTCGTCGACTGTATAAACATGGAATAGGTCGAATTGCATTTGACCTACAATTTGACTCCACTGTGGTAGGTAGCTAGCAAGCACACCAAGTTTATGCATAAGGCTAAACGCTTTGTGTAAGCTGTTAGGGTGACGAACCAGATCCATAAACTTTTCACGAGCAGCAGGAATAACATGAAGAAACTTATTCAGCCTTCTGCGCGCTGTTCGCAGTTGTCTCATCGTTGCGGGAGCAACGCCTTCAATTGTAGAGTCGTTCGCAATGTGAATAAACATATCGAGAATAGTTTCAGGTCTGGCTTGAAATAGTGCGGGTTTTCGAGCTTCGATAAGTTTTCCTCGACGCTGAAAGTCGTCACTAAGAACCTCAGCTTCATACTCAACACCGTTATCAAGAATCGCTTGATCAAAAAGTTTTAGCAGCATCTTATTCAGTTCAGCAACGCGCCTTAATGTACGATAAAACTCCTTCATCATCATTTCGACACCGCGGTTCCCCTCACCACTAAAGCCTAGGCTTTCAGCTACTTGAGCTTGGTGACCAAAGGTGAGTCGATTGTCGTAACGTTTCAGCTCTATATGTAGTGCAAAACGTACCCGCCAAAGAAAGTCTTGGCACTCAACCAGTTCACGGTATTCAGCATCGGTTAGAAACCCATATTTACTCATTTCAAGCAGTGAGGTCGCTCCAAAATGTCGCCTTGCTACCCAGCTGAGGGTATGAATATCTCTCAAACCTCCGGGTGTGGATTTAATATCAGGTTCAAGGTTGTAAGTGGTATCGTGATAGCGTGCATGTCTCTCTTTTTGTTCATTGATTTTAGCTTTATAAAAGTCATCACTTGGCCAAAATGAGGGGGCACCAATTCTTGTGCTCAGTTGACTATAGGTATCTTCGCAGCCGCAGAGCAAACGTGCTTCCTGTAAGTTAGTGGCTACTGTTAAGTCTTCCTGTCCGATAGTGACACACTCGTCGATGGTGCGAACGGCGTGGCCGACCTCAAGCCTTAAATCCCATAACAGGGTGATAAATTCACTAACCTTTGCGCCAAGGTGCTCAGGCAGCGTCTTTTTTGAAACAATTAATATATCGATATCGGAAAGAGGGTGAAGCTCACCTCGACCATAGCCGCCAACGGCAACGAGAGTAATATTAGGTAGGTTGTTAAATCCGTATTCTATCCAAAGCCGGTGCAACAATAGATCCATATAATCGGAACGCCCGAGAACGAGATCGTTAATAGGGTGGTGAGCAAGAAACTCACTCTTTTGATATTCGGAAAACTTCTCTAACTGCTCTTTAAGTGAAACGATTGAAAGTTGTTCGGTTGAGAAAGTCAGTGGCGATTGATACGGCATATGCAGCAGTCCATGCAAATTGAATATGGGTATTGAGGTATTTAATCTATCAGATAGGGGCTGATAAAAAAATATCCCTGCTAGGCAGGGACATCAAAGTTGGTTTTCTATCACTTTATTTATACTAAGTAAGACGTACTTAGCATGAGGCTGTATTAGCCTTGAGTTAGTTTTTCATCAGTCTAGGGATGCTCTCTTCACTACGAAGAGTTAACACTTCACAGCCTGTTGCTGTTACAAGCAATGTGTGTTCCCACTGAGCAGAGTTCTTACCGTCGCCAGTGTAAACAGTCCAATCATCTTCGGCATCTACCGAACACCCGAATTTACCCGCGTTGATCATTGGCTCAATAGTGAAGCAGTGACCTTCTTTTAATACACGGCGATCAGTGTTTTTGTAGTGAACCACTTGTGGTTCTTCATGGAATTCGTTACCAATACCGTGGCCACAGAAGTCTTTAACAATAGAGAACTTGTTACGCGGGTTCTTCTTATTGTTCTCTTTGATGTATTTTTCGATAGCCGTACCGATATCACCAACAGTAGCGCCCGGTTTTACTTTGCGCATACCCACGTATAGAGCTTCTTGAGCAACCATACACAAGCGCTTGTCTGCCGGAGATGCCTCACCAACGAGGAACATTTTTGACGTATCACCGTGGTAGCCTTGTGGACGAGTACTTAAACTGGCGTTCTCTTCATCAGGAATTATAACTGTGATGTCGACGTTTAGAATGTCACCGTTTTTCAACACTGCTGGCTTTAATTGACCGTTGCTGCCTTTTTCATCTTGAGAAGCAGGGATGCCATGGCAAACGATGTGGTTGATAGAGGTACAAATTGATTTCGGGAAACCGTGATAATCTAGAGGTGCGGAGTAAGCACCTCGGTCTGTCGCATAATCATGACAGAGTGTATTCAACTCATCGGTGGTAACCCCTTCTTTTATATGGGGTTCAATCATTTCTAGAATTTCTGCGGCTAGTTTGCCAGCAATACGCATTCTTTCAATTTCTTCATGGTTTTTAATTTTCATAGACATTCGCGCTAATTCTCGACCAATTTGTAGGAGCTCTCGACAATAATGAGTCGCATTCTATCAGGAAGTTCTATGAATGTGTATTTGTGTCAATGAGCATGTTTTGTATGTGTTTTTATATAGTCACAGTATATACCACCGGGTCCTTACTGCTTAGTAAGGAATTTTTACTAGCCATATAATGCGAAAATATGGTATAAAGCGCCCCGGAATAACGGTCAATTGTCTCTATTCTTTTTGCGTTAATAAAAGCTATTAACATCTACGTCTGTAATAAGCGTAGTTTAAAGTAAATAAGCGACGTTGATTGTTGTATTCCACTCACTTTAATTTAAATCACACACATTCCGTCACATGTTCCGGGGTGCCTCAACAGTAAAACTATTTGCATTAGTAGATAGATGTTAGGGGTCGGATTCATGGGGAGTGTGGAGGCCTAACCCCATAGAGGATTTTAAAATGGCAACTGTATCAATGCGCGATATGCTTAAAGCTGGTGTTCACTTCGGTCACCAAACTCGTTACTGGAACCCAAAAATGAAGCCATTCATCTTTGGTGCTCGTAACAAAGTTCATATCATCAACCTAGAAAAAACTGTTCCAATGTTCAACGAAGCTCTAGCTGAACTAGCTAAAGTTGGCGAGAAGAAAGGTAAAGTTCTTTTTGTTGGTACTAAGCGCGCTGCATCTGAAGCTGTTAAAGAAGCTGCTGTTGCAAGCAACCAGTTTTACGTTAACAACCGCTGGTTAGGCGGTATGCTAACGAACTACAAAACTGTTCGTCAGTCAATCAAACGTCTTAAAGAGCTAGAAGCTCAAGCTCAAGACGGTACATTTGATAAACTAACTAAGAAAGAAGCTCTAATGCGTACCCGTGAAATGGAGAAGCTAGAGAAGTCACTTGGTGGTATCAAAGATATGGGCGGCCTACCTGACGCTCTATTCGTAATCGATGCTGATCACGAGCACATTGCAGTTAAAGAAGCTAACAACCTAGGTATCCCAGTTTACGCTGTTGTTGATACTAACTCTAACCCAGACGGCATTGACTACATCATTCCTGGTAATGATGATGCAATCCGTGCAGTACAACTTTACCTAAACGCTGTTGCACAAACAGTTGTTGAAGGTCGTAACAAAGATGTTGCTGCTCTTGCTGGCGAAAAAGATGGTTTTGTAGAAGCTGAATAATAGCGGCTCTTAACCATGCTAAATGGGTACATCTTATAAAGTATGTATCGATTGAGTATTAGTTAGCATCAGGGGCCCAATATAGGCCCCTGATTTTTACCTTTTTTCGAACTAACTGAGGAATAGAGAATGGCAACTGTAACTGCTGCTCTAGTAAAAGAACTTCGTGAACGCACAGCTGCGGGCATGATGGAATGTAAAAAAGCTCTTGTTGCTGCTGAAGGCGACATCGAGCTAGCAATTGAAAACATGCGTAAATCTGGCGCAGCGAAAGCAGCTAAAAAAGCTGGTAACGTTGCTGCAGAAGGTACAATCATCATTAAAGAAGCTGCTGGCGTTGCCGCTCTTCTTGAAGTGAACTGCCAAACTGACTTCGTTGCTAAAGATGCAGGTTTCCTTGCATTTGCTAACGAAGTAGCTGAAGTAGCTCTAGCTGAACGTCTAGACATCGCTGCTCTTCAAGCTAAGTTTGAAGACGCACGTATCGCTCTTGTAACTAAGATCGGTGAAAACATCAGCATCCGTCGCGTAGAATTCGTTGAAGGTGTTGCACTAGCTTCTTACCGTCACGGCGAGAAAATCGGTGTAGTTGCTGCTGGTGAAGGTGAAGCTGAAACACTTAAGCACGTTGCTATGCACGTTGCTGCTTCTAAGCCAGACTTCTTGAACCCATCTGACGTACCTGCTGATGTAGTTGCTAAAGAGAAAGCTGTTCAAGTTGAAATCGCTATGAACGAAGGCAAACCTCAAGAAATCGCTGAGAAAATGGTTATCGGCCGTATGAAGAAATTCACGGGCGAAATCTCTCTAACAGGTCAAGCTTTCATCATGGAACCTAAGAAAACTGTTGGCGATATTCTTAAAGAAAGAAACGCGACAGTAACTAGCTTCGTACGTCTAGAAGTTGGTGAAGGTATCGAGAAAGTAGCTGAAATGAGCTTTGCTGACGAAGTAGCAGCGGTTCAAAAAGGTTAATCCCTTTTGCATGCTTAAATATTAGACCGTAGCCAAGGCTGCGGTCTTTTTACGACAAGCGTTTGATGATTTGCTGTGATCAATAAATATTCATGTTCTAAACTACCTAGAATGTTTATCCATGACCGTTAATCAAAACTATCACTTTTTGGAAGGTAAGCTCCATGACTACAAACCCTAAACCAGCGTATCAACGTATCCTGTTAAAACTGAGTGGCGAAGCGCTACAAGGCGAAGAAGGTTTTGGTATTGACCCTGCAATCCTTGATCGCATGGCTCAAGAAGTAAAAGAATTGGTTGAACTTGGTGTTCAAGTTGGTGTAGTAATTGGTGGTGGTAACCTCTTTAGAGGTGCTGGCCTTGCTGAAGCGGGTATGAACCGTGTTGTTGGCGACCACATGGGTATGCTTGCAACAGTAATGAATGGCCTAGCAATGCGTGATGCTCTACACCGTGCATACGTGAATGCTCGCGTTATGTCGGCTATCCCACTTAAAGGTGTTTGTGACGATTACAACTGGGCAGATGCAATCAGCCAACTACGTCATGGCCGCGTTGTGATTTTCTCAGCAGGTACAGGTAACCCATTCTTTACAACAGATTCAGCAGCGTGTTTACGTGGTATTGAAATTGAAGCTGATGTGGTTCTTAAAGCAACGAAAGTAGACGGTGTATACACTGCTGACCCAGTAGCTAACCCTGATGCAGAGTTGTATGATACTCTTTCTTATAACACTATTCTTGAGAAAGAGCTTAAAGTGATGGATTTGGCGGCATTCACGTTAGCGCGTGATCATAAAATGCCAATCCGTGTTTTCAATATGAATAAGCCAGGCGCACTACGTCGCGTGGTTATGGGTGAAACAGAAGGTACATTAATCAGCGATACTGAATAATGTGCATGCCATCATTGCAAACCAGCTGTGATGGCATATCTTATTTAAGCCCAAATTACTTTCTTACTACTAAGAACAAACTTATACCAAGAACATAAGTCAAGGTGATATTGTGATCAACGAGATTAAAACAGACGCGCAAGAGCGCATGGAAAAAAGTGTCGAAGCACTGAAAAATAACCTTATCAAGATTCGTACTGGTCGTGCACACCCAAGTTTGCTTTCTGGTCTTTCTGTAGAGTACTACGGAGCACCAACACCGCTAAATCAAGTAGCAAACGTTGTGGCTGAAGATGCTCGTACTTTAGCTATTACAGTTTTTGACCGTGAGCTTGCTCCTAAAGTTGAAAAAGCAATCTTAACGTCTGATTTGGGTCTAAACCCAATGTCAGCAGGTACGGTAATTCGTGTACCACTTCCTCCACTAACGGAAGAGCGTCGTAAAGACCTAGTTAAGATTGTTCGTGGTGAAGCTGAAGGCGGTCGTGTAGCTATTCGTAATATTCGTCGTGACGCTAACGGTGATCTTAAAGGTCTTCTAAAAGACAAAGAGATCTCTGAAGATGAAGATCGTAAAGCACAAGACGAAATTCAAAAGCTAACTGATGCAGCGATCAAGAAAGTAGATGATACGCTAGCTTCAAAAGAAAAAGAGTTGATGGAAGTATAAATACTTCGCCTCTTTATCTATAAAGCGCTATGTAAATGGCATAGCGCTTTTTTTATTCCAATCATTTCTAAACCACCGAACAGCCTTCTATGTCAAATACTCAGTTATCTACCGAAGCGTTACCTAAACATATTGCCGTTATTATGGATGGCAACGGGCGCTGGGCTGAAGCTCAAGGGAAACCTCGAGTTTTTGGGCATAAAAATGGGGTTGCTGCAGTAAGAAAAACCATCAGTAGCGCTGCTCGTCTAGGCATTGAAGCTGTTACTCTTTTTGCCTTTAGCAGTGAGAATTGGCGACGTCCTGAAGAAGAAGTTGGCGTATTAATGGAGTTGTTTATCACTGTTTTATCGACAGAGATAAAGAAGCTACACAAGAATAATCTTCGCTTACGTATCATTGGTGACAAAAGTCGCTTCAGTGAACGCTTGCAGAAAAAAATCGCTCAAGCGGAAGAGAAAACCGCAGCCAATACTGGCATGGTGGTTAACATTGCTGCCAATTATGGCGGTAAATGGGACATTACCCAAGCGATGAAGAAAATGGCTTTAGAGGTTGAACAGGGCACACTTAACGCTGATTCAATCAATGAAGATCTTATTACTTCCCACCTTACAATGTCAGATATTCCTGAGGTTGATCTTTTAATTCGCACTGGTGGTGAATGTCGAATAAGTAACTTTATGTTATGGCAACTAGCTTACGCTGAGCTGTACTTTACTCCGGTCTATTGGCCTGAGTTTAGTGAGGATAGCTTAATTGAAGCTGTGACTTGGTTTGTTAACCGTGAACGACGTTTTGGTTGTACCGGTAATCAAATTAAAGCACTGATGGAAAATCAATAAAGGATTCATTAGTTTGAAGCAACGAATTATAACCGCACTTATTTTAGCTCCTCTTGTTATCCTCGGGATTTTCGAGCTTCCGTTGTATTTGTTTATTTTAACCATCGCAGCAGTGACTGGGATAGGTTTCTGGGAGTGGACTCAATTTGTTGAACATAAATCTCGCCAACGAGCGCTCATTCCTTCAGTAATCGTAACGCTGATCAGCTTTTTGTTGATCGCTTCTGATGCGACTAGTCTTAATACCATTCAACCTATTCACTACTTCATTTTAGGTATTGGTGGCGCTTGGTGGCTGTACTCAAGTGCACTTGCGATTACTTATCCGCGTTCTAGTAAAACGTGGGAACACTCTAATATTTTAAGGCATGCCTTTGGCGTGTTGACGTTACTCCCGTTTTTATGGAGCGCTATTTTACTTAGAGCCCAAGGGATTGAGGCTGATGCCTACTATGGTGCAAAGCTGGTTCTATTTGTCTGCTTGATCGTATGGGCTGCTGATAGCGGAGCATACTTTGCTGGACGCGCTTTTGGTAAGCGTAAAATGGCACCATCAGTAAGCCCGAACAAAACAATCGAAGGGCTGATTGGCGGCATTATTACAGCTCTCGTTGTTGCGTGGTTTACTGCGAAGTGGTTTGGTTTAGAGTTCTCTAGCCCCGCAGTGATGATCATTATTACCTTAGTCACGGTGGTTATTTCAGTTCTTGGCGATCTTGTTGAAAGTATGTTTAAGCGTGTGTCGGGCATTAAAGACAGTAGTAATATTATACCGGGTCACGGTGGTGTATTAGACCGAATTGATAGCTTAACGGCTGCTTTCCCTGTTTTTGCTCTTCTTTACTTTATTTTTTAGAAGCACTGACTTTAATAAAAGAACAGTCTTTCTGTAAGAAAGTGATTTTTAAATCAATGGGTATCTTTGTATACCCATTGTCTGACTTTTGTATTACACAATCTATAGTCACAACTATTACGGTTTCAACTATTTATGGTTTCAACTACGCGTAAGCTAACAATTTTAGGTGCCACAGGATCCATTGGTGCAAGTACTTTAAAAGTTGTCGAGCAGAATCCGGAACAGTTTTCTATCGTGGCTCTTGCCGCGAGTCGAAATGTTGAGAAAATGCTAGAGCTTTGCCGCAAGTGGCAACCCAAATACGCTGTTATGGCCGATGTGGATGCCGCTCAAAAGCTGAAAACACAGTTAGCGTCAACTCACCCTCTGATTGAAGTGTTAGCCGGAGAAGAGGCTGCTTGTCACGTCGCTGAATTTAGTGAAGTTGACACCGTGATGGCGGCCATTGTTGGTGCTGCTGGTCTACTCCCTACTATGGCGGCTATTAAGGCTGGCAAACGAGTACTACTTGCTAACAAAGAAGCGCTAGTGATGTCAGGGCAACTTTTTGTTGATGCAGTCAAAGAGCATGGCGCAGAGTTATTGCCAGTCGATAGCGAGCACAATGCTATCTTTCAATGCCTACCTAGTGAAATACAAACCAACCTTGGACACTGCAATCTAAAGCAACATGGCATCTCGCATATATTACTGACAGGGTCTGGTGGCCCTTTCCGTTATAGCGATGTCGCTTCACTAGCGCAGGTGACCCCAGAACAAGCTATCGCTCACCCTAACTGGTCAATGGGTCCAAAGATCTCAGTTGACTCTGCGACAATGATGAATAAGGGGCTTGAATACATTGAAGCCAAGTGGCTATTTAATGCTACTGAACCTGAATTAAAAGTTATTATTCATCCTCAATCTGTTATTCACTCTATGGTTCAGTACCTTGATGGTTCTGTGATTGCTCAAATGGGCGCGCCTGATATGGCGACACCAATCGCTTCAGCTATGGCGTATCCGGCAAGAGTCCCTTCTAGTGTTTCAGCTTTAGATTTTGCTCGTCTAGGTGAACTTACTTTTCTAGAGCCTGACTATTCTCGCTATCCTTGTTTAAAATTGGCTATCGATGCTTGCTTTGAAGGCCAGCATTTAACCACAGCCCTTAATGCTGCAAATGAGATCAACGTTGACGCATTTTTACAAGGTAGACTCGGTTTTACTGACATAGCCCGTATTAATGAAATGGTAATGTCCAAAGTATGTGCAACTGACTCTTATTTAGAGCCTTTAGACTTGGAAACCTTACTTGAGGTAGATAAAATGGCGCGACACATGACAAATCAGATATTACGAGAGCGTACAGCATGACTGGAATATTATGGAACTTTGCCTCGTTTGTCATTGCGCTGAGCATACTCGTAGCCGTACATGAATTCGGCCACTTTTGGGTTGCCCGCCGTTGTGGCATAAAGGTTGAAAAGTTCTCTATTGGCTTTGGTAAGTCGATTTGGAAAAAAGTCGCAAAAGATGGAACTGAATATAGCCTTTCAATGATTCCGCTCGGTGGTTATGTGAAAATGGTCGACACTCGTGTCGATGATATATCGCCAGAACAGTACCACATTGCGTTTGATAAGAAGCCTTTACTACAACGAACAGCGGTAGTGGCTGCAGGTCCTTTGTTCAACTTTGCCTTTGCTATTTTCGCATATTGGTTAGTTTTTCTGATTGGTGTGCCAGCGGTTAAGCCTGTTGTAGGAGAAGTGACACCTTACTCAATTGCTGCAAATGCAGGTTTAGAACCTGGTATGGAGCTTACCGCGGTATCTGGCGTCAAAACTGTAGATTGGGAATCCGTCAATATGGGCATTATTGCCCATATTGGTGACGATAAGCTTACTTTCACAGTTTCTGATGAAAACGGCATTGGTGTGGCTAAAATTAAGACACTTGATTTAACCCAATGGAACTTTGATCCAGAAACAGAGTCTGCTATGGGGACATTAGGTTTTCGTCCTTATACGCCAGAGGTATCGATGACGCTGGCAAATGTCTCTGACAATAGTGCAGGAGAACGAGCTGGGCTTTTAGTTGGCGACACTTTGGTTGCGGTAAATGGTGTTGAATTAGAAAACTGGAAGCAACTTGTTGAGTCGATTCAGGGGAATCCAGAGAAAGCCGTCGAGCTGAAGATTGATAGAGATGGTGAATCTTTGTTGATGACTCTAACGCCAGATAGGCGCGATGACCGCCAAGGAAAAACGATAGGTTTTGCTGGAATTGGTTCGGAAGTCTCAGAATGGCCGGAAAAATATCGATTTGAGCTGCAATATGGTGTAATTGAATCTATCGGCAAGTCGATTGAAAAAACAGGTCAAGTCATTGGATTGACCGCAACGATGCTGAAAAAGCTTGTTGTTGGTGATATTGGCTTGAATAATTTAAGCGGTCCTATTTCAATTGCTAAAGGTGCTGGTACCACCGCTGATTATGGCTTGGTGTACTTTTTAGGATTTTTAGCGTTAATTAGTATTAATTTGGGCATTATTAACCTAGTGCCGTTGCCAATGCTTGATGGTGGCCACCTACTATTTTTTGCTATCGAAGCAATCATTCGTCGCCCAGTACCAGAGAAGGTACAAGAGATGGGTTTCCGAATCGGTGGTGCAATTATTTTGTCAGTTATGGCAATTGCAATATTTAATGATTTTTCTCGCCTGTAAGCAGGGCTCAGGTTGTAGTGCAGTAAAGGAATAACTTAAAAAAATATGGCGATTAAAAAGATTCTATTTGCAACCTTGTTAGCGACAAGTGTTTCAGCAAATGGCGCAGAGAACTTTGTTGTTCAAGACATACAAATTGAAGGTTTACAACGTGTTGCACTTGGTGCTGCGCTGTTACAGATGCCAGTTCGAATCGGAGATGACATCGACAGCCAGAACGTTGCTGAGATCATTAAATCTCTTTATGCGTCAGGCAACTTTGAAGATGTACAAGTCCTTCGTGATAACGACGTCTTGGTTATTCAGGTTAAAGAGCGCCCGACGATTGCGAGCATCTCTTTTTCTGGTAACAAAGCGATTAAAGAAGAGCAGCTACAGCAAAACCTTGATGCTTCTGGTATCCGACAAGGTGAAGCGCTTGATCGCACAACACTATCGAATATAGAAAAAGGTCTTGAAGACTTCTATTACAGCGTAGGTAAATACAACGCAACGGTTCAAGCTGTTGTTACACCATTGCCACGTAACCGTTCTGATCTTAAATTTGTTTTTACTGAAGGTGTTTCAGCCAAGATAAAACAGATTAACTTTATCGGAAACGAAGTTTTTGAAGATAAAGAGCTTGTAGGACGTTTTAATCTAAACGTTGATGTCGCGTGGTGGAATTTCCTCGCGGATGATAAGTACCAAAAGCAAGTGCTTGCGGGCGATATCGAAGCGCTACGTTCATTTTACCTAGATCGTGGCTACTTGAAATTTCAAGTAGACTCGACGCAAGTTGCAATCTCTCCAGATAAGAAAGGTGTATACATTACACTTGGCGTTGATGAAGGTGATGCTTACACCATTAGCGGAGTGGATTTCCGCGGTGAACTAATTGGTAAAAAGTCTGAATTTGAAGAGATGGTGCCATTTGAAGATGGCTCCGTTTATAACGGCTCCTCAGTAACTGCGCTTGAAGAAGAGATTAAGCGTGTTCTTGGTGAAGCGGGTTATGCGTATCCCCAAGTAAGAACCATGCCTGAGTTTAATGATGAAACGAACGAAGTTTCTTTGATCATTAATGTCGAAGCAGGTAACCGAATCTACGTTCGAGATATTCGATTCATAGGTAACAACTCGACACGTGACGAAGTTATGCGTCGTGAAATGCGTCAAATGGAAGGAAGCTGGCTCAACTCTAAATCGATTGAAACCGGTAAAACGCGTTTGAATCGTTTAGGTTTCTTCGAGACTGTTGATGTACAAACCGTTCGTGTTCCTGGTAGTGAAGATCAGGTTGATCTTGTCTACAACGTAAAAGAAGCGAACTCAGGCAGTATTAACTTTGGTGTTGGTTACGGTACCGAATCTGGTGTGAGCTTCCAAGTTGGTCTTCAGCAAGATAACTTCATTGGTTCAGGTAACCGTGTTGGTATCAACGCAATGATGAACGATTACCAAAAGAATATTAGCTTAGATTATCGAGACCCATACTGGACGCTTGATGGTGTGAGTCTAGGTGGTAAAGTCTTCTATAACGAATTTGAAGCATCTGAAGCGGGTATTGTCGACTATACCAATGAAAGTTATGGCGTGAGTGCGACGCTGGGTAGTTGGGCAAATGAGCTTAACTTCTTCGAACTTGGTGCGGGTTACACTCACAACAAGATCGGTAACCTATCACCTTATTTGCAGGTAGAGCAGTTCTTAGCGTCTCAAGCCAGCAATATTGATAGCGATGGTGCACTGAATACCAACGACTTTGATATCAACATCTCGTGGACACGTAATAACTTAAACCGTGGTTATTTCCCAACAGCGGGTAATCACCAACGTGCATTTTATAAGATGACCGTACCTGGCTCTGACGTTCAGTACTTTAAAGTTCAGTACGATATCAGACAGTATTTCCCACTGACTCAGAAACATGACTTTGCGTTATTGATGCGCGGTCGCTTGGGTTACGGCAACGGTTATGGTCAAACGGATGGACAAGATAACTTGTTCCCATTCTATGAAAACTATTACGCAGGTGGTTTTACTTCCCTGCGTGGTTTTGGCTCAAACTCGGCAGGCCCGAAAGCAGTCTACCGTGACTACTCTGGCTCAAACAATGGTAATGATACGGCAACCGACGATTCAGTAGGTGGTAATGCGATTGCTCTGGCAAGTTTAGAGTTGATTGTACCAACACCATTTGCCTCTGATGAAGTACGTAGTCAAATTCGTACCAGCTTCTTTGTCGATGCAGCAAGTGTTTGGGATACCGAATTTGATTATCGTGACTCTGGCGCTGATTACGGCAGTCAATACTATTACGATTACTCTGATCCAACCAATTACCGTGCGTCTTACGGCGTCGCATTACAGTGGATGTCACCGATGGGCCCTCTGGTCTTCTCATTGGCATCTCCAATTAAGAGTTACGAAGGCGATGACAAAGAAACATTTACCTTCACTATTGGCAGAACCTTCTAATAAAGGAAACTATTTTGAAAAATATCATGAAAGCGGCTGGTGTTAGCCTTGTTGTATTAAGTTCTTCTATGTTTGCACACGCAGCAGAAGCGGCTCAAAAAGTAGGTTATGTTAACTCAGCTCAAATTTTCCAAGCACTTCCTCAACGAGAAGTTGTGCTGCAAAAAATGCAAGAAGAGTTCAAAGACAGAGCGGCTGAGCTGCAAGCTATTCAAGCTGAAGCACAGACAAAGATTGAAAAGCTAAACCGTGATGGTGAGCTTTTAGGTCCTGATGAAGTAGAAAAACTACGTATTGAAATCAGCCAGCTAGACAGCAACTTTAAGATCAAAGGCAAAGCGCTAGAAAAAGCGTCTGCTCGCCGTGAAGCTGAAGAGAAACAAAAATTGTTTCAGCTGATCCAAGGCGCAGTAGAAAAAGTAGCTGAGAAAGAAGGCTATGACATCATCATTGAAGCTCAAGCTCTGCAATACGCGAAGCCTGAGTTCAATATCTCTGAAAAAGTTATTGAATCACTAAAATAGATAATATGCTGAAATTAACCTTAGCCGAACTGGCAACCGTAACCGGTGGTGAGCTACATGGAGACGCTAATGCAGTCGTTTCGTCTGTCGCTCCTATGGACAAAGCTGAGGAAGGTAGCGTTACCTTCCTATCTAACGTTAAATACGCGAAGCACCTAGCTGATTGTCATGCGACAGTGGTCATGCTCAAAGAAGCGCAGCGTGAACACTTTCACGGTAATGTGTTAGTCGTTGATGATCCGTATGTGGCTTTTGCTAAAGTCGCTCAAGCACTCGATACCACGCCAAAGGCAGCTAACGGGATTGCTCCATTGGCTGTGATAGCTGAAGATGCAACCATTGGTGCTAATGTTTCAATCGGTGCGAATGCAACAATTGAGTCTGGTGTGACACTTGGTGATAACGTAGTTATTGGTGCAGGCTGTTTTATTGGTAAGAATGCATCAATAGGGGCAAAGACTCAGCTTTGGGCTAACGTTTCTATCTATCACGGTGTCAATATTGGTAGTGACTGCCTAATCCAGTCTAATACCGTGATTGGTTCAGATGGCTTTGGTTATGCTAATGAAAAAGGTGAGTGGATTAAAATCCCTCAGCTAGGCACGGTTAGTGTTGGTAACCGAGTTGAGATAGGAGCATGTACGACAATTGACCGTGGCGCATTAGACAATACGATCATCGAAGACAATGTGATTCTCGATAACCAAATCCAAATCGCCCATAACGTTCAGATCGGATATGGTACAGCGATTGCGGGTGGTACTATTATCGCTGGCAGCACGACTATTGGTAAGTATTGCATTATTGGTGGCGGTACGGTAATTAACGGCCATATCGAAATTGTTGATGGTGTGACAATTACTGGCATGGGAATGGTAATGCGAGGCATCTCTGAAAAGGGTATGTACTCATCAGGTATTCCTTTGCAACCAAACAGAGAGTGGCGAAAAACGGCAACTCGTGTTCATCGAATTGACGAGATGAATAAGCGTTTGAAGGCTGTTGAGAAAAAAATAGCACCGAAAGCGGAATCCTAATTCCAGTTTTCTTGCAAAAGGCTCGCGAAAAGCGAGTCTTTTTCGTCTATCATATTGACCAATAATAGATGGACCCATAATTTTTAAAGCTTTACGGCTTTTAGTTTTACAAGATAGGAATATGACTTTGACTAGTGAAAATAAAACGATGAACATTACTGAAATTCAGGAGTTACTTCCTCATCGCTACCCATTTTTGTTGATCGACCGTGTAACCGATTATCAAGAAGAAAAGCACTTAACGGCGATTAAAAATGTATCAGTAAACGAGCCACAGTTCACCGGTCATTTTCCTCAAATGCCAGTCTTCCCAGGCGTGCTAATTTTAGAAGCAATGGCGCAAGCGACAGGCTTACTTGGTTTTAAATCTTTTGGTGCCCCTGCCGATAATGAGCTTTACTACTTCGCAAGCGTTGATAAAGCAAAATTCCGCAAGCCTGTAGTGCCTGGCGACCAAATGATTATTAAAGTAGAGTTTATTAAAGAGCGCCGTGGTATTGCTGCCTTTACTGGTGTTGCAACGGTTGACGGCGAAGTTGTTTGTTCTGCCGAGCTAAAATGTGCTCGTCGAGAGTTCTAATATGATTCATGAATCCGCTAAAATTCACCCATCAGCCGTCATTGAAGGTGATGTGACAATCGAAGCTAACGTTACTGTTGGCCCGTTTACTTACATTTCAGGCAAAGTGTCTATTGGTGAGAATACCGAAGTTATGTCGCATATTGTCATTAAAGGCAATACGACTATTGGTAAAGATAATCGCATCTTCCCGTACGCGATTATTGGTGAAGAGAACCAAGATAAGAAATACGGTGGCGAAGAGACGACTGTCGTGGTTGGCGATCGTAACGTCATCAGAGAGAGTGTTCAGATCCATCGTGGAACTACGCAAGATAAAGCGACCACAGTGATTGGTGATGATAACTTGCTTTGTGTGAATGCTCACATTGCACACGATGTTATTGTCGGTAATCATACTCACATCGGTAATAACGCTATTTTAGGTGGCCATGTGACGGTAGGCGATTACGCTGGTGTTATGGCGCTGTCTGCGATTCACCCTTTCTGTTCAATTGGTGCTTATGCATATATTGGCGGCTGCTCTGCGGTTGTCCAAGACGTGCTACCGTATGTGTTAGCGCAAGGTAACCACGCGACACCATTTGGCTTGAACTTAGTTGGTTTGAAGCGTAACGGTTTTGAAAGAACAGAAATCCGAGCACTACAAAAAGCGTATAAAGAGATCTACCGAACCGGTAAGACTCTAGAAGAAGCGAAGCCAACATTAATTGAAATGGCTGATGAGTTCTCTTCTATTAAACCGATGCTAGACATGCTTGAAAATTCGGAACGTGGCATTATCCGATAATAATTATCGACGAGTGCTACTAAAAGATCGCTGTTCTCCGGCGATCTTTTTTGTTTTAGGTAGCAATGAAATTGAGTGTTCATACCACGCGAAAATATTGTATAGGACGAAATGATGAAAACAGATAGACCACTACGAATTGGCATTGTTGCTGGTGAGTTATCAGGCGATACTTTAGGTGAAGGCTTTATTCGCTCGGTTAAGGCGAAATATCCGGATGCTGAGTTTGTTGGTATAGGTGGTCCAAAAATGATCGCTCAAGGCTGTGAGTCCCTATTTGATATGGAAGAGCTTGCGGTCATGGGTTTGGTTGAAGTTCTTGGCCGTTTAACACGCTTGCTTAGTGTGAAAAAACAGTTGGTACAGTATTTCGTTCAAAATCCTGTTGATGTTTTCGTTGGAATAGATGCTCCTGACTTTAATCTTAGATTAGAGAAAACGCTCAAGGACAAAGGTATTAAAACCGTCCATTACGTCAGTCCTTCTGTTTGGGCTTGGCGACCAAAGCGCATCTTTAAAATCGACGCGGCAACAGACTTAGTCTTAGCTTTCTTGCCATTCGAAAAAGCGTTTTACGATAAATATAATGTCGCCTGTGAGTTCATTGGGCATACATTAGCTGATGCTATTCCAATGGTCAGTGACCAAGCTAATGCTCGTGAGCTATTGGGTTTAGAACAAGATCGTAAATGGCTAGCTGTATTACCAGGTAGTCGTGGTGGCGAAGTTGGTCTAATTGCAAAGCCATTTATTGAAACCTGCCAACGCATTCATACAAAGTACCCTAATATGGGATTTGTGGTTGCAGCGGTCAATAAAAAGCGCCGCGAACAGTTTGAATCGATTTGGAAAGAGACAGCACCTGAGCTTGAGTTTACCATTATTGAAGATACGGCTCGTAACGTGATGACTGCCTCTGATGCTGTGCTACTTGCCTCTGGTACTGTCGCTCTTGAATGCATGTTAGTTAAGCGTCCAATGGTTGTTGGTTATCAAGTGAATAAACTGACCGGTTGGATTGCACAAAAGCTTTCGATAACCGAATTTGTCTCGTTACCAAATGTCTTAGCGGGCAAAGAATTAGTAAAAGAGTTTATCCAAGAGGAGTGTCACCCCAATTTCCTTTATCCTGCAATGGAGAGGGTATTGGAAAGTGATAATTCTGAATTGATTGAGAAATTTACAGAAATGCATCAATGGATCCAAAAAGATGCGGATCAACAAGCTGCAACAGCAGTACTAAAACTAATAGAGAAATAGCATGGCAATCGCACCTAAAAAAGAGCTTCCTCCATTTGAATACCCCCAAGGTTACCAGTTAATTGCTGGCGTGGACGAAGTAGGGCGCGGGCCACTTGTTGGCGATGTGGTGACTGCAGCCGTTATCTTAGATCCTAATAACCCGATTGAAGGGCTTAACGATTCTAAAAAACTATCGGAAAAGAAACGCCTAGCGCTACTTCCTGAAATAAAAGAGAAAGCACTTGCTTGGTCTGTAGGGCGCTGCTCTCCCGAGGAAATTGACGAGCTTAATATCTTACAAGCGACAATGGTAGCGATGCAAAGAGCGGTTTCTGGCCTTTCTACCAAGCCTGATCTTACATTGATTGATGGCAATAAAGTCCCTAAGCTCGAGATGGACGCACAAGCCGTTGTTAAAGGGGATTTGCGAGTAGCAGAGATAAGTGCCGCTTCTATCATTGCTAAAGTGGTTCGTGATCAAGAGATGGAAGAGTTAGATAAACGTCATCCTCAATTTGGGTTTGCCAAACACAAAGGCTACCCTACTAAAGCACACCTAGCAGCGATAGAAGAGTTTGGTGTCATCAAAGGGTACCGTAAAAGCTTCAAACCAGTAAAACGCGTTCTTGGTATTGAATAGCTCGGTATTGAAAACCTGATTTCGTTTCACCAGGAATAGTGCCACTCAGTGCTCGATTAAATCAGTCAGCCTCTTTATTCCTTTAGCTAATAACGTAAAATAGCGTTAGCTTCTACTCAATATGATATTAACGGCATCCAATAAACAGCGATGCCGCTTAGGAAAACATTCATGTCAGATCCAAAGTTTATACACCTTCGTGTTCACAGTGACTTTTCCATGGTCGACGGCTTGTCAAAAGTCCCGCCATTGGTGAAAAAAGTGGCTGAGATGGGCATGCCTGCAATGGCACTGACAGACTTTACCAATTTATGTGGCTTAGTTAAGTTCTATGGAACAGCGCATAATTGTGGTGTTAAACCGATTGTTGGTGCTGATTTTTTGGTTAAATCCAAAGAGTTAGGTGATGAATTTTCTAAGCTAACCATATTAGCTTTCAATAATGTAGGTTATAAAAATTTAACCCTTTTAATATCTAAAGCTTACCTACGCGGACAAGTGCTGCATCAAACCGTTATTGATAAAGAGTGGCTGATTGAGCTATCAGAAGGGCTAATTGTTCTCTCTGGTGGTAAGAGTGGCGATATCGGTAAAGCGTTGTTGAAAGGCAATAACGAACTCGTTGAAGAGTGTGTTGCCTTTTATAAAACCCATTTTGCGGACCGATTTTATTTAGAACTCACTCGTACTGGGCGTGTTGATGAAGAGACCTATCTTCATTTTGCTGTTGAATTGGCTGAACAGCGCGATCTTCCGGTGGTTGCGACTAATGAAGTGGTATTTTTAACGGATGATTTATTCGAAGCACATGAAATTCGTGTTGCCATTCATGATGGTTTCACAATTGAAGATCCAAGACGCCCAAAAAACTACAGTGCGCAGCAATACCTTCGCAGCGAAGAAGAGATGTGTGAGCTATTTGCCGATATCCCTGAAGCGCTGCAAAACAGTGTTGAAATCGCAAAGCGTTGTAATGTTACTGTGCGACTTGGTGAGTACTTCCTGCCTAATTTCCCAACCGAAGGGTTGAAGATAGAAGACTTTTTGATTAAGAAGTCTCAAGAAGGTCTAGAACGACGCTTGGCATTCTTATTTCCTGATGAAGAGGTTCGAGCACAAAGACGTCCTGAGTACGATGAACGCCTAGCGATTGAGTTAGAAGTAGTTAATAACATGGGTTTTCCGGGCTATTTCTTGATCGTAATGGAGTTCATCCAGTGGTCAAAAGATAACGATGTCCCTGTTGGCCCTGGTCGTGGTTCTGGTGCCGGCTCTTTAGTTGCTTATGCGTTGGATATTACAGACCTCGATCCGTTGGAATACGACTTACTGTTCGAACGTTTCTTAAACCCAGAACGTGTATCAATGCCCGATTTTGATATCGATTTCTGCATGGATAAGCGTGATTTGGTTATCGACCACGTTGCTGAAATGTATGGTCGTGATGCGGTATCTCAAATCATCACTTTCGGTACGATGGCGGCAAAAGCGGTTATTCGAGATGTAGGTCGAGTTCTTGGTCACCCCTTCGGGTTTGTTGACCGACTTTCTAAGCTGATTCCGCCTGATCCGGGAATGACACTAAGTAAGGCGTTTGAAGCTGAGCCGGCATTGCCAGAGCTTTATAACAACGATGATGAAGTTAAAGAGCTGATTGATAAGTGTCGTATCCTCGAAGGGTGTACTCGAAACGCTGGTAAGCACGCGGGTGGTGTTGTTATCTCACCAACGACAATTACCGATTTTGCACCTATCTACGCCGATGCAGAGGGTAATTTCCCAGTAACCCAATTCGACAAAAACGACGTCGAAACAGCGGGTTTGGTTAAATTCGACTTCTTGGGCTTGCGTACATTAACGATCATCGACTGGGCTCTTGGGTTAGTCAATCCTCGCCTTGCGAAGGAAGGCAAAGCCCCAATACGTATTGAATCTATTCCACTTGACGATCAAGCGTCGTTTAACCTGTTACAAAACTCAGAAACAACGGCCGTCTTTCAGCTTGAATCGCGCGGAATGAAAGACCTGATTAAACGTCTTCAGCCTGATAGCTTCGAAGATATTATCGCATTAGTAGCCCTGTTTAGACCGGGACCACTGCAATCAGGCATGGTTGATAACTTTATTGACCGTAAGCATGGACGAGAAGCGGTATCGTACCCTGATGAAACATGGCAACATGAGTCGCTAAAAGAAACGCTTGAGCCGACCTATGGCATCATCTTGTATCAAGAACAAGTTATGCAAATCGCTCAGATCTTAGCGGGTTATACGCTTGGCGGTGCTGATATGCTCCGTCGTGCGATGGGTAAGAAAAAACCAGAAGAGATGGCGAAACAGCGTGGTACCTTTAAAGAAGGTGCGATTGCTAACGGTGTTGATGGCGAGTTGTCGATGAAAATCTTCGACTTGGTTGAGAAGTTCGCCGGTTATGGTTTTAACAAATCTCACTCTGCCGCTTACGCATTAGTCTCTTACCAGACACTATGGCTTAAAACGCATTACCCCGCTGAGTTTATGGCAGCAGTAATGACAGCAGATATGGATAACACCGAAAAAGTCATTGGTTTGGTGGATGAATGTATTCGAATGAAGCTAAAATTGCTTCCACCTGACATCAACGCCGGCCTATACCGTTTCAATGTCGATGAAACTGGTGCGATTGTTTATGGTATCGGGGCGATTAAAGGGGTAGGTGAAGGCCCTATTGAAGCAATTTTGGAAGCTCGTGATCGTGGTGGCTACTTTAAGGACCTGTTTGATTTCTGTGCTCGTATCGATCTTAAAAAGGTCAATAAGCGTGTAATTGAAAAGCTTATATACGCAGGTGCGCTTGATAGGCTTGGTCCACATCGTGCAGCTTTGATGGCATCTTTAAAAGATGCAGTAAAAGGGGCGAGTCAACATCACCAAGCTGAGGCGTTTGGCCAAAGTGATATGTTTGGTGTTTTGACTGAGGAAGCTGACGTTATTGAACATAAGTACACCAAAGTTGAACCTTGGCCTGAAAAGGTATGGTTAGAAGGAGAGCGAGATACACTTGGTCTTTACCTAACTGGTCACCCGATCAACGCTTATTTGAAAGAGCTGACAAAGTACACCAGTTGCCGATTAAAAGATGCAACGCCGACAAGACGAGATCAATCGGTTACAATCGCAGGGTTAGTGATCGCGGCTAGAGTGATGACAACCAAACGTGGAACTCGAATTGGTTTGATGACGATTGACGATCGATCCGGACGCATGGAAGTGATGTTGTACTCAGATATGCTCGATCGCTATGCAGAATTGCTAGAAAAAGATAAAATTTTGGTCATTTCGGGACAGGTCAGCTTTGATGATTTCAATGGTGGTCTTAAAATGTCAGCGCGCGAATTGTTGGATTTAGGAACTGCCCGAGAAAAATACGCTCGAGGTCTATCGGTTTCAATCAATGAATCTCAAATAAACAACCAATTTTTTGAGCGCTTTAGCCAAATTCTAGAGCCTCACCGAGCAGGGACTGTCCCTGTCAATATATATTACCAACGACTAGATGCACGGGCTAGATTAACGCTCGGTACAGAATGGCGAGTAACGCCAAGTGATATATTACTGGACGAATTGAAACAGCTACTTGGACGTAACCAAGTAGAACTGGAATTTAACTAAAATTTAGCCTCAAATAAGACGCTAAGTAGATAAAGGATCAATAGATGAGCCTCAACTTTCTTGAATTTGAAAAGCCAATTGCTGAACTAGAAGCAAAAATTGAAGCTTTACGTGACGTATCTCGCCATGGCGGTGATACTGCCGTTGATTTAGATAAAGAAATTCAGCAGCTTGAAAAGAAAAGTTTAGAACTTAAGAAGAAAGTTTTTAGTGATTTAAGTGCATGGGAAACAGCTCAGGTGGCTCGCCACCCATTACGTCCTTACACACTTAACTACGTAGAAAGCGTATTCACAGAGTTTGAAGAGTTGGCTGGCGATCGCGCTTTTGCTGATGATAAAGCGATTGTTGGTGGTATTGCCCGTTTAGACGGTCGCCCAGTGATGGTCATCGGTCATCAAAAAGGTCGTGAAACGAAAGAGAAAGTGAAACGTAACTTTGGTATGCCTAAGCCAGAAGGTTACCGTAAGGCACTGCGCCTTATGGAAATGGCAGAACGTTTCAAAATGCCGATTATTACCTTTATCGATACAGCGGGTGCATACCCAGGTGTTGGTGCAGAAGAGCGTGGACAATCCGAAGCGATTGCTAAAAACCTAAAAGTGATGGCGGGCTTGAAAGTGCCTGTAATCTGTAACGTTGTTGGTGAAGGCGGTTCAGGCGGTGCACTGGCTATCGGTGTTGGTGATTACGTTAACATGCTTCAATATTCAACCTACTCAGTGATTTCACCTGAAGGTTGTGCTTCTATTTTATGGCGTGATTCAGACAAAGCACCACAAGCAGCTGAAGCAATGGGTCTTATTGCACCTCGCTTGAAAGAGCTTGAGCTAATTGATGAGATCATTGAAGAGCCATTAGGTGGCGCACACCGTAACTACGCTGAAGTATCACAGAACATCAAAGCAACACTGGTTAAGCAGTTAGCAGAACTCGAGCAGTTTGACCACGAGTCACTACTTGAGCGTCGCTACCAGCGTTTGATGAGCTATGGTTACTGTAGCTAAGTCTTTGTCCTGATTTCAGGGTAATTAGAGAAAAGAGTTAACCTTGTTAGCTCTTTTTTTATGCCTGTCATTTGGCGGTTGTATCAGCTTCAAGTAAAATAGGCTGCTCTATAGATCACTCGAGTATATTTATGAGTCACCTTTATTCACTCTTTTCTCAAGTAATTGCACGCCATGTACAAGCAAACTCTCGCTTAGTGCTTGGCTTAAGTGGTGGTGTTGACTCTCGAGTATTGCTAGAGCTACTAGCCCAATATAACTCTCAAACAGATAATGAATGTGTGGCGGTTTATGTCCATCATGGATTAAGTGAAAATGCTGACATGTGGGCAAGTCAATGCCAGCAGTGGTGTGATGCATTAGCCATTCCCTTATTCATAGAACGAGTCACTTTGAATGTAGGCAAAGGCCAAAGTATTGAAAAGCTTGCGCGAGATGCACGTTATATGGCGCTTGCTAAATATATAGACTCAGGGGATCTGCTGCTCACCGGTCAGCATAGTGATGATCAAGTTGAAACCTTTTTACTCGCACTGAAAAGAGGAAGCGGCCCCAAGGGTTTATCCTCAATGGCTGAGTGTATGCCTTTTCAAAATGGCTTCCAGATTAGACCGCTTCTTGGTGCAACACGACAAGAAATCGAACAGTATGCTCATCAGAAAGAATTGGAGTGGGTCGAAGATGAAAGTAATCAAGATATACGCTTTGATAGAAATTTCATTCGTCACTCGATCACTCCTTCGCTGATTGAACGCTGGCCCTCTTTTCATCAATCAGTGCAAAGAAGTGCCGCTTTATGTGCGGAACAAGAGAGGCTACTGGATGAGTTACTACAGCCTGTCTTAGATAACATGATTGAACCAGATAATGGCTTGAGCTTGCCATTGCTAACCACTCAAAGCCCACTTGCGCAGCAGCGTCTTATCAGGATGTGGTTTGAGCATTGTGGTTTTCTCATGCCAAGTCGCCAACATTTAGATCTTATTATCGAACAAGTCATCGGTGCTCAAGCTGATGCAAACCCACAACTTCAAGTTGTTAATGGTCAGGTAAGGCGGTTTAACCAACGCTTATACCTAATAAATCAAATGGAAGATGTAAGCGGCTGGACTGGAGAGTTGGGTCTAAATACCCCGTTACAGCTTCCTGATGGGCTGGGTGAGATAAGCATATCTTCGATGAACTTGTCTACGAAGCCTCTGACTTCGCAAAGTCAGGATCGCAAATCGGTGTCTGTTTTCATAAGTGGAGACTACAAAGGTGAGTTAGAGGTTATTTTTGAACCTCAGGGGTTATCTGCTCACCCTGCATCTAGAAGCCACAGTCGTAAACTCAAAAAGCTGTTTCAAGAATATAATATTCCGAGCTGGCTGAGACGTAGAACACCTATCATACTAAATGAAAATAAAGTTGTAGCGGTGATGGGACTTTTTGTAGACAAGCTTTATCAAGGGCAAGACTGTGAAGTAATCTGGAGCAAAAGTTAGGATTTTGTGTACAATTAGCAAAACAAAAAGTCGTATTAAAATAAGAACAGGGAAAAGCAATGAAAAATGTAGCAATTGGTTTAATTTTGGGTTTAGGACTATTAAGTGGCAATGCTCTAGCTGGAGACGCTGCAGCTGGTAAAGCTAAAGCTGCAATTTGTGCCGCTTGTCACGGAGCTGATGGTATGGCGATGATTCCGGGTTACCCGCACCTTAAAGGTCAAAATGAACAGTATCTTATCTCTTCACTAAAAGCCTATAAAAACAAAGAGCGTAACGGTGGCAATGCTTTAGTTATGCAACCACAAGCTAGCATGTTAAGTGATGACGATATCGCTAACCTAGCTGCTTACTACTCAAGTTTGAAGTAGGTAAGTTTTATATTTTAAGCCCAAGCTTTTTGCTTGGGCTTTTTGTTAGCTAATATTCAACGTATTGATTGTTGGTTTTAGCTAGTCAATAATAGATAAACTGTTGACCTTTAAGGGATGAAGATGAAAAAAATTGAAGCCATTATTAAACCATTTAAGTTGGATGATGTTCGTGAAGCACTGGCGGAAGTTGGTATTACTGGCATGACTGTTTCTGAAGTGAAAGGATTTGGTCGTCAAAAAGGGCACACAGAGTTATATCGTGGTGCAGAGTACATGGTCGATTTTCTTCCTAAAGTAAAATTGGAAATCGTCGTAACTGATGATGTTGCTGACCAATGTGTAGACTCAATCATTGAAACCGCTCAAACTGGCAAGATTGGTGACGGTAAGATTTTTATCACTGATATTGAACGTGTGGTACGTATTCGTACTGGCGAAGAAGATGAAGACGCAATCTAGGGGCCATTTGGCTCCTTTATTTTTTTAGAGCAAGTTTACTTATACACCTAGTGTTTAGCGAAGTTAATATGAAACAAAAGTACCTACTATATCTAACGTTAATACTCGGTTTATTAGGTACATTTAGTTTAATTGGCACAATAGCCAGTTACTCAATATTTAATGTTTCAGAAACCCCTAGTGTTACCAACCTTTCCTCTGAAAGTACTCTCCAACTTCAATGCCACCAAGAAACCTCTGTTACCGCGATTGATAACAATGGCCAGCTCGATGTTTTAGTATGGAATATTTATAAGCAAAATCGTTTAAATTGGCGCGAAGCGTTAACCTCTTTTTCGCAATCGGCTCAGCTAATCTTATTACAAGAAGCCAGTATGACAGAGTCACTAAAAGGCTGGGTACTCGATAAAAGTTGGCAGGGCAATCAAGTGGAGGCTTTTAAGGCATTTGATGTATCTTCAGGTGTGCTAACGATTGCAGCAAGCTCCCCTGCATTGGCGTGTGCGTACTTAGAGCTCGAGCCATGGTTGCGGCTACCCAAATCGGCATTGTACTCTTTATACCAACTCTCTAATGGTGAGATGTTAGCTGTAGTTAATATACATGCTGTTAATTTCACTTATGGTGTGGATGAGTACCACCATCAATTAGAAGTATTAGCTAAAGAGCTTACTCAACATGAAGGTCCGATTATTCTGGCTGGGGATTTTAATAGCTGGAATGAAGAAAGAGTGGCTGAATTGAATCAAGTCGTGCAGTCCTTGGGGTTAGAGGCTGCGACCTTTTCTCCAGATCACCGAAAGCAATTTGTTAATGGCCTCGCTCTGGACCACGTGTTTTACCGTGGCCTTAGCTTAAAAACGGCAGAAGCACCGCTAAGCGATGCTTCTGATCATAATCCGTTATTAGTGAGCTTTTCTTTACTGTAATCCTCTACGGCTATCTAGCGTATGGGTTAACTAAAGAACAGCCTAACTAGCAAGAATATAGATTGCCCAAATAACAAAGTAACCAAGCCAAGGCAGAGATGAAATTACGATGGCTTGACCGCGTTCAAACTCCGTCCATGTCAATACTGCAGCGTAACCTAGCACAATATACCAAGGAAGCAGCAGTGGTACTGAGCTGGAAAATTGAGACCAATCGTGTGTTAGTGGCAACTTAATCAAGCCATTAAGACTATTCAGATCTGCAGCATATGTCATTACCTGACCATGTTTTAGTAACACACTCGCATAACTGGCAAAATCGCCAAGAACAGCAGGAAACATAATCACAGAGCTTGCTGCAAACCATCGCCAGAAGCCTTGTGGTTGCTGGCTCGTCTTAGTGGCAAGATTAAACCAAAATGCCAACATAAATATAGTTGTGCTTCGGCCTAAGATATCAGTAATTATCTCACTCGCCATTAACGTATTGGCATCAAGCAGTTCAAGCTGTTCAGGATTTGTTTGTGCTAGTTGAGTGGTTAGTTCGGCAAAGAGCCAATCGACGTTTACAAGGTCGAAATAAGCCCCCCAAAATAGAAAGGGACTTAAAATCAGAAATAAGAAAGGCTGCCAGCCCCACACTGCATGTTTGTGAAGTGTAATAAACGCCGAAGATGGAGACCGAAAAATGTCGATCAGCATCATCAAAGGGTTGCTAGACGGGATCATACGCTCACCTTAGTTACATCAACGTACAGTTTTAACTTCTGTCCGGGCTGTAGGTACTTACTCTTGTGGAGTTCATTCCACTTTACGATATCGTTACTTTTTACTTTAAACTTGTTCGCGATACCACTGATGGTGTCACCTGAGCGAACTTTATAAAAAACGGTTCGAATGATCGCGCCATCAGAGCTGTTTTTCCAAATAACCAGCTTTTGGCCAATGCGAAGAGTATCTCGCGGGCCCATACCGTTCCATTTCGCTAACGATTGGTGGGAAACTTTATTGGCTCTAGCTATCGTCCATAAGCTGTCACCGCTCTGTACGGTATGAGTCAGTTGATATTGCCCACGGGCTCTAGACTGAGTCTGCGCCAAGCGATTCGCTGAGCTAAGTGCGTAAGCCTTCTCATCTTGAGTCGATGTTGGGATCATCAAGTACTTACCCACTCGAATACTGTGATTAGGCAGGTTGTTCGCTGTTTGAATGACGCGAGTAGTGGTGTTGTATTTTTGTGCAAGAACGCTTAACGAATCGCCAGGCTGTACTTGGTAGCGAACTAAGCGCATGCCTTTACCGCGGTTCTCTTCCACTTTTAGCATAAATGCATCAACAGAATCGATTGGCAGTAGCAGCTGTTGATGTTTATCAGGCGCTGTTGCCCATTGATTGTAAGCTGGGTTTAAGCTTTGAAGCTCTTTGACTGTGATATTGGCGTAGTCGGCAGCTATCGCAAGATCGAGTTGCTCGTTGGGATTCACGCGCTCGACAACTGGTACGTTAGCGATTGGTGGAATTGAGATGCCATACTCTACTTGGTTTGCAATTACATCTGCTAGAGCGAGAAGTTTTGGAACATAGCCGCTTGTCTCTTTTGGAAGATCGAGTGAAAAGAAGTCGGTTGGCTTGCCAAGATTTCTATTTTTGCGAATGGCGCTGTTTACTCGACCACCACCACTGTTATAAGCCGCAATTGCGTTGTTCCAGTCACCATCAAATCGTTTGTTTAAGCGGTCCAAATAAGTTAATGCGGCATCGGTTGCAGCAGATACATCTCGACGACCGTCATACCAGAAGTTTTGTTCTAGCCCAAAGTACTCACCTGTGGCTGGCACGAATTGCCAAAGACCTGCGGCGCTACCGTGTGAATAGGCAAAGGCATCAAATGAGCTTTCGACGATTGGCAGTAAGGCTAGCTCAAGTGGTAGGCCTCTTTTTTCAATCTCATCAACAATGAGATATAAAAACGGTTCAGCACGCTTAGATACCGTTCTTAAATGGCTAGGGTGCTTGAGATACCAAGTACGGTAGTAATCAACAGCTTCATGATCAGGAATTTCCATCTGCATCTGCATGCTAATGCGTTTCCAGACATCATCTTGTGTCTGTGGCGTGATCTCAGGGATTGGCTCGACGTCAGGCACTGTTGGTGTAAGTGCATTGTGATCACCCTCTTCTGATGAAGGCGTGTCTGTAATGTCTTCAGTTGGGTGAGATGTGTCTGACTCATCAACAGGTAGAGTTGATTGTGGTGGCTGGGTTAGTTGGCAGCCCGTTAGTAACAGTGCTAAAACCCAGCTATATTGTACTCGCATGTAACAGCCCTTTTAAAAATCAGCTGCTGATGATACTGGTCTGCCCCCGTAAGTGACAAGTTAGAATATGTTAAAATTCGTTCTTCCACTCACGTAATGCAGAAAATATTGAGAGTGGATCAATGTTTTCTGTTCGATTTGTCACGGATTTGATGACATCGGGCTGCTCACAACGTAGAAATGGGTTAATCCGTTTCTCTTGCAAAATCGTGCTAGGCAGGGTCGATAGCTTTTGAGCTCGCTTTCTATTTACCTCATCACGATACTGACGCAAGTGATCATTTTCAGGTTCAATGGCGAGTGCAAATGCGACGTTACTTGCCGTGTATTCATGCGCGCAATATACTTTTGTCTCTTCTGGTAGAGCTAGCAGCTTGTTTAGCGATTGATACATCTGTTCGTATGTTCCTTCAAACACTCGACCACACCCTGCTGAGAAAAGCGTGTCGCCACAGAATAAGTGCCCGTCACCAACATACCCAATGTGCCCAAGTGTATGGCCTTCCAAATCAATGACTGAAAAAGTTTCACCGAAGAGTTCTATCTGTTGGCCACCATTAACACCATGGGTTAGGGTAGGGATTGGCTCTTTTTCCGGGCCGACCACATTGATAGTGGGATACTGACGAACCAACTCGGATACGCCACCAATATGATCGTGGTGGTGGTGAGTAATGAGTATCGCATCTAGAGTTAACTTATGCTGATCGAGGTACTGAAGAACAGGTTTAGCATCACCAGGATCGACCACAGCACAACGGCCGTCGCTATTTTCAATCACCCAGATGTAATTGTCGTTAAATGCAGGTATGCTTTTGATAAGTAACATTGTTGAGTTTCCCGTCATTTAGGTTGAAGCAGGTTAATAATGAATCCAGCACGCAATGAAAAAAAGCTTGAAAAGCCGCACTCTTGGTCTCAGCTTAAAAATGGCGAGTGGGTGAATGGTGCTATTCAAACACGCCTAGATGAGTGGTGTCCAAAGTTATTTGGCTATCATATGCTTAAGCTTGGTGGATTAAGTTGTGAGCTAGCCAGCCAACACAGTAACATTCAGCATCAAGTTAACCTAGATATTCAAAATCCTCTACATAATGTTATTGCCGATGGTTATGACCTTCCATTTCTGGAAAAAAGCTTCGATGCGGTTGTGATGGCTCATCAGCTAGATTACTGCAATGATCCACACAGAATGTTAAGAGAAGTTGACCGAGTGATGATAGATGATGGTTACATCATTATTACCGGTTTTAACCCAATTAGCCTTACTGGCTTATCAAGCTTCTTTCCATGGAGGAAAAACAACCTTCCTTGGAGTGGTCGAATGTTTACTCCTCACCGAATCAAAGATTGGCTTGGATTGCTTAATTATCAAGTCATTGAGAGCGACACTTTTGCGTTGTTTCCGATGCAAAAATATCAACCTGTCTGGACATGGTGTGAAAATAGTCTAGGTGATTGGATAAGCCCATTAGGCAGTTTATATTTTATCGTTGCTCGTAAGCGAACATACCCGTTAAAACCAATCAAACCCCACTGGCGATTAAAGCGCAGACTATCTCCAGTGAGTGTTAATTATCGAGTGAACCGAGTCGTAAATAAAGACCCGTTTCGAGTCGTCAGTAAAGATTAGCGGATTGTTCGTTGGTAATACGTAGTATGAGCTACAATATCAGCTCATACATGTCAGCTAATTAGTGTTAGCTTGGTTCGTAACCGGTATCTTCTTCGGTTGGATTCTCGGCCGCAGCACGTGCTAAGTCATCACACATTTCATTTTCACGGTGCCCTGCGTGTCCTTTTACCCAACGCCAGTCAACTGTGTGACGTGCCGTTTCTTTATCCAGTGCTTGCCATAAATCGGCATTTTTTACGGGTTTCTTAGCGGATGTTTTCCAACCACGTTTTTTCCAGTTATGGATCCACTGAGTAATACCTTGTCTTACATACTGGCTATCAGTAGTAAGTACCACTTCGCATGACTCTTTGAGGGTTTGAAGCGCAACGACCGCAGCCAACATTTCCATTCGATTGTTGGTGGTTAATGTATAGCCCTTAGCGAGTGTTTTCTCGGTGTTTTTATAGCGTAATACCACGCCATAACCGCCGGGTCCTGGGTTACCTAGGCAAGAGCCGTCAGTGAAAATTTCCACTTGTTTCGTCATGATTTGATACTATTGGGTTAAGCACATTATTCACATAGTCTGACACACAATTAAATATGAATACTAGTAACAATTTAGAACCAAAACGCATCATCGTACTCGATACCGAAACGACCGGTATGAATAGAGAAGGTGGGCCTACGTATCAAGGGCACCGCATTATTGAAATTGGTGCGGTAGAGATTATTGATCGCAAACTCACGGGGCGACATTTTCATGTCTATATTAAGCCTGATCGTGAGATTCAACCTGATGCAATCGAAGTCCACGGTATTACCGATGAATTTTTAAAAGATAAGCCGTCGTATCGCGATGTTCATCAAGAGTTTGTCGATTTCATAAAAGACTCAGAGTTGGTGGCACATAACGCGCCCTTCGATGTGGGCTTTATGGATCATGAATTTAGAATGTTCGGTGGCAATGCCGGTCAAACTACCGATTACTGTGAGGTAACCGATACCCTAGCAATGGCGAAGCGCATGCCGAATATGCCCGCTAGGAAGAACCTCGACTCGTTGGCAAGGCACTACACCATTGACACCTCTGCCCGAATTCTCCACGGCGCATTGCTCGATGCCGAGATCCTAGCTGACGTCTATTTAGCAATGACGGGGGGACAAACCTCTCTTCAGTTTAGTTCAGAAGCGGGTGGCATTAGCGGTGTTGCAATAAAACGTATTGCCGAAGGTCGAAAATCGCTAAAGGTTTTACACGCAACAGCCGATGAAGTAGAAGCACATCAAGAACGACTTGATATTGTAGAGAAAAGCGGCAGCTGTCTTTGGCGTCAATAATTAAGGCATCAATAATCAAATTGCCAATAATCACAAGAACCGGCGTTAATAACAACGCTCTCTAGGGAAAGGGGAAACAATGTTGAGGATACTATTCACATTCGTGAGCTTATTCATGTGTGTCAGTCATAGCTTTGCTAGTGAAGCATCCTCAATGTCTTTGCTTGATAATCGTTTCAGAGTCGATCCGACCATCAAACAAATAACCTTTGTTATCTATCGAGAGCAGCCTTCTCAACCTGTTGTTTTAGTTCGACCGGATGGAAAGAAATATTACTCTTGGCGAAGCCCAGATAATGTCCAGTGGTATCAAGAGTCTGCAATGGATATTATTTCTATTGAAGACCCAATGCCCGGACCTTGGCAAGCCGTGGGTAAAGTTACGCCAAAAAACCAGATTCTTCTGATCTCTCATCTAGCGCTCGAGAGCGATCGCTTCCCCGCTAGGCTTTATCAAGGGGAAGAGATTAAATTCACCGCTAAACTAACCTCAAATGGCGAACCTTTGGTACTCAGAGATTTTCTCGATCGAGTCAACTTGAAAATCACATTTACTAAGTTTGTTGAAAATGAAGATGATTTAATTAAAGAGGCTAAACCGATAGCCGAGGTGATTGGTGTCTTCGCAGACGATGGTACAGGCTTGGATGAAGTACCGGGTGATGGAGTTTTTACTGCAGCAATACCTATTTCTTCGCAACCGGGTAAGTATCGAGTAAGAATTACATCGGGTAATGGCATTTTCTTACGCGCTCAAGAGCAAGAAGTACTTGTCTACCCGACACCTGTGCAGCACACGTTTATTCAGTCTAGAGAAGTAGAAACACCACATCAAATTATACTTTCAGGTGAGCAGGGCATGATAAAACCAGGCTCATTAGCGGCGCATATAGAACATTGGAATGCTCAGGATGAACTGATATCAGTATCCGGTAGTGCCAGCGACGAGGCGGATAAGCTAGATGTTACTATTCCTGCCAATGAACAAGTCGGGAACTACCGATGGAGCGGAAAAGTTTTTGCTACCGATATGGCAACCAATCGACCACTTAGATTTATGCTGAATGAGCAGACCTACAGTGTTCTTGATGACATTGATTTTGAACAGACGCGCTTGATTCAAGAAGAGCAGCAACGCTTACAGCAGAAGCTTCTAGAAGAACAAATGCTGAAAGAAGAACAAGAAGCAGCGCGTATGCGAAGTCTTATCATTATCGCTGTGGGGAATATAGTCGCTATTCTTATTGGCTTAGGTGTGTGGTTTGTAAGGCGAAAATTGAACGCTGCGAAAGTTGCACTGCCAGAAATGCAGTTAGAGATGCCTAAGAAATAACGTTGTGAATGACTAAAGACATTATCTTTGAAAAGAAAAGGCGGTAAACCGAGTTAGGTTTACCGCCTTTTTAGATGATGCTTGTATCTTACTAACCAAACATTATGCGACGTTATCTATGTTTGGAAATTGGGGCTTTACCGCAGAAAGCTCCTCTGAAGTAAAGTCATCGACGTTTATTACGTATAAACGCTCTTCTTCTGCTTGAACAAGTAAAGCCGCTTCTGATTCATTGATAAGCTTATGTTCCAACCCAAGCTCAGCAATCTTATCCAGTGCAACGAATGCTCTGCGCTGTGATACACCTTTACAGACCTTATCAAATATTGGCTCAGCTTGAAGGATTGTCTCAAGTGCTTTTTCGATGCGTCCTACAGGGTTAAATGGAGAATCCTCTAGATATTGATTTCGACCGATGCGTGAACGCGTTGCACTTGGTGTTTGAATGATTTTTGCCACCTTGCTATCAAGCTTATCGCTAGGTGCTCTACGAACTCGACCAAATGGAAGAATAAGAACTCTAAGCGCCGATGCGATAATTCGGTTCGGGAAGTTTGCTAAAAACTCATCAATCGCAACTTCAGTTTGTTGCAAGCTATCTTGTAAACCCCAGTCAACCATTGCTTTATCATCGTGTGGTCGTCCATCTTCATCAAAGCGCTTTAGCGTTGCAGAGCTTAAATAAAGCTGACTTAGGATATCCCCTAAACGTGCAGACATACGTTCTTTACGTTTAAGTGAGCCACCTAAAACAACCATTGAAATATCTGATAGCAACGCCATGTTTGCGCTGTAGCGGTTTAGTTGCTGGTAGTAACGTTTAGTGAAGTCTTTGGTTGGTGCTTCAGAGCCAAAACCATCACTTAAACCAAGCCAGATGCTTCGGATAAGGTTACTCATTGTGAAGGTTACATGGCCTGCTAGTGCTTTATCAAAATCACTTAGCGCACTCTCCTTGGTAGAATAAGCCGCGTTCATCTCATCAAGAACATAAGGGTGACAACGAATGGCACCTTGACCGTAGATGATTAAAGAACGAGTTAGGATATTAGCCCCTTCAACCGTTACTGCAATCGGAGAGCCTTGGTAGCCACGAGCCAAGAAGTTCGATGGACCTAAGCAGATACCTTTACCGCCAACGATATCCATTGCATCGATAATGCTTCGCTGCCCACGGTGAGTACAGTGATACTTAACAATCGCGGAGATGACAGAAGGCTTTTGCCCAAGGTCGATACCAGCAACGGTTAAGCTACTTGCAGCATCCATAACATAAGCATTACCAGCAAGGCGAGCTAACGGCTCTTCAACACCTTCCATTTGGCCAATTGGCTGTTTGAATTGACGGCGGATACGAGCGTAAGCGCCAGTTGCTAGAGCGGCAGATTTGATACCACCCGTTGAGTTTGAAGGCAGAGTAATACCGCGTCCTACCGATAAACATTCAACCAACATGCGCCAACCTTGCCCTGCCATTTTTTTACCACCAATGATGAAATCAATCGGAACAAAAATGTCCTTACCTTGAGTCGGGCCATTTTGGAATGGAACATTAAGCGGGAAGTGGCGATTTCCAATCTCTATACCTTTAAGATCGGTTGGAATAAGTGCACATGTAATGCCCAGCTCTTCTTTGTCACCTAGCAGGCCATCGGGGTCTCGCAGTTTAAATGCCAAACCAAGCACTGTCGCAACAGGGGCTAGAGTAATATAGCGTTTGTTCCAAGTTAGGCGCATGCCAAGTACTTGTTTACCTTTCCATTTACCTTTACAAACGATGCCGTAATCTGGAATAGAGCCAGCATCCGAACCCGCTTCAGGGCTAGTTAATGCGAAACATGGAATTTCAATACCCGTGGCTAGGCGAGGTAGGTAATGATCTTTTTGCTCTTTCGTCCCGTAATGTTGAAGTAGTTCACCAGGACCCAGAGAGTTAGGTACACCAACGGTAGAGGACAATACACTCGACACACCTGTTAGTTTTTGTAGAACCAGAGATTGCGCATAGGCTGAGAACTCCAACCCGCCGTACTGCTTCTTAATAATCATGGCAAAGAATTTGTGATCTTTTAGGAATTGCCAAATTTCAGGTGGAAGGTCAGCCAGTTCGTGAGTGACTTGGTAGTCGTTGACCATTGCGCACACTTCATTCACTGGGCCATCAAGAAAATCTTTCTCTTCTTTTGACAGTTTAGGTGCTGCGATATTGTGTAGATTTTTCCAATCTGGCTTGCCCTTAAATAATTCTGCTTCCCACCAAACAGTCCCGGCCTCTAGAGCTTCTTTTTCTGTTTGAGACATAGCGGGAAGAACTTTCTTAAAAAGAACCAGTGCTTTTTCGCTGATAACCGATTGTCTCACCGACGGCAGTGCAAACAAACCAATTGAGGCTAAGTAGAGTGCCCAGCTAATGTGTCCTGCACTTCCCCATATTGAAAGAGCAATCATAGCAGTACTAAGTGCCGCCAGTGACAGTATTAAAGAGCTTCGGTGGTAAAGACATAGTGCGAGTACGGCAGCGAAACTGAGTATAGAGAGCAAGATTTCCATGTTGTTTTCCTTTTCTAGCACGATTATCGCGCTGTAATCTTGTAAGAGGTCTAACCAGTTAAGTGTAATCAATATATTAATAAAATGTAAAATACCAATGTGGTTAAAAAGTGATCCAAGTAGAGTGAAAGTTCTAATAATGAGCGGTGAGTAGCGATTTATGTTCAGTATTCGATATCAAAAATAGAATTCTTGCCGCCAAACTATCGACACTAGGAAATGTTTAAGTAAACTCGGGTATATAAAAGCGTTGTAACAGTGCTTACATTTACGCCAATACTAATAAGAGATTATAGCTATGTATCAGGATCTAATTAAAAGCGAATTAACAGAAGCTGCAGAAGTACTGAATACGTTTTTAGGTGATGAAAAAAATTTAGCGCAAATTGAAGCTGCCGCAAAGCTGATCGCGGACTCATTTAAGCAAGGTGGCAAAGTGCTTTCTTGTGGTAATGGTGGTTCACATTGTGATGCTATGCATTTTGCAGAAGAATTAACAGGCCGTTACCGTGAAAACCGTCCTGGTTACCCTGGTATTGCCATATCAGATCCTAGCCACATTTCGTGTGTAAGTAATGATTTTGGTTATGAGTCAGTATTTTCACGTTATGTAGAAGCGGTAGGTTCATCGGGCGATGTTCTATTTGGTCTATCGACATCAGGTAATTCGGGCAACATTTTAAAAGCGATTGATGCAGCTAAAGCAAAGGGCATGAAGACGATTGCGTTAACCGGAAAAGATGGTGGAAAAATGGCGGGCCTCGCTGATATTGAGATTCGTGTGCCACATTTTGGTTACGCTGACCGTATCCAAGAGATCCACATCAAGATCATTCATATCGTTATTCAACTTATTGAAAAAGAGATGGCGTAGATAGCGCTTGTTTTAGCTTAAAGGATTAAATAAAACCATGTGTGAATTGCTCGGAATGAGCGCCAATGTGCCAACAGACATCTGCTTTAGCTTTACTGGATTAATTCAGCGAGGCGGTAATACAGGTCCACATCGCGATGGGTGGGGGATTACCTTTTATGAAGGTAAAGGCTTTCGAACCTTTAAAGACCCTCAACCAAGTTGTGATTCAAAAATTGCGGAACTGGTACAAAACTATCCGATTAAAAGTCGTGCGGTTGTTAGCCATATTAGGCAGGCAAATCGCGGCTCGGTAAATTTGGAAAATACGCACCCGTTTACTCGTGAGTTATGGGGGCGCTACTGGACATTCGCTCATAATGGACAACTTAGCGACTATGACGACCTTGTGTCAGGTCGCTTTAGGCCTGTTGGTGAAACAGACAGTGAGTTGACGTTTTGCTGGCTACTAAAGCAGTTAGAAGAACGCTACCCTGAGCCACCTCAAGATATGGTCGGTGCTTTTCGATTTATTGCCAGTTGCTGCAATAAACTAAAAGACAAGGGTGTGTTTAATATGCTTTTATCCGATGGTGAATACGTCATGTCTTACTGCACCAACCACTTATATTGGATTACGCGTAGAGCGCCATTTGGTAAGGCAAGTCTGATTGATGAAGACGTGACAATAAACTTTCTGGAAGAGACAACACCGAATGATGTCGTGACTGTGGTGGCAACTCAACCATTGACGGACAACGAGGTTTGGCATCGAATGAAACCTGGAGAGTTTGGAATTTTTCACTTTGGTGAGTTAATTGATGGTAACGCTAGTCAATTAGAAGATGTTGCGTTTGCTGCTGCAAAACCAGCGTGTCAGGCGCCAAAAGAGCCTTTATAGCTTATAGATAAAGCCTTGATAGCAGATAGATAAAATAGAAAAGGGTTGATGTACGTACATCAACCCTTTTTAGTTTCAAATCTCTCGAACTTGAAAGTGATTATTTTTCAGCGTAGCCGTGAATACCGAGTTTATTGTCATCTAGAAAAGCTTTGCCGCCTTCCATTTTTAAACGACCTTCAACAAACCACTGAGCTACAAGAGGATAGATCTTATGTTCTTGAGTTTGAACTCGCTCAGTCAGTACTTCCACGTTATCTTCATCAAAGATTGGTACCTTCGCTTGTAAAATAACTGGACCGCCATCAAGCTGCTCTGTCACAAAGTGAACACTAGTACCGTGTTCTTCGTCACCGGCGTGAATCGCGCGCTGATAGGTGTTCAGACCCGGATACTTTGGCAGCAGAGAAGGGTGGATATTGATCATTCGCCCTAAGAAGTGGCGAACGAACTCTCCACTCAGGATGCGCATGTAGCCTGCTAAAATAATCAAGTCAGGTTGATACTCGTCCATTTGACGCATCAATTCCCTGTCAAATGCGTCGCGGGTATCAAAGGCTTTAGGATCTAAAAAGATACCTGCTGCCCCTGCCTTTTTTGCTCGCTCAAGAGCATAAGCATCGGCTTTGTTTGAAAAAACAGCTGTTACCTTGCCGCTATCAATACTGGCTTCACACGCATCGATAATCGCTTGCAAGTTTGAACCATTCCCTGAAACTAAAACAACAATGCTCTTCATATTTACTTGATCTCTACTTGTTCTTCGCCAGCATCTGCATTAGCGATTTCACCAATAACCCAAGCGTTTTCACCCTCTTGTTGAAGAAGTGCTACAGCCGCTTCAGCTTGGTCTTTAGGTAGAGCAACAACAAGACCAACACCACAGTTAAATGTACGGTACATTTCGTGAGTCGTTACGTTGCCTTTCTCTTGTAGCCAGTTGAAGATAGCAGGCCATTCCCAGCTTGAACCATCAACCACTGCTTTCGTACCTTCTGGAAGTACGCGTGGGATATTTTCCCAGAAACCACCACCGGTGATGTGAGAGATCGCATGGATATCGTGCTCTGCAATCATCTTAAGTGCTGATTTGATGTAAATTTTCGTTGGCTCTAGTAGGTGCTCACCAATAGTGCGACCTTCTAGTTGCTCGTTCTTGTCCGCGCCAGATACTTCAAGGATCTTACGAACAAGAGAGTAACCGTTTGAGTGAGGACCGCTAGATCCTACTGCGATTAGAGCATCACCTGCTGCTACTTTAGTGCCGTCGATAATGTCTTCTTTTTCTACAACACCAACACAGAAGCCAGCAACGTCGTAGTCTTCGCCTTCATACATCCCCGGCATTTCAGCAGTTTCACCACCAATCAGTGAACAACCAGCTTGGATACAACCTTCAGCAATGCCAGTTACAACATCAGCAGCAGTATCAACATCTAGCTTACCTGTTGCGTAGTAGTCTAGGAAGAATAGTGGCTCGCCACCTTGAACAATCAGGTCGTTTACACACATCGCGACTAAGTCGATACCAATGGTATCGTGCTTGTTCATATCCAAAGCAAGGCGAAGTTTAGTACCTACGCCATCTGTACCTGATACTAAAACAGGTTGTTTGTAGTTCGTTGGCAGCTCACATAGAGCACCGAATCCACCAATACCACCCATCACTTCAGGGCGACGAGTGCGTTTTACAGCACCTTTAATTCGATCAACAAGCGCATTGCCTGCATCAATATCAACACCAGCGTCTTTGTAGCTAAGAGAAGAGTTATTAGCGCTCACAGGGAAGTCCTCGGTTTTTAGTTGGATATGAAAACGGCGCTATTCTACCAGTGCTTAATCATAAAGAGCAAACGTTTGCGCAGGTTTTTTTATTGATCTCTCACACCTGAATTCTAATTCGTTATCATGTATAATCTGAGGGTTTGTTTAAAAGTACCTAAATTGTCGGAGAAGAAAATGAAAGTGGTTGAAGTTAAGCACCCTCTTGTGAAACATAAGATTGGTCTAATGCGAGAAGGTGACATCAGCACGAAACGTTTTCGTGAGCTAGCTACAGAAGTTGGCAGCTTACTTACTTATGAAGCAACTGCTGACTTTGAAACAGAGACAGTGACTATTGAAGGCTGGAATGGCCCTGTAGAAATTGATCAGTTAAAAGGTAAAAAAGTAACAGTAGTACCTATTCTACGTGCTGGTCTAGGCATGATGGATGGCGTACTTGAGCATATGCCAAGCGCCCGTATCAGTGTTGTTGGTGTTTACCGTGATGAAGAAACACTAGAGCCTGTACCATACTTTAATAAGCTTGCATCAAACATCGATGAGCGTATTGCTCTAGTTGTCGATCCAATGCTTGCTACTGGCGGTTCTATGATTGCAACGATTGATCTATTAAAAGAGCAAGGTTGTACTCAGTTTAAAGTGTTGGTATTAGTTGCGGCACCAGAAGGGATTGAAGCTCTTGAGAAAGCGCACCCAGATGTTGAACTTTACACAGCTGCAATTGATGAAAAACTAAATGATAAAGGTTACATCGTTCCTGGTTTAGGTGACGCTGGTGACAAGATCTTTGGTACTAAGTAATCGTTAAGGTGATCTAGCTTAAGTTAGAGTTACTTAACCGAGAAAAGGGAGCTAGTGCTCCCTTTTTTATTGTTCGGATTTTATTGAGACTCTATTTTTTTAGACTCAATGTTCCAGATTTACGTTGGTGAGGCGCTGAGCCGCTGCTTTGAGAGCGTTCACTGCTTGCCTCACGTTCCGGTCTGACTGGCGCTTTGCCGTGGAAGTTTCTTTTTCCTTTATTTGAATTTGGCGCATGGCGAAACTCATCGGCATTGTTGCCTCTAAAGGTACGAGTTTTTTGATTACGTCTCGCGGTGCTTGTTTGATTCTCTTCACGACTATCAAACAACTTAGCATCAGTTGCACGACGAATACGTATGCCTTTAGCGTCGTTCTTAGATGCATCTTCTGTCCCGCTTGAATCTTCACACATAGCATGAATTTCATTTACTTCGGCATCACTTAGGTAGCGCCACTTACCGTTTGGAATATCGTCAATCGAGATGTTCATGATGCGTACGCGGCGAAGTTTAAAGACTTCATAGCCAAGCTCTTCACACATACGGCGAATTTGGCGGTTAAGACCTTGTGTCAGCACAATACGGAAAGAGAATTTGGTCTCTTTAATCACTTTACAAGGTAGCGTAACGGTATCAAGAATATGAACACCCGCAGCCATGTGCGTTAAGAAGGCATCGGTAATCGGTTTGTCGACACGAACCACATACTCTTTTTCATGATTATTGCCTGCACGTAAGATCTTATTAACAATGTCACCATCGTTAGTTAGAAAGATAAGACCATCAGAAGGTTTATCTAGGCGACCAATAGGGAAGATGCGTTTGTGGTGGCCGATAAAGTCGACAATATTACCCGGAATATCACGCTCAGTCGTACAGGTGATCCCTGTCGGTTTGTTTAGTGCGATATAGATAGGTTTCTCTTTTGAACGAACGGGTTTGTGATCGATACAAACATCATCACCAGAGAGAACCTTAGTTCCCATTTCTGGAATTTTACCGTTGATAGTGACTCGACCTTGCTCAATCAGTCTGTCGGCTTCTCTGCGTGAGCAAAAACCTGTTTCGCTGATAAATTTGTTTAGGCGTTTCCCATCAGCTTGAGTTTGGGGGTTGCTTTGATGAGCAGATGAATCTTTTTTGAATGTAGACGATTCTTTTTTAAATGTAGACATAGTGACCTCGTTACGTTTCACAACGGATTAATGTTAAGCAATACGATACGCTGCTTATTTATTGGGCGGAGTGTATCATTTAGTTGAAAGTTATCCCATTCGTTTTTGATGACGCTCTCGATTCTCGGTTTTTTTATCATCACTTTTTCTAAGCATGACATAGATAGCACCAGACCCACCGTGTAGTTGCTGCGCACTATGCGCACACTGAACGTCTTTTATTTGTGTCATCCAGCTTGCGATGTGGCTTTTCATTAACGCTGGTGGGTTCGACTGTGCGCCTTTTCCATGCACAATGAGGACAGTGCGTATATCCCAGCGCAAGCACTGTTTGAGAAACTTAACCACTTCTTCTCGCGCTTCTTTGAGTGTTTTTTTATGCAGGTCTAATTTGGCTTGAATCGGGTATTTTCCAAGGCGGAGCTTTTTGTACACGCCGTGCTGAATACCATCTTGCTTATATTCAATGATATCTTCAGGTTTAATTAGCGGAGCGTAATCAATAGAAAGGTACTCAGGATCATCTTCGGTTAACCAGATTGCCGCTTGCTGTTTTATTTGCTGGCCAACAGAGACACAATGTTTCTTCTTTAGCTCTGTAGTGTCGTGAGTAATGGGCTTTACATCTCCCATCATTTCTTGGAAAAGTGAAAAATCGTCATCATGAGACATAAGTGAATCCCCAATAATCAATATTATTGAGAAGATTAATTTGGATAGAGTAGGGTGTCTAGGGAAATTTGATCAATAGAAAACGGAGTAGGTGAGGTGTCTACTCCGTTAGATAAATAGGATTTCTTTGCTAGTACTATCAATGCACCCTAATTTATTTCAGTTCGTACTTTATCTCTCTAGCTAGGCTCTTCGTCTTTATAGATCTTGTAAATGAAATAACCCGTGTAGAAAAGCATAAGGCTTATGGTGATAAAGATGACTATCATTGATGATAAGCCAACTGCGTTGCCAAATAAGAGCTGTAGCCAAAAGTCCATAATCTATTCCTTATAGATAAATATGCATCAATGTTACGTAGAGGTTAACGAATGCTTACTGATCTAGATCAATACCTATACAGGTGATGAATGAATGATTTAGGTGTTGTGTTTTTGGTCACATTTAAGCGGATTAATTGGGTGATTGATAAAAGTTGGATGGTAATTAATCGAACGGTTTTATTTTTCAAAAAAAAGCCTCAAATGGCTTGCGTTAACTTAGATAATCAGTAATATACGCATCCGTTGACAGCGAGAAGCTGAACAACATCTCGGTGAATAGCGCAGCTTGGTAGCGCATCTGGTTTGGGACCAGAGGGTCGGGGGTTCGAATCCCTCTTCACCGACCATATTAAAGAAACCGCAACAGCAATGTTGCGGTTTTTTGCGTTTAAGCTTGATAGAAATTATTGAGTACCTGTTTGCGAAAAGAGGATCGGGGGTTCCCTTTGGTTTAAACGAAAGCCTCTTCACCGACCACATTAAAAAATCCGCAACAGAAATGTTGCGGATTTTTGCGTTTTAGCTTGATAGTAATTATCGAGTATTTGTTTGCGAAAAGAGGCTCGGGGGTTCCTTGTGGTTTAAACGAAAGCCTCTTCACCGGCACATTAGATAAGCCGCAGCAGAAATGTTGCGGATTTTTGCGTTTTAGCTCGGTTGTAATTATTCAACAACTCATCGAAATACTACAGAAACTCACATTTTACAGATTCGCTATTAGAGCGTTTCTCGATTGAAAACCCACGGCTTTCTAACTCATTCATTAAATTGCCTTTTCCTACTAGGTGAAGCGTTCCCACTACGACTAAATACTGTCCTGAATCGTCACCTAGAAAAACAGTGCCGTTGAGTTTGTTGGCCCAGTCTTTATTCCGGTCGGTAATAAACAGGCGTTCAAAGTCTTCTGAAAACTCACTGGTAGCAGCAAACTCTAATAAATTTTCAGAATCTCCGGCTTTCCAGCTATCAATAAGGCATCCGGTCATTTTTTCAGTTTGATGGTATTCATCAAGAGCGGCGAAAAGTAGCTCTTCTCCGTCATTTGGTAAGTTCGCGATGAGGTCTATTTGAAATTGAAGTGGTTCGAGACCAATAATGGGGGTTTCTTGTAACGCCGCTTTATATAGAAGCTTATGATCCACGCCCTGACTTGGCTTATAACCTAACAAGTTAAGTTTACCCATCTGTATAGCCAATGCTGCATTCCAAGGCGGTAGGTTCATTAGGGTTGCCTCGGCAACATTGAGCTCTTTGCTTATCATTCGTAACTTAGCCAACTGAGTGCCAGTTACGATATCTTTTACTGCATCTTGATTAACCGGGTATTTAATATCATTAGTTTTTCTTGTGTCGGTCTCTAGAATTAACCCATCGCTATGTTCCAAAAACACCATAATCTCTGTAGGTAGTGGATACATGCTTTCGTTTCCAACATGAATTGAGCCTAAAATCATTAGCTCTTTATTTCCCTTCTTAGCTAACCAGTAAAGAGGCTCGCTGATTGCAAATGAACTAAACAACAGAAGTAAGAGAACAGCGGAAAATAAACGCATGATATGGCACCAATAATGAAATTTTATGACTGATGAAAGAATAACGACAGAAGCATGAGATTCCAAGGACTGAACATAATCACACAGTTAATGATTGAAAGGGTATGGATTGATACAGCCACCAGAAACAGGCGATCTCATTAAAAGGGTGATCAATACAGTGTAATTGTGACTAAAGACTCTCAGAACAGTCAAAGCAGATAAAACTAGTGTGATCGAATAGGCTGTTTCTGTCATTTATCTCATCAATTTAACGATCAATATCACATCATGTTTTTTTATATCTTTTTTTAACTGAGTAACTTATTGATTTCTTAGTCTTAATTTGCGACGCATATCAAGGTAGTGAGCTAGATCACCGTATTAATACAATTTATTTTTCAATGCGAATTAAATCATGCACTATCTGTCTCAAGCCAGGAAGGCAACCCCAATTAACGACTTGATGGTGAGTGATTTACCAAGAATAAAGTCGTAACTCAATTTTAAAAAGGCAGTTAATTATGAAAAAAATTATCGCTCTAAGCGCTCTTTCTCTTGCTTTCGCTTCAAGTGCATTCGCTGGTTCTTCTTACGTTACTGGTAACGTGCAATTCCACAGTGATGACCTACACGGTTCAAAATCGACGTCTACACTAGAAGCTGGCCATACGTTCGACAACCAGTTTGGCGGCCTTACTGTTTACACTGAGTTTGATGGTATTCAACTAGGTGAACTAACAACTGATCGATTAGAAGTTGGCTCTGTCAAAACTAATGGTTCTTCTGCTAACCCTTACATCACTGTTGGTGGTGAGCAATCTTTCTCAATCAATGACAACCTTTGGGTTGCTGCTGGTTACCAACACCTTATTCACGAAGGTGACACAGTTCAGTACCGCCCATTAGTTAAAATCGGTTACAACTTCGATAACGGTATCTCTATCAGTAACCGTACTCGTGCTCACATTGATGAAGGCGACGCGAAGACTGATTACCGCATGGATAACCGCATTGCTTACACAATTAACGAAGACGTAGCAGTAAGCTACAACAACGTTTATGTGATTGCTAACAATGAAACATTCGATGGAACTAGCGACACTAAGCAAGACACTATGGATCACGAGCTACGTGCAACTTGGACTCGTAACGGTGTACAGCCATACGCTGAGTTCCGTAGCCAAGCCAATGGTGCTAACTACGAAAATGGCGATAAGAAGCAAAACAATGCATTCGTAATCGGTGCAGCTTACGGCTTCTAATCAAGCTTTAAAGTTTAGTTTGTCCAAACTAAAGTCCTAATTAAAGAGCCTAGCAATTTGCTAGGCTCTTTTTTGTTGCATGAAATCTGTTTTAATTAATTTCCTTCATGGTGTCGGTATTCAAAAACCTGACCCTTATCATTAAAGGCGTATACCGAGTAAGCGTCTTGCTTATCGCCATACTCCATACCCGGAGATCCCATTGGCATCCCCGGAACCGCTAGACCTTTGGCATTCTTAGGTGGGTTTTCTAAAAATGATTGGATATCTTCAGCTGGTATATGCCCTTCGAATACATAGCCATCAATCTCAGCGGTATGACAAGAAGCGAGCTTTGGCGTAATACCAAACTTCTCTTTAATTGGGTTCATATTCTCGTGCAGCTCCTCTTTTACAGTAAAGCCGGCTTCTTCCATATGCGTTGTCCAGTCACCACAGCAGCCACAGTAAGGCGACTTATGATTAATAACATCCGCAGCGAGGACATTAGCAGAGAAGGTTGTGATGAGTGCTAGTGTGAGTGTTTGTAATTTCATAATGACCTCTATGATTTGAAACTAGGTTTAAATAGTCGTAAGCGATTAGCATTACTAACGACGGTAATTGAGGAAAGCGCCATTGCCGCACCAGCAACAACGGGACTCAATAAAAAACCAAAGGCAGGGAAGAGTACACCTGCGGCTATTGGGATACCTAGCGAGTTATAAATAAACGCACCAAAAAGATTCTGTTTGATATTGCGAACGGTCGCCTTAGATAGATCAATAGCATTAACAACAGCAAGGGGGGAGGAGTTTAAAAGCGTCATTTGAGCGCTCTCAATCGCCACATCACTGCCACTTCCCATCGCGATTCCCATATCAGCTTGTGCAAGAGCTGGTGCGTCATTAACGCCATCTCCAACCATCGCCACTTTACTGCCATCTGCCTGAAGGTGAGTAATATGTAAGGCTTTTTCATCAGGCAGGACTTGTGAGATAACACTATCAATGCCCAGTTCAATTGCAATCGCTCGAGCAACAGCTTGGTTATCGCCAGTTAGCATTACTGTTTTGATCTGCTGTTGTTTTAGTGCTGCAATCGCGGCTTTCGCATCTTCTTTAATAGAGTCAGAAAGGGCGATAACGCCAATGAGCTTATCATTTAGGCTAACAGCTATTTGCGTCCAAGCGTTCTCTTGGCACTGCTTGATAGCATTTTTAGCCTCATCAATGTTTATCTGCTGTGACTCTATATAAGAGAGTGAACCCACAATCAATGATTGGTTGTTTAGCTTGGCGGTTACCCCTTCTCCTTTTAGATTTTGGAAGTTTTCAATCTCAAAGGCGGAAATATTTAAAGCAGTTGCTCGTTTACTGATGGATTTTGCCAGTGGATGTTCAGAGTGTCGTTCTGCACTGTATGCGTTTTGAAGTAGTTCACTTTCTGTCACACCAAAGGCGAACAGCTTTTGAACCTCGGGAGTACCTTGTGTCAACGTCCCCGTTTTATCAAATACAACTGTGGTAATTTTGCTTGCGGTTTGAAGAACATCAGCATCCCGAATTAAGATTCCCATTTCGGCTGCTTTTCCAACTCCAACGGTCACGGACAGTGGCGTTGCAAGCCCAAGTGCACAAGGGCAAGCAATAATAAGGACAGTCGTCGCGACAATGAGCATGTAGCTTAGTTTTGGTTCTGGGCCAAAAAAGTACCACATAGAGACTGCAACTAATGCAATGGCAATGACAATCGGTACGAAAATCGAGGAGATTTGATCGGCAAGTTTGGCGATTTCTGACTTACTGCTTTGTGCTCGGCGAACCAGTTGAATGATTCGAGCAAGCATAGTGTCTGAGCCTACACCTGTTGCGGCTATGGTTAAACTACCATCTTGATTCAAAGTGCCGGCCGATACATTATCGTTAATCTGTTTTAATGCCGGAATCGATTCACCAGTTAGCATTGCTTCATCTAAATAGGACTCACCGCTAAGTACGATGCCATCAACCGGTATTTTTTCACCGGGGCGAATCCTTAATACCATGCTTTTTTGAATCGCTTCAACTGCAATACTCTCATCACCTTTTTCGGTTACCAGTGTGGCGGTTTGTGGCTGAAGATTAATCAACGCTTGCAGAGATTGTGTGGTTTTGGCTTTTGCCTTTACTTCTATATAGTGACCTAGAGATATTAAACCAAGAATCATCGCAGTCGCTTCGAAATAGACGTGCCGAGCATTTTCAGGAAACCAAAACGGCACCAACACCATCAGCATTGAATAAAGCCAAGCAGCACCTGTACCTAAAGAGACCAAGCTGTCCATCGTTGCACGACGGTGAGTGAGGGCTTTATAAGCATTAACATAGAAAGAACGGCCAGAAGTCGCCATTAAGAGCAGGCATAAAAGGCCAATCGCTCCCCAAACAATCTGATCGCCAACTGAGCGAATCATCATATTCCCACCAAGCATGCCCCAAATCATTAAAGGCCCACCAATTAATAGAGCATAGAATGATGCGTTTTTATGGACTTGCTTTGCGTGTTCTAGGTGAAGTTTCTGTTTCTCTTGAGCTGAGAGCGGGTCATCAATAACTTCAGCGTTATATCCTGCTTGTTTAATAGCAAGAATTATGGCTTTTTGAGTTGAAATTGAAGAGTCTGACACTTCGATAATAGCGCTTTGCTCTGCAAGATTAACCTGCACTTGTTCGACAAAGCTTACTGAGTGGAGCGACTTCTCAACAGAGGAAACACAACTTGCACAGGTCATTCCGGTAAGGGATAGATGAATAGAATCGAAGTGGTGTGTAGAGGCTTGTTTGACTGTTTCCGGTACCGTTTTATTTGAAGGCTTATTTATACCTTCGCTAGAGTGAGCTTCGCCGCTGCTCTTTCCCATGCTGGTTTCGTTAGCTTGTGCCGCATCCTCTATTTGTTGGGCACTGAATCCAAGTGAAGAAACTAGCGATTTTACCTCACTGCTCTCTATAATCGAATTAACAGTGAGGTGATCTTTGGTGACTGTGAATTCAGCGATGGTATTTTGCTGTTCAAGCAGTTGTTTGAGTTTTCCTACACAACGTCCACAACTTAATCCCGACAACTTATAATGAAGCTGTTGTCCCGCTTGATAACCGAGAGCTTGGATAATAACCACGAGTTGACGGTATGACGCTTCTGATTCAAGAGTGATCAGGTCCTTTGTCAGTTCATGGGTAATAATTTGGTGCTCTTCCGCTATAGCTTGCTCAACTTTTCGAGCGCAACCCAGACAGTTTAAACCGATTAAGGGTATTTGATACCGATTCATCCCAACATCCTCACTTTCTATCACTGCAAATAAGCATAAACCTTTCCTTAAGGGGAAGGTCAAGCAGAAGAATCATCGTTATTTGCATCATGTCGGCACCACTGAAATGTCATATCACTGTCAGGGTATAAGTCATTGATATGAGATCAAGGTCAATATTTAAACGTGGTGAATATCAAAAGCTAAATAAATACAAAAAAACGATGTGACATTGATCGTCTAAATAGCGAAATTTCAATCGGTTAGTGTGATGTTGATTAGTGGTCTTAAAGTTTGTTAAAAATTAAGTGATTTTATAACTGGGTTAAACTGTTGAATTTAAATGATTTATGTTTTTTTTGATGGCTTTAGTTTGAAGTGTGTCGTAAAAAAAATGGGTTTATTTTTTATTGAAAAAGAAGTTTGCGATATTTGCCCTGTCCATGAAAAGCAGCGCAACGTTAGGCAGCTATTTGGTCCAGTAGTTCCAAGCGTTGCAAATAAAATTATAAATAAAACTCCTATTAATTAGGGAAGGGTTACTAACAATGAAAAATGTATTTAAGAAGTCTCTAGTAGGCGCAGCAGTGTTGATGGCAACAGGTGCAGCAAACGCATATATGATTGGCGACGCAAACGACGCTAACGTTGAAGTATATGGTGTTGTTTCAATCTCGGCTGTAGATTACGGTTCAAAATCATTTGATCAAGATGAAACAAATGCAGCTCTTAGAGAGCAAGTAACAGATACTGGTTTTGCACTAGAAAATGAATCACGAGTTGGTTTTCGTGCTGCAAAAACAATGACTGACTCTGTAACTGCATTTATGCAAATTGAATCAGGTTGGGTTCTAGATGATGGTGCTAAGCTTGGTAATCGTGATACGTTCGTAGGTCTACGTGGTGACGAGTGGGGTTCTGTACGCTTTGGTCGTATGCTAACACCACTATATGAGTTAGTGGATTGGCCGTACTCTGCATCGAACTTGGGAATGACTTACGACCGTGGTTGGAGAGCAGGTGAGCGCTTCAACTTTGACCGTAAGAGCCAAATGGGTCGTTACGACTCTCCACTATTCGGTGACATGGTTAAATTCAGCCTAGCTGGCGGTAACGGCAGTGAAAATCATAAAGACTCGAACTTCTTCGGTGGCTCTGTTTCTGTAACTCCTGTTGATATGCTTACTTTACACGCAGCATTTGAAAACGCCGAAGGTACTAATTTTGATGATGGGCTAGTTGGTGATACTGATGCTTACTTTGCGGGCTTCGAATTACGCCCAATGGATAACTTTAATATCTTAGGTTCTTATAAGACAGGCTCATTTGATGCTGATGTAACTGCGTCAACTTCTGCTGATTACAAAGAGCGTGATATTGATGCTTACTCAGTACAAGCTAACTACTACATGGGTGCAATGAACTTCCGTGTGGGTTACGCAGATCAAACTGGTGAGACTGATAATGTGAAAGATAAAACATTAGACTTCTCAACTATTTCAGGTGAAGTTGGTTACTCATTTAACTCAGTATATACATTTGTTCGTATCGCACAGCAGAGCGGTACATATCGTGAAGGTAATGGTTACATCGGAACTGACTACGATGATCTAATGATCCGCGTTGGTACTGAGTGGGTATTCTAATCCAAGTTTAATCAGTATATTGTTTTGGCGGACTTTGTGTCCGCCTTTGTTGTTTTTGTCTTTTGGAGAAATCATGAAAAAGCTCGCCGTACTATCTTTGGCTCTATGCAGCGTTTTTGCTCACGCGAAAACGACTATTCAAACTGATTCACGTGTGGAAATATTGGCGGTTAACCAAGAAATCAATCAGATAGCGAATAAAGGTAAAGGTGATCTACAAATTGAAAATGGTCAAAATCAGTTGCTCGTTCGTGTAACGGCAATGATTGATACCAATGGCGGTAAAGAGAAATTTAATTCATCTCCGTTAGTTGTCACGTTTGATGTTAGTGATGAAACGCTGTTGTTAGAAACTCCATTTGCTATTCGCGATCAGCGCGCAGTAAATAAATATACTGCTAATCCAACGCTTAAAATTACAAGCAATGGTCAGGAAATCTCAGCTTCTACAGATGTTATTACAAATGAAACATTCGCTCTAATTAAAGATTACGATGCAATGCTTGCAAGTTATAACCAATCAAACGGAGTCGCAGCAATTACGACATCGGCCGCTGTTACTGCCGCATCAACGCCTAAGCCTGTCACGCTACCAGAAATTGAAGCACCGAAGAAGCAGACGAACCCCGTTGTTAAACCAAGCTCTCTACAAACTGATTTCTTAGCGATGACACCAGATCAGCGCCAAGAGTTTGTTTCTTGGGCCGTCAAAAACCTAAATAACTAACAGTTAAGTTAGTTGGATTACAATTAAGTTCTCATTGTGATTGTAGTTCTACTGATCAGTGCTAAAATAATGCGCAAATTTTAGCACTAATGAGCGCCTATTTAAGCTCGTTAGTCTAGTAGTCATCAAGACAATCAAGGTATTTTAAATGACGGTTAAAACGCGTTTTGCTCCTAGCCCTACTGGCTATCTTCATGTTGGTGGTGCTCGTACTGCACTTTACTCTTGGCTTTTCGCTAAAAACCAGGGCGGTGAATTCGTACTGCGTATTGAAGACACTGACTTAGAGCGTAACTCTCAAGAAGCCGTTGATGCGATCTTAGAAGGCATGACGTGGATGGGTTTAGAGTGGAATGAAGGTCCTTACTACCAATCAAAGCGCTTTGACCGTTACAACGAAATGGTTGATACACTTCTTGCTAATGACAAAGCGTACAAGTGTTACGCATCGAAAGAGTTGTTAGATGAAATCCGTGCTGAGCAAGAAGCGAATAAAGAGATGGCTCGCTACAATGCTAGTCACCCGAAAGTGATTGCGGCGAATGAAGCAGCAAGCGAAGACGATGCTTGTGTTATCCGCTTCCGTAACCCGAAAGAAGGCAGTGTCGTATTTGAAGATCAAATCCGTGGCCGTATTGAAATCGCTAACAGCCAACTGGATGATTTGATCATTCGTCGTACCGATGGTGCACCGACTTATAACTTCGTTGTTGTTGTTGATGACTGGGATATGGGTATTACCCACGTTGTTCGTGGTGAAGATCACATTAACAACACACCTCGTCAAATTAACATCTACGAAGCACTAGGCGCACCCGTTCCAACATTCGCTCACTGTGCAATGATTCTAGGTGATGATGGTGCGAAGCTTTCTAAGCGTCATGGCGCCGTGTCGGTAATGCAATACCGTGATGAAGGTTACCTTCCAAATGCACTTAATAACTACCTAGTTCGTTTAGGTTGGTCTCACGGTGACCAAGAGATTTTCTCTCAAGAAGAGATGATTAACTTGTTTACGCTAGATGCAATCAGCAAGTCGGCTTCAGCATTCAACACTGAAAAGCTTCTTTGGTTGAACAATCACTACATTAAGACTTCTGAGCCTGAATACGTTGCAGAATATCTGCAGTGGCATTTAGATGAGCAGAAGATTGATATCTCAAATGGTCCTGCTATTACAGAAGTAATTAAACTTGTTGGTGAGCGTTGTAACACTCTGATTGAGCTTGCAGAACAATCTCGTTATTTCTACGAAGACTTCTCTGAGTTTGAAGCTGGCGCTGCGAAGAAACATCTACGTGGTGTTGCTAAAGGTCCACTAGAGTTAGCACTTGCTAAAGTTGAAGCACTAGAAGACTTTACGACAGTGAACATCAAAGAAGGTGTGATTGCTGCGGTATGTGAAGAGCTAGAGATCGGCATGGGTAAAATCGGCATGCCACTTCGTGTCGCAGTAACTGGCGGTGGACAATCTCCATCGGTTGATGCTGTTATCGAGCTTATCGGTAAAGAGCGTGTAATTGCTCGTATCAAGATGGCGCTAGCGTTCATTGCCGAGCGTGAAGCTAACGCTCAATAAGTCTGTCTTATTGAATCATAGAACCGCAGTCTGAAGAGATTGCGGTTTTTTGTGTTTAAGGGGGAATAGGAATTATTTCAAGTCAATACTGTTTAGACGGCCCATAAACTCCAATATTTCAAGGTTACCTTTATTAGCCTCCAGCAGGGCTTTTTTGGTCTTGCTGTAAGCGCCTAAACGGCCATGCTTACTGATTGAGCAGACGACACTTCGATAAACTAACTTCCCATAACTGTCATAAGTTCGCCAAGCCGCAATATAACACTCATCTTTTTTATTTGGTTCATCTCGTGTCGGGCGAGGCTTGAAAATAATCTTAGGCTCTACTGAATGTGGTAAGCGAGTCATTAAGTAGGGGTCTTTAAGCAAGCGACGCCAAAACTTCCCCCACATCTCACTGCCGAGTTCATTGCGAAGCTTAATTGCTTTCTTCAGACCTTTCTTCTCACCAATGCGAACATACCCAACAGAGCGATGTAGAACGGAATCGTCAGGGGCGTGGATATGAATTTTATACGCTGTCTTGGCTTTTGAGATAAAGCGGTGGCCAGTATTCGTAATTAGATTGCTTTTCTTCATTATCTTATGATTAGTTGTAATGTTGGTGGCTGCTGTACAGTAAATACCTTAGCGAATTGTTAAACAGTCTACTTCAATCATAGTTGCTAAAATCAGAGCAGTGTGAGGATTTTATAAGGAATAAAAATGCCTTAGTAACATAAGCGACTAAGGCATTGTTTTATTTGGCGCTCTCTGTAGGATTTGAACCTACGACCTGCCCCTTAGGAGGGGGCTGCGCTATCCGGCTGTGCCAAGAGAGCATGTTCTAGAGTTGGTTTATGGTGTAGACAACACAGTCTTATAAGATTTTGTGCATAACATCACCAATTTGAATACTGCCAGCTAACTCTTGTTGATCAATTTTCAATTCAGCTTCGTGTTCATAGACTCGTGATACCGTCAAAGTAATATCGCTTTGTGAGACCTTATTTCTAGGTAAGCCATTTTGGTCAATGAAGGATCCAGTGTGCCAAAGTTGCAATTGGTCTCCCTCTTGCACACCATGTAAACGGCCCAAATCGATGGTGACTAAATTACCAAAGCGAGCAACAACTTCAGGTAAACTGATTTTGCATGACACTTCAGACTCTAAATCCAGCATGATATTACGGCTTACACGAAGCATCATCTCACCATAGGTAGAGGCCCAAAAACGAGCACTCTTGGTATCTATTTGACTTGTTTTCGCGAAAGGCCACTTAGCCACTTCTCGATAATTTCGGTTATAAACTTCATGACCTGTTTTGCCATCAAATATTTGCATTTCTAGTGCAAACTGACGGTTTATTACATCGTCCCGTATTAAGTTTTTCTCAACCGTTGCTGTTAGATCTGTGATTACACCACCAAGAATATATTGGGCACCGGTGTCTTGAGCTATCATTTTCAAACGTTCTGGGAAGCGTTTGCTGATCTCATAGTCGGTTGTACCAACAGAAACGAAGCTTGAAGATTCTTGATCAAGCTGACGATTAATTACGTGGGCAAAATCATCACCAACACGATATATTTGGCCCATGACCGCTTGTTGGGGAGCGGCAAGATCAATGTTGCCGACTAAAAATGTCTTTTTATATTGGCTAACATGGCAACCTGTTGCCGATGGGTATATATCAATCCGGGCACGAACAAACATGACATTTTTTCTAACTCGTTGCTCTTCAACTAAAACGTAACGTACTTCATGGTTTGTGAATTGATACTCTTTCTTACTGCTTTCTAAAAAGGGCCTTAGATTACTAATACTGCCTATATCTGCCCCTGAAAAGCTCACCGCCTTAAAAATGGCGTCTTCTAGCGCATGAACTCTCGCCACCTCTTCCGATGAGACAACGGTAGATACCCCGGTCACTTCATACCATGCTGCATGTACTGTTGTAGTAAGCATCAACGAGTAAAGCATTGAAAATATAAGAATAATGTTTTTTTTCATTGTAATTCGCCGTTTGGGTATAAATATTGCACTTTATTTACTAGCTGATTTAGGTGTTGCCTTTCTTTTTCGTAGCAGAGTTAGAAAAGCAAGGAATGTTCCACTTTTTATGAATTGCAGAATGTATTAATGAAGAAGTTCATTGAGTTCTGAATAGCGAACATTTCAAGGCCTTAGTATATCTGGAGATTAAGATAATGAAAAAATGGTTATTGCTAGCACCAGTGGTATTTTTGACCGCCTGTGCCTACGGCCCAATTTATAATGGTAAAGAACCCTATTCTGGTTCTCAGTTTATGTTGATGGAAAGCCCACGTCATACAATGGACTTTTTCGTTGAGAGTATGACCGATGACCTCGTTATATCAAATACTAGTGTATCGGCACGAACCCCTATTGCGGTGACATCGTTTGTCGATTTACAGAATATGGACACAACGAACTGGTTAGGTAATTCGGTTTCCGAAGGATTTATACATCAGTTCCAACGTCGCGGGTTTAAAGTTGTTGATTTCAAAACAACAGGATCAATCCAAGTGACACAGCAAGGTGACTTTGCATTTAGTCGAGATTGGAAAGATCTCGCTCAAGAGCAGGAGATTCAATACATACTCACTGGCACTATGCTGCGCCAAGAGGGCGGAGTTCTAGTCAATGCCCGAGTCGTTGGTATGCAGTCACGAGTGGTTGTTGCCACTGCGCAAGGCTTCTTACCTGCGGATCGTATTGGTCGAGATCTTGATACGTTGAATTCAATGCGAACAGAAGACGGTGTGCTGATTCGTTCTGACCCAACGATGACGTCATCACATACTGTGATATTACGTCCTTAGGAGCTGATCATGAGTAAATGGATAATAATGCTTACGGCATTGATGATGGTTGGTTGTCAGCCCCTACAGAGCATGCGCGATGACCATTGGTTAACAGCAGTCGGTTATGCCAGTATTGGTGAGCAAAAAGGAACGAATGCTGAAGAGAAGCAAGTCCGTGCCATGCGAGCATCGAAAATTGATGCGTATAGAGAGCTAGCTGAACAGGTCTATGGTATGCGAGTTAGTGGACGAGCCGATCTTAAAGATCAGCGTTTAGGCACAGAGCGCACATCTGGTGCTGTGGATGGTGTTATCCGTGGTGCGGAAGTTGTGAGAAGCTATAAAGTCGGTGATAGTTACGTGACTGAGCTAAGGCTTGATATTGAAAAGATGGATCAGCTCAGAAGCTACGGTGATGTCCAGCAAGTGCCAGAAAAAAGACAGCAGACTCTTTTCTAACGTATTAAAGTACTATTTGTTGTTAGATTGTTCTCCAGACATGAAGAGCTATAGCTTTGATCAATTATGAGTCTATTGATGGCATTAAAAAACGGCAATGTTAATTGCCGTTTTTTGTGTCTGACGTTTAGGGGCAAGCTAAGTCGCTAATTAACGAAACAGGTAACTAGGTGAGCAAATAGCTACTTAGTGAGCAGATAGCTACTTAGTGGACAAATAGCTATTAAGCCTTAATATTCGTGCCTAATGTTGAAAGGGTGTGGGTTTGGCCGCAGGCATTATAGGTCATGCCTATTTTACCGTGACTTTGCTGCATCATATTATTTAGTTTGTTATAGCTTAGTTGAGCACGTTGCAGTGCCTCGCCATTAACTAGGTTAGCTTCTTGACAGTCATGAATAATGGAGCGAATTTGACTAACGATCTGTTTTAGGTGCTCATCTTCTGTAAGGCTAGAAACATCTGGATGAGTACTTATACGTTGATCCGTTTGCTGTAATTGATTTATTAAGGTGACTTTCTCTTTTGCTAATTGTTCTATATCGGTTGAGACGCGTTGAGTAATAGCCACTTTTTCTAGTGAAAGTAGCGCTGACAGGTCATTTGCATTTTTTAGTTGGAATTCGACCAAACTCGCGAGTGCTGCCATATTCTAGTGTCTCTTGCCAATAACTTTATAAACCAAATTTTAAACGATTAGTTTGAACAGGGTTTATAAAATACTATTCATTAAAAACCGCCAAGCTCTTTTTCAAACTTGATCATATTGTCTGCCAGTTTTTCTGAATCAACGGTATATGAGCCATTCGCAATCGCTTCTTTAATTGCAGCTACTTTTGCTGAGTCAAAACTAGGCTGTGTTGCCATTTGATTGTGCATCTCACCGATCTCTTTACCTTGCTTACTAAGAGAAACTGCGTCTTGTTTAGAACCACTCGATTTATCGGTAGATTCTGTCCTGCTCGATGCATTAGATTCAGTACGATTAGCGTTGCGCGTTGACGATGTCATCGTATGCCCGCTTCGTATGTTATCTATACCTGCCATATGTTAGCCTTTTTTTAAATAAGAACCTGTACAGTCACTATCGACTATCATCACAATTACTTTAGTACTTTTACACCTTTAAAAGGGAAAAACATTTAAACGTGACTAGAATTGAACCGTAACCTCACCGATTCCGGTTACTCTTCCTTCAATTATACGGTTGGATTTGGTATTTTTCACCCTAATCTGCTCCCCAGCTGCGCCATCTGATAGAGCGGTACCTCTGGTTGTGATCGTCATCCCGCCTTTATTTGCCTTTATCATGACTGTTTCATTTCTACAAACGACACAAATATCCCGATCTTGAATAACACTGCCAACATTAAGGTTTCTTTTTACTTTTGCACCAACGACCATATTTACAGAGGAAAAACCTTGCCGACGAAAACGGTGTAGGTCTACCATACTAATAGTTACATCATTAGCGGTGATAATTTGGCCTCGGTTTAGTGGCGAAGCTAGCGTGACTTGTGGGCCAAGTGTCGTCAGCCTGACGGGAACGTAGAGCCTCCAGTTATCTTCTTGGCACTCGACTAAAACGGTGATGTTGCTAGATTGGCTGTTGAGTGTAGAAGAGGAAGTCTGCAAAGGGGTAGGGCAATCAGTGGCAAAAACTCGAGAGTCAATATTTGCTGCAGATACTTGTAATTCGCCTCCAGCAGGTCGTTCTATATGATTAAGTATATAATTTTCGGCACTTTGTTGTATGGCCTCAATTTGTTCATTTGTCGCTGATTGAGCAAAAAAACTAAATAAAACCAATAAAAAGCAGATAGACTTGCAATAAAATGTATAGAAAGCTCTACACTTAGTTATGGTAACTAAATACCAATGTGATTTAGAATATATCATTCTGTTTCTCTGGTTTTACATAGCCTGCAGTAGACTAACACTTTTTGGGATAAAAGTTTGATATGGAGATGAGCTTATGACCGGTATTCTTGATTCAGTGAATCAGCGTACACAACTTGTCGGTCAAAACCGATTGGAACTACTGACGTTCAGACTAATGGGACGTCAACGTTATGGTATTAACGTATTCAAAGTAAAAGAGGTCCTTCAGTGTCCGAAACTTACTTCAATGCCAAATTTACACCCTCTGGTTAAGGGGGTTGCTCATATCCGTGGTCAAACCATTTCTGTTATCGACTTAAGTCTCGCTATTGGTGGAAGACCAACGACGGATATCGATAAGTGCTTCGTTGTTATTTCTGAATTTAATCGTACTATTCAAGGCTTCCTTGTTAGCTCAGTCGAGCGCATTATTAATATGCATTGGGAGTCGATTTTACCGCCACCAGATGGTGCGGGTAAGGCAAACTACTTAACTGCCGTTACCAATATCGACAATGAACTTGTTGAGATCCTTGATGTTGAGAAAATTCTTGCAGAAATCGCGCCAGTTGATGAGCAAATGGATGAATCCATTGGTCAAGATATTGCCGAAGCTGAAGCAGAAAAAGAGATTGTACGTAGAATTCTCATTGCCGATGATTCAACTGTTGCACGTAAGCAGGTTGAAAGGGCTATTGTTTCAATAGGTTTTGAAGCTGTATCTGTTAAAGATGGCAAAGAAGCGTATGATAAGCTTGTAGAAATGGCCGCTGAGGGAAGTATTTATGATCAAATTTCCTTGGTTATTTCAGATATCGAAATGCCAGAGATGGATGGTTACACCCTAACGGCCGAAGTTCGCCGTAACCCTGACCTTAAAGATCTGTATGTGATCTTACACTCATCGTTAAGTGGTGTCTTTAACCAAGCGATGGTTGAGCGGGTGGGTGCCAATGCATTTATCGCTAAGTTTAACCCAGATGAATTGGGTAATGCGGTTAAAACTGCGCTAACAAAATAAAAGAGATATTAATGACAGCGATAACAATAAGCGATCAAGAGTATCGTGATTTCAGCCGCTTTTTGGAATCTCAGTGTGGTATCGTTTTAGGCGATAGCAAGCAATACCTAGTGAGAAGCCGTCTTAGCCCTTTAGTGACTAAGTTTAGTGTTGGCTCACTGTCTGACCTATTACGTGATGTCGTCACTGGGCGAAATCGAGATTTGCGTGTTGCCGCTGTTGATGCGATGACGACAAACGAAACCCTATGGTTCCGTGATACTTATCCGTTCGCTGTGTTGTCTGAAAAATTGTTGCCGGAAGTTGCCGCTAATAAGAGGCCGATTAAAATTTGGTCTGCGGCTAGTTCATCAGGTCAAGAGCCTTATTCTATGGCAATGACCATTTTAGAAACTCAGCAACGTAAGCCTGGCATGCTGCCAAATGTTGCCATTACCGCAACGGATATTTCAGCGACTATGCTCGATATGTGTCGTGCTGGTGTCTACGACAACTTGGCACTTGGTCGAGGCCTATCGCCAGAGCGTCGTCGTACTTTCTTTGAAGATGCTGGTGATGGTCGCATGAAAGTAAAAGATAACGTAAAGCGATTGGTAAATTTTCGCCCGCAAAACTTAATGGAAAGCTACGCACTCATTGGTAAGTTTGACATCATATTTTGCCGAAATGTATTAATTTACTTTTCACCGGATATGAAATCACAAGTGCTTAATCAGATGGCGAATAGCTTAAACCCAGGTGGCTACTTGTTGTTAGGTGCCTCTGAGTCACTGACTGGCTTAACCGACCGTTTTGAAATGGTGCGTTGTAATCCGGGCATCATTTATAAGTTGAAGTAGTGTTGACTATTTACTACGAAGCCCAGTTTTTTAACTGGGCTTTCTTATATCGAGCTTTACCTTTTATCTAACTTTGAACTTTACTTTACCTCTTTAAGAGCTTTTCATTTCCTCCCTTGCTTGTTTATCTTCTATCCACTTCGTTTCTACTTCCTATTTGCCTGATGTGTTATATTTTAAGTGAGACATTCCAAATCTTATTCGGACCAACTAATGCTGATACACATTATGCGGTCTGTTAATTGCAGAGCCCTTCTTACAAACGGTTTTTGCACCAAAGGTAGTTAGGATTCAAGTAAATTGTAGAAGCACCTTTAAAGTTGGTATACAAATTGCTTTTAATCTTAGTAGTAACAGTCAGTTCTTTGAGTTGAGGCAATTATGGCTATTTCTTTTGACAATGCTTTAGGTATTCACCAACACACCGTTGGGGTCCGTGAGCGCAATGCTGAGGTGATTTCCACCAATATCGCACAAGCGAACACACCTGGGTTTAAATCAAAAGGAATGGATTTCAATAAAGCACTGCAGGCGGCAACGTCGGGGGCAAGTATTGGTCTTAGTCGTACAGATAGTCGGCATATCTCTGCCTCAACAAAGGTGACAGGGGAAAGCTTATATCGCATTCCAACACAACCTGATACCGGTGACGGTAATACGGTAGATGTAGATTTAGAGCGTAATTTGTTTATGCAAAATCAAATCAGACACCAAGCGTCACTCGACTTCTTAGGAAGTAAATTCAAGAACTTAACAAAAGCAATCAAGGGGAGTAACTAGATGAGTTTATTCAATGTATTCAATGTGACAGGTTCTGCGATGAGCGCTGAATCCGTTCGCCTAAATACAACTTCTAGTAACCTTGCCAATGCGGACAGTATCTCTAGCTCAGCAAAAGATACGTATAAAGCACGTCACGCAGTGTTTGGTGCAGAGTTAAGTAAGGCACGTTATAACCGCGATCATACTGTGCCGGTGAAAGTAATGGGTATTGTTGAAAGTGATAAACCGCTGGATGCTGAATATAACCCTGATCATCCATTAGCAAACGACGAAGGCTATATCTATAAGCCAAACGTCAACGTAATGGAAGAAATGGCAAACATGATTTCTGCTTCTCGTTCATACCAAACGAATGTGCAAGTAGCGGATGCAAGTAAACAAATGCTGCTGCGAACGCTGCAGATGGGTCAATAAGGATAAGGAGGTAGCGAATGGCTGGAATAAATAACGTTGGTCAAAGCGGCTTGTCCTATGTTGATCAGCTTAAATCACTTCAAGACCAGAAGAAGCCTGAGGAAACAGGTGGTAAGCAAGATCTGAATCAAGAGGACTTCTTATCACTACTCACCAAGCAACTGGCTCAACAAGACCCTTTTAAGCCGGTCAGTAATGATCAAATGATTGCGCAAATGGCTTCATTTGCAACCGTTGATGGTATCGGAAAAATGAACACTCAATTTGAGAGTTTGAACTCTTCGATGACATCAAACCAAGCTCTACAAGCATCCTCTTTGGTTGGCCGAGATGTATTGGTACCAGGAGCTGCTGGCGTGAAAGACGACGGCGCTGCAATGTCGGCAATGGTTAAGCTTCCTCAATCAGTAGAGAACTTATTTGTTCGTATTGAAAATGAAGCAGGACAATTGCTGCGTACGTTCGAAGTAGGGGCTAAACCTACTGGCGACAGCAAAGTTGAATGGGACGGTAACGACGATAACGGTAACCCATTGCCGGGTGGCAAATACAAGGTGAGAGCCTCTGGATTGCTAGATGGAGAAAATCGCGAGTTTGAAGTATCAACTTATGCGAACGTGAATAGCGTACTTCTCGGTAAAGGTGATGGTAACGTACTGCTCAATCTAGCTGGTTTTGAATCGCCAGTTCGACTTGCTGAAGTACTAGAAGTTGGCAAAGCATAACTATGCTAGCTAGATAGGAGATATTGGAATGTCATATGTATCATTAAGTGGTTTATCCGCTTCTCAATTAGATTTGAATACAACCAGTAATAACATTGCCAACGCCAACACGTTTGGTTTTAAAGAATCTCGTGCAGAGTTCGGTGATGTTTATTCAACCTCAATCTTTACCAATGCTAAAACCACCCCAGGTAAAGGTGTTCAGGCAAACAAGGTTGCGCAGCAGTTCCACGAAGGGTCGAGTATTTATACGAACAACCCTCTGGATTTACGAGTGTCGGGAACGGGCTTTTTCGCCGTGACAAAAGATAGAATGGCACCGCAACAAAATGAAATGACACGAAACGGTGCATTCCATTTAAATAAAGACAATTACATTGTTAATGCCAATGATCAGTACCTTCTTGGGTATCAAGTAAATAAAGACACTGGTGAAGTTCTTTCTTATGAGCCAGAACCGCTAGCTATTCCTGCAGAGTTTGGTAAACCTAAGCAAACCAGTGCGATTGAAGTAGGGGCTAACTTACCTGCTAACGGCGATCTTAAAGATCCTGCGTTATTTGATATTAGTGACCCAGACACTTATAACCGTTCAACATCAACCACTATTTATGATTCGATGGGTCAATCTTACAAGTTATCTACCTACTACTTGAAAGATATGACTCAACCTAACACGTGGAATAAATACTACAGTGTGACCGATTCTGAAGGTGAAAAGCCGCTCAATATTGCTGGTGGTGATGCTGCATCTCCAACTGGCCATATTGGACATACCATGAAGTTCAATAACGATGGTACTTTAGCTGCTCTGAATGGTGGCAATAACATTTTGACTGACACTTTCGAAACCGCAGGTATTAACCTAAATGGTGCGGATGGTACTCAGGTATTAGGTTTTGATTTAGATGGTGCGACGCAATTCGCCGCTCCGTTTGAAATTACTAAGACACACCAAGATGGCGCTACAACAGGCTTCCTAACTAAGATAGATTTTGATGAATACGGTAGCGTATTAGGCACTTATTCTAATGGTCAAAATGTCACTCTAGGTCGAGTTGGGATGGTTCGTGTTGCCAATGAGCAAGGTCTTGATAAGAAAGGCGGAACTCAGTGGGATTCAACACAGTTCTCAGGTGAGAAAATCTGGGGTGAATCAGGCAAAGGATCATTTGGTTCAATCAATAATGGCGCACTAGAGCAATCTAACATTGATATGACCCAAGAGCTAGTTGACCTAATTTCGGCTCAGCGTAATTTCCAAGCGAACTCACGTGCGCTAGAAGTCCATAGTCAACTACAGCAAAATATTCTGCAAATTCGTTAACGATTTCGTTTACGCAATGATCAGAAATACCAAACCAGCGGCAATGTTGGTTTGGTATTGTTGCCTTTCCTCTGCGGCAACAAACGGCAAATCCTTTCATTATTACCTTTCCATTATCGTAACTCATTGATTTAATGTTAATTAAAACTTGGCACGTCTATTGCTTTTAACTAATTGAACATTGGTTATTGGAGCACATTATGGATCGCACTCTTTACCTCGCTATGAGTGGCGCAAAGCAGAACATGCAAGCGCTACAGCTACGAGCAAACAACTTGGCAAACGTCAGTACTACTGGTTTTCGTGCTGATTTAGCGCAAGCTCGCTCAATGCAGGCTTACGGTGAAGGTCTTCCAACTCGTGTATTCAGTATGACTGAACGACCAGGGCAAAACTTTGCCCAAGGTAGTGTGATTACCACTGGCCGAGATCTAGATGTGACGGTTCAAGGTGATGGCTGGATCTCTGTAATGGATAAAACCGGCAAAGAAGGTTTAACCCGTAACGGCAATCTTAAAATCGATCAAAATGGATTATTAACGAACGCTTCAGGGCATCTTGTGCTAGGTGAAACGGGCGCACCGATTACACTTCCTATTCCAATTAGTAAGGTCGAGATAGGTAATGACGGAACTATTTCTGTCGTGCCTCAAGGGGCACCAGCTGATGCCATGGAAATTGTCGATCGCATTAAATTAACTCAAACCAATAACCGATCTCTGTTCAAAGATATTAACGGTCTTTTTCGTTCGAAAGAGCCTAATGCGGCATACGAAGCGGATGCCAATGTAAAGCTGCTCACAGGCGCTATAGAAGGCAGTAACGTCAACGCTGTCGGCGAAATGACAAGCCTGATTGACTTGCAAAGACAGTTTGAAATGCAAGTCAAAATGATGAGCACAGCGGAAGAGATGGATAAATCGTCCGACTCTCTGCTTCGTATGAGCTAATAAGAATTTAAGGAGACTGTTATGCATCCGGCATTATGGGTAAGTAAAACGGGATTGGACGCTCAACAAACCAATATCTCGACAATTTCAAATAACCTAGCAAACGCATCAACGGTAGGTTACAAAAAAAGCCGTGCGGTTTTTGAAGATCTGTTTTATCAGAATATCAATCAACCCGGTGGCCAGTCGTCTCAAAATACTGAGCTTCCAAGTGGATTAATGCTTGGTGCGGGTTCAAAGGTTGTGGCAACCCAAAAGGTCCACACCCAAGGTAATACTCAAACGACGACTAACAGCTTAGACATGATGGTTGAAGGTGATGGTTTTTTCCAAATCCTAATGCCTGATGGAAACATCGGTTATACGCGAAATGGTCAGTTTACCGTCAATGATGAAGGCGCAATTGTCACTTCCGGAGCTGGATATACGCTAGAGCCTGAAATCATCATTCCAGACGATGCGATTAGTATTACTGTCGGAACCGATGGTGAAGTATCAGTAAATGTCCGTGGTCAGCAAGATAACCAAGTACTCGGTCAAATCACCACAGTCGACTTTATCAACCCTGGTGGTCTTGAGCCAATTGGTCAAAACCTTTACTTACCAACTGGCGCAAGTGGCGACCCTCAAGAAGGCGTTCCTGGACTTGATGGGTTTGGTTCGGTAAGGCAGTCAATGCTCGAAACTTCGAACGTTAACGTAACCGAAGAGCTTGTGAATATGATTGAAGCTCAACGTGTGTACGAGATGAACTCGAAAGTTATCTCAGCAGTGGACAAAATGATGAGCTTTGTTAACCAACAGCTCTAAGCCATTTACCTTAAGTAATTTACCTTTAGCCTAGAACGAGGTTATCAGCATGATTCGCATACTTAGCGTTTTACCAATTCTACTAATGAGTGGCTGCGTGATGATGGATCCACCCATTGAAACACCGGATGTTGTTCAAGGAACAACAACTGTTGATGCAGTGGAAGGGGATAAGTCTTCAGAAGAAAGCTCAGGCTTAGTTGATTCCTTGCGTGGCAGAAATGATCCGCTTGCAGGAGATCCCGCTTGGGCACCGATTCATCCTAAACATGCACCAGAGCACTATGCAGCGGAAACGGGCTCACTGTTTAATCTAAATACGGTTAGCAGTTTATATGATGATTCTAAACCTCGCGGCATTGGCGATATTATTACCGTTACACTGGATGAAAAGACCAAAGCAGCAAAAAGTTCGGATGCCGATCTGTCTAAGAACAACGATGCTAGTATGGACCCATTAGAAGTTGGTGGGCGACCTCTTAATATTGGTGACTATGACTTCTCATACAATTTAAGTAACGATAATAATTTCAGTGGCAGTGCTGCGGCAAATCAGAGTAACAGCTTATCTGGCTCGATTACCGTTGAAGTTATCGAGGTACTCGCTAACGGTAACCTTATTATTCGTGGTGAGAAATGGTTAACCTTAAATACTGGCGATGAGTACATTCGTTTGAGCGGGACCATTCGTCCAGATGATATCGACTTTGATAACACGATTGCTTCAAACCGAATTTCAAATGCTCGAATTCAGTATTCAGGAACCGGAACGAATCAAGATATGCAAGAACCTGGATTCTTGGCACGATTCTTTAATGTATCTTTGTAACTTTATTAGAAAGTCGTTTTTTTGGCTAAATACTGATTAATACAATTAGTCTAATAATCGATACAGCGTTTACAAAGTTTAAGGGTTACCAAATGAAGAAGTACTCTCTATTACTCATCAGCATGATGTTAATCGTGACCAGCGCTCAAGCTGCACGAATTAAAGATGTTTCGCAAATAGCGGGTGTTCGTAGTAACCAATTAGTGGGTTACGGTTTGGTAACTGGTCTTCCGGGTACTGGCGAATCAACTCCCTTCACTGATCAAAGCTTCAATGCCATGTTGCAAAACTTTGGCATTCAATTGCCACCAGGCACAAAACCGAAAACGAAAAATGTTGCCGCTGTCATCGTGACAGCAGAGATGCCAGCATTTACTAAGCAGGGCCAGACAGTTGATGTCACCGTGTCATCGATTGGTTCGGCAAAAAGTCTTCGAGGCGGAACCTTGATGCAGACCTTTATGAAAGGTCTAGATGGTCAAGTTTACGCCGTTGCTCAAGGTAACTTGGTCGTCAGTGGCTTTAGTGCCAGCGGTGCTGATGGTTCAAAGATTGTTGGTAACAACCCTACAGCAGGCATGATTTCTAGCGGCGCTATCGTTGAGCGAGAGATCCCAACTCCTTTCAGTCGTGGTGACTACATCACATTTAATCTTCTTGAGTCTGACTTTACTACAGCGCAACGAATGGCGGATGCGGTTAATAACTTTCTTGGACCGCAAATGGCATCGGCGATTGATGCAACCTCTGTGAGAGTGCGAGCACCAAGAGATGTTAGCCAGCGTGTTGCTTTTCTATCTGCGGTTGAGAATATTGAATTTAACCCTGCGGATGGTTCAGCAAAAATCATTGTCAATTCGCGTACAGGGACCATCGTTGTTGGTAAACATGTTCGTCTAAAACCTGCCGCTGTTACGCATGGTGGTATGACCGTAGCAATTAAAGAAAACTTAAATGTTAGCCAAGGAAACCCATTTGGTGGAGAAACGGTTGTTGTTCCAGATACAGATATCGAGGTAACAGAACAGCAGGGGAAAATGTTTAAGTTTGAACCGGGCTTGACCTTGGATGATTTGGTTAGAGCTGTTAACCAAGTGGGCGCAGCTCCTTCTGATTTAATGGCTATTCTTCAGGCACTTAAACAAGCTGGTGCGATTGAAGGTCAACTGATCATTATTTAAGGACTGACCATGATTAACAACGGCAACGACATCGGATTTATTCATGATATTGCAGGCTTAGATAAGCTTCGTCAAAAAGCGGTAAGCGGCGATGAAGGCGATGATCAAGCAGCGTTATCCGCCGCAGCGAAGCAATTTGAAGCGATTTTTACGTCGATGCTGTTCAAATCAATGCGAGAAGCGAATGCTGGGTTTGAATCTGGCATTATGGATAGTCAAAATCAGCAGTTCTATCGTCAAATGCTTGATGATCAAATGTCGAGTGAGCTCAGTGCTTCTGGGTCTTTAGGTTTAGCAGATATGATTGTTGCGCAGCTAAGTACAGGCTCAATCGAGAATTCAACTGCGGCCGCCAAAGATGAAAATTTTGAAGAAATAATGAATAACGTTCAGCGTAATCGAGAATTACGAGAAACTGCTCCAGTAGCGACTACCGCTGCATCTGTTTCGAAAGCTCAACCAACGTCATTTGATTCACCAGAAAGCTTTATTACTTCAATGAAACCGTATGCGACACAAGCAGCTAAAGCGCTTGGTGTCGATTCTTCGTTACTTCTTGCCCAAGCCGCTCTTGAAACGGGTTGGGGTCAAAAAGTGACTCAGAACTCTAGTGGCAGCAGCAACAACCTGTTTAATATCAAAGCAGACAGAAGCTGGAAGGGTGATAAGGTTGCTACTCAAACCTTAGAATATCATCAAGGTGTTCCTGTGAAAGAGAGTGCGGCTTTCCGTTCGTATGAGACTTATCAAGATAGCTTCAACGATTATGTTCGCTTCTTGAATCAGAACCCACGTTATAGCACTGCGTTGCAGCAAACGGGTAGCTCTGAAGAGTTTATCCACGGCATCCACAAAGCTGGTTATGCAACTGACCCAGAGTACGCGAATAAAATTCTAAGAGTTAAACAACGCATTGATCAAATGTAGACATGAGTGTTGATAATTAAAACGAAGGCTTACAAGGTGTAAGCCTTTTTTGTATCTGATGGCATTTATTTCTTTTCTACTGGCATATATATTGCAATAACAGAAGTAGGTTTCAGTATTTACTGAGTTTTCATCAACTTCTGGAGTGTAGTATGGCGTCGGATCTTCTGAATTTAGGGACACAAAGTGTTCTTACAGCTCAGAGACAACTCAATACCACCGGGCATAACATTTCCAATGCCAATACAGATGGTTATAGCCGACAGTCTATTATCCAAGGCACCAATGCGCCTCGGCAATATGGTGGTGAAACCTATGGCATGGGTGTCCATGTGGAAAAAGTTCGCCGCTCTTGGGATCAGTTTGCCGTTAATGAACTTAATGTGTCGACAACCAGCCATGCTTTTAAAACGGATACCGAAGAGAATCTAGATATGCTTTCAAGCATGCTCTCTTCTGTCGCATCTAAGAAGATTCCTGAGAACCTAAACGAATGGTTTGATTCTGTCAAAACGCTAGCTGATAGCCCAAATGATGTGGGTACCCGGAAAGTGGTGCTCGAAAAGGCCAGCCTGATCAGTAATAACCTTAATGACTTCCACGAGAGCATTCGTTTGCAGTCAGACGTAACCAACAAAAAGCTTGATTTGGGTATCGAGCGAATCAACCAATTAGCATTAGAGCTAAGAGATACCCAACGGCTGATGATGAGAACGCCCGCGCCACATAATGACTTGATGGATCAGCACGAGAGACTTGTTTCTGAATTATCGGAATTCACCAAAGTGACGGTGACTTCGCGTAAAAGTGGCGAAGGTTTCAATATTCACATAGGTAACGGGCATACGCTGGTATCTGGGACTGAAGCAAGCCAATTAAAAATGATGGATGGCTACCCCGATGTACACCAACGCCGCTTAGCTATTGTAGAAGGCAAAGCCATTAAACCGATCACCACGAAAGATATCGATGGCAAGCTCGGTGCGCTACTCGAGATGCGTGATAAACACATTCCCTATTTAATGGATGAGCTAGGCCGCATGTCAGCATCATTCTCATTTGAAGTGAATAAGCTTCAATCGCAAGGACTTGATTTGCGAGGCAACATTGGCGGTTTGATATTCTCTGATGTTAATGAAGAGCGTTTTACTAAGTCACGTGTCGTTCAAACACCTGACTCCAATGCTGACCTTGCGGTATTTATTGAAGACACCAGCCAATTAAAAGGTGGTGAGTACTCCCTTCAATATAATGGCAGTGACTATTTTATTACCAGACCTTCAGGCGAAAGGGTGACTGTGCCAATGACGGGTAACTCACTGCAAATTGATGGCGTCAGAATTGAAGTTCGTCAGAATTTAGATGCAGGTGAGCGAATCCTTATTCGGCCAACAAGAAACTCAGCAGCTGAAATGCAAATGGCCACCAATGACCCTACTGCGATAGCTGCTCAAAGCTTCAAAGCATCAACATCATTCGCACAAGGCAGTGCAAAGTTCAAAATCTTACAAGTGGGTGATATTAAAGAGTTTGAAGTTGTTGTCTCACCGAAAGGTGATCAATTTGCTGTAACTGATACTAAAGGCAATATCTTATTAGATCCTCAGGAATACCCGCCCAAAGGTCCTGTTGTTGTTAAGGGTACTGCTTTCACATTGAGCCCTGGTGCAATTGCCAATGATAAGTTCACGGCAAACCTTGTCCCCTCTGAAGGTGACAACGGCAACTTACTCAAAATGCAAAATATTCAAACAGATAAAAAGCTCAATGATAATGAATCGACCGTGTTGGATATCTATCACAACCTCAACACTGATGTTGGTTTGAAAATGTCGACAGCCTCTCGTCTTGCTGATGTGTCTCAACTAGAAAAACAAGCAGCGCAAGAGCGAATTGCCTCTATTTCCGGGGTGAACTTGGATGAAGAAGCGGCAAACATGATGAAGTTTCAACACGCTTATATGGCGTCATCACGAATCATGCAGACTGCAAACGATACGTTCAATACCATTTTGGCACTACGATAGGGAGGCCATTAAATGTTAAATCGAATTTCAAGCTTCCATAACTATCAGTCGGTGCAAAATGATTTGCGTCGCCAAGAGAATAAGATCCACCATAATCAAGCTCAGCTGGCCTCAGGTAAGAAGCTAATGAAGGCAAGTGATAACCCACTTGCTACTCACTATATTCAAAATGTCGGCCAGCAATCGGAGCAGCTAAGGCAATATGTAGATGCCATCGTATTGGTAAGAAACCGATTGGAGCATCATGAAGTCATTATCGCTAATACCGAAAGCTTCGCTGATGAAGCCAAACGTACCGTGATGGAAATGATCAATGGTTCTTTGTCGTCAGAAGACCGCTTTGCTAAAAAGCGTGAGATACAAGAGCTTGCTAATAATTTTCTAAATATTGTTAATGTTCAAGATGAATCTGGTAATTATATTTTCTCGGGGACTAAGCCGAAAAGCCAACCATTCTTTCGTGATAACGACGGCACGGTAACGTACGCCGGTGATGACTATCAGCGGAAAATGAAGGTATCGAACACCTTGGATATGGCAATCAATGATCCTGGTAATAAATTGTTCATGGACATTGATAATCCTTTTGGTGATTACGAGCCTGAATACCAACTTAATGATGCGTCTGAATTATTGCTAGAACGAGCAACCAATATCGACCCAGATGACACTTCAAACTACAAAGTTACCTTTGTGGATATGAACAATGGAAAATTTGGTTATCAACTTGAAAAAGATGGCAGTGTTATTAAAGCTGACGAGTTTAACCCGTCAACAGGTATTCGTCATGAGGGGTTAACTATTCAGGTAAAAGGTCAAATTAGTAAGAGTGACGTCATTACCCTTGAGCCTAGAAAAACATATTCTATATTCGAAAGTTTTCAAAAAGCGATGGATCTGTCAGAGAACTCTGTTTCTGATGCAGATAGCACCGCAAAGTTACATCAAATTACTGAAGAGTTTCATGCGGCATTTATTCACTTAAATAAGGCTCGCACAGATGTTGGCGCGCGGCTTGGCACCCTCGACATACAAGAGCAACAACATGAAGACTTCAAACTAACGCTTGCAAAATCAAAGAGTAACTTTGAAGACCTTGATTATGCAGAAGCAGTTATTGAGTTTAATGAAAACTCAAGAGCGCTCCAAGCATCCCAGCAAGCGTTCGGAAAAACAAAAGATTTAACTCTATTTAATTACATCTAATTAATTGATGCCTTACGTGCTATGCCGTAAGAGCCATTAGTTGTGATTTATCGCCACTGAAAATTGATTATTGAAGGCGGCAATTTAGCGGCAAATGCCGTATGAAAAACAACCATTAATTCTGTTTAATTAGATGAGAATGGTGAGTAAAAAAGTGCAAGCTGTTGATTTTTATCAACTTGGTCTTGATTTGGTAACTGGTTAAAAAGTTGGCACATTACTTGTATTAACTTATTAACAGTGAACATAAGATTAATAGACTTGTAGTTATACAGGTTTAGCAAGGCAATTACGGTCAGTGCTTCCAAATGAGATTAAGCTGGCCGCTTCGCAAGCACTTGCGAACTCACTAGGAGAGCAAATATGACCATTACAGTAAACACAAACGTAGCAGCGTTAACCGCTCAGCGTTATTTAAATAAGGCCACCGGTGAACTCAATACGTCAATGGAACGTTTGTCTTCTGGTAACCGAATCAACAGTGCAAAAGATGATGCGGCAGGCTTACAAATATCGAACCGACTAACAGCTCAGTCTCGCGGTCTAGATGTGGCAATGCGAAATGCGAACGATGGTATTTCAATTGCGCAGACAGCAGAAGGTGCGATGAATGAGTCAACGAGTATTCTACAACGTATTCGTGACCTATCATTGCAATCAGCTAACGGCACAAACTCGACGTCTGAGCGCCAAGCTCTAAACGAAGAAGTCGTTGCGCTGCAGAATGAATTGAACCGTATTGCGGAGACTACCTCTTTCGGTGGACGTCGACTACTTAACGGCTCATTTGGTGAAGCTTCATTCCAAATTGGTGCTAGTTCAGGTGAGGCGATCATCATGGGCTTGACCAGTATTCGTGCAGATGATTTCCGAATGGGTGGTCAATCTTACTTTGCTGAGAATGGTAAAGATGCAAATTGGGATGTCGCGGCCGGTGCCAATGATCTGAAATTCGAATTTACTGACAAAAACGGTGAGCTAGTTACCGTTGATATTATGGGTAAGATCGGCGATGACGTCGAAGAACTTGCCACTTATATCAATGGTCAAACGGACGCTGTGCAAGCCTCTGTTGGTGATGAAGGTAAGCTTCAAGTCTTCGTCGCTCAACCTGATATTGAAGGTGATCTAGCGATCTCTGGCGGGCTAGCTACTGAGCTTGGCTTAAATGGTGGGCCTGGTGTTTATACCACGGTTAAAGACATTGATGTAACAACAGTCACAGGCTCGCAGAACGCGGTAGGTATTGTTGATGCAGCATTGAAGTATGTTGATTCACAACGTGCGGATTTGGGTGCGAAGCAGAACCGATTAAGTCACAGCATCAACAACTTGGCAAACATCCAAGAAAACGTTGAAGCATCGAATAGCCGTATTAAAGATACAGATTTCGCCAAAGAGACAACACAATTGACGAAAACTCAAATATTGCAACAAGCAGGTACTTCAATACTTGCTCAAGCTAAACAGTTGCCAAACTCTGCAATAACGTTGTTGCAGTAGTAATTGGACTTTTACCCTAGTTACGCAGACGTGAGTAATAGGTAAAACCCAAGGCAAAGTGTGATTATTATTGGATGTTAAGCTCTCTCAGATTTACCCTGCTTAGCTATTCTTACGATAAACATGCGCCCCGGTCAGTCGGTAATGTGATCATTTCTCTTGATCTCCGCATGGCGCCGGCTAACCAAACTAGCCCCGGTTCTCTCAAAGGAAAAGGGGCTTTTTCTTGCCTGAAGCCTTTTTATACCTAAAATAAGTGAATCAATAACTTATGCCCCCTCGGCCGATCGGCCACTTTCTTTAGCTTTAAATTTCCATTCTGTCTATAACATCTTGTTTCTAGTGTGTTTAGTAAAATAAAAATATTAATCTCTTCTTTTTTCTAAAGGAATTCTTTTTAAGGTCGCTAAGAGTTTACTTTGAGAGAACTAATTGGTTTTTCGAGACGTCGAAAACCGTTCGGATAGAAAAATTTCCGCTCGTCGGAAAATCAATAGGAGAGACCACTATGGCGGTTAATGTAAATACAAACGTATCTGCGATGACAGCTCAGCGTTATTTGAATAGTGCAAATAGCGCCCAGCAAACATCAATGGAACGTCTATCATCAGGCTTTAAAATTAATAGCGCTAAGGACGACGCGGCAGGTCTTCAGATCTCTAACCGCTTGAACGTTCAGAGCCGAGGCCTTGATGTTGCGGTTCGTAACGCAAATGACGGTATTTCGATTGCACAAACAGCAGAAGGTGCAATGAACGAAACAACTAACATTTTACAGCGTATGCGTGATCTATCACTTCAATCTGCAAATGGCTCTAACTCAAAATCTGAGCGTGTGGCTATTCAGGAAGAAGTGAGCGCTCTTAACAACGAGCTAAACCGAATTGCTGAAACTACTTCGTTTGGTGGTAACAAACTACTAAACGGCACGTTCGATACCAAATCGTTCCAGATTGGTGCGGACAACGGTGAAGCAGTTATGCTAACGCTAAACAACATGCGTAGTGATAATACGCTGATGGGTGGTGATAGTTATAAAGCAGCAAATGGTCAGGATAAAAACTGGTCAGTGCAAGCTGGTGGTAACGATCTTACGATCGCGTTGACGGACAAGTTTGGTAATGCACAAAACATCGCTATTGATGCGAAAGTTGGTGACGATATCGAACAGCTTGCAACGTACATCAACGGTCAGCAAGATATGATCAAAGCGTCAGTTGATGAAGACGGCAAGCTTCAAATGTACGCAGACAACAACAAAGTTGAAGGCGCAGTTACCTTCGGTGGTGCTATTGCAGGTGAACTTGCTATCGGTGGCCCAACGGCTGTAACGGTTGATACGATTGATGTTACTTCTGTAGGTGGTGCCCAAGAGTCTGTTGCTATTGTCGATTCAGCACTGAAATTTGTTGATAGCCACCGTGCTCAACTTGGTGCTTTCCAAAACCGATTTGATCATGCGATTAATAACTTAGATAACATTAACGAAAACGTTAATGCGTCTAAGAGCCGAATCAAAGATACAGACTTTGCGAAAGAAACAACTGCACTGACTAAGACACAAATTCTATCTCAAGCTTCGAGTTCAGTATTAGCTCAAGCGAAACAAGCGCCAAACTCAGCGCTAGGTTTACTGGGATAAATTTCTCTTAAGCAATAGCTAACAAGTTTTAATAGACTTGAACCAAAATCCAGCTTCGGCTGGATTTTTTGTTTTGAATCGGCAAGTAAAATGTTTAACTCTTCAATCTATAGATTTACTTATGCTGAACTAATTCGAATCTAAGAGTGGATTGGTACTGATACTGTTGATGAGCCTGTAAGCTTATTTAAGCACGATAGAACGGAGAATTGAACTCTGCTTTGAATCAGCAAGCAATCGTCATATAGAGCCGATGAGAGGGATGATACACTTGTATTTTAATTCGATTGGACGGAAGGAGAGGTAGGGAATAGATGATAAAAAGTTTCAGGCACAAAAAAACCAGCAAAGCTGGTTTCTTGTATTTATACCTATGAAAATCACGTGGATTTACGATAGAAATAATGGTGCGGTCGGAGAGACTTGAACTCTCACACCTCTCGGCGCCAGAACCTAAATCTGGTGCGTCTACCAATTCCGCCACGACCGCAGCAAAGCTTTCTCTTGTTAAAACGTAAGTTCTAGCGAAGAGTATAATTATAAAGACATTGGAGAATCTGTATAACGTTGTAGTGGCTGGGCTACCTGGATTCGAACCAGGGAATGCTGGCATCAAAAGCCAGTGCCTTACCGCTTGGCGATAGCCCAACAAAGATTGTTTCAGTGTCAATCACACGTTCTTATCAACTAACTAGGTTAGGGGATAAG